>NZ_JAAAPJ010000005.1:311018-622036 GCF_009909145.1 Corallococcus silvisoli
CTCTGGGCGCTGGTGCGCGGCTTCCGGGTCGTACTGCCGGACGCGTGACGTTCGCGTCAGTACGGATGGAAGCGGATGACGAAGGGCTCGGCTTGCGTGCCGCCCTCCGGGGTGCGCGAGCCGGCGACGCGCAGGAACCCATCCGCGCCCAGCACCGCGGCGGTCGGCTTCTCGTCCCCAGGCAGGTCGGTCCGGTTCGAGCGGAGCGTGGCCGATCCATTCGCGCGCAGGTGGGTGACCCCCACCGCGGAGGCGCCCTGGGCATCCTGGCTTGAAGTGGCGACGACGATCGTCCCATCCGCCAGCAGGCCCGAGCCCACGACCGTGTCGGTCACGCTCGCCGGGTATGCGAAGGTATTGAAGGACTTGTAACCATTGTCGCCAAAGGACGAGTCCTCGGCCCCGGTCGACGTCAGCCGCGCGACGACGGCGGAGGTGCTCCCGCTGTAGGACACCCCCTTCCCAGCCACCAGCCAGTTCCCGTCGGAGAGCCGGTGCAGTGAGCGCGGGGTGACTTCCGGGTAGGCGGCCAACGGGAGATAGCGGAAGGTGCTGTCCGGGGAGCCATCCGCGTTCAGGCGCTTGAGGGCCAGCAGATTGAAGCTGCCCGTGGACGTGCCCGCCAGCATGATCTTCCCGTCGGGTTCGACGACGACGCAGCGGCCGTCATCCGACCGGCCCAGATCCACGGAGGCCACGCCATCCCCACTGAAGGTCGTGTCCAGGGCCCCGGTCGGAAGCAGGCGGACCACGACCATGTCCGTGCCGCTGTTGTCGCCGGTGCCCACGCCGATGTACCGGCCACTCGCGTCGACCGTGAGCCCGTGCAGGGTGGCGATGCCCGTGGTGATCTTGAACGTGCGCACGCCCGTCCCCCCGAACGTCGTGTCCAGCACTCCCGCCGCCGTGTAGCGGGCCATCAGCAGGCCCTGCTGTTTCGTGCCCCCGCAGGTGTTCGTCCCGGCGACGGCGCCCCCCGCCACGACAATGCGGCCATCCGGAAGCACCGCGACGGCATCCGCGTAGTCATCGCCGCCGCAGATGTCGCTGACCACCACGCCGTTCGTGCCGAACGTGGGGTCCGGCGTCCCACCCGGAAGCAGACGGGCGACCCACACGTCCCGCAGGCCAATGACGGAACCGGTGAAGCCCGCGAGGATCCACTTGCCGTCCGGCTGCACGGCCATGGAAGTGATGGTCACCGGCGAAGGACCGAGCCCGGGCACCATCACCCCGCTTGCTCCGAACGCACTGTCCAGCGCGGCCGGACCGGGCTGGACCTCCAGGGTCAGCGGGAACTCGACGCGCTCGCCGCCCCCCACTCCGACCAGCTTGAGGGAGTAGCGGCCATATGCCGCGAACTCATCCGGGACATAGCCCAGCAATGCCGACGTCTCCGAGCCAGGGATGAGCAGCGGCAGCGCCTGGACGGTGCGCACGTGGGGAGGCAGCCCGTCCACCGTCACGGAGACGTCCCCGGTGAACGAGGGCTGGCGGGTGACGTAGACCCCGCTCGAACTGGACGCGCCGGCCATGAACTGGACCGTCTGTTCTGGGGACGTCGCCAGGGAGAAGGAAGGCTCCACCCCCGCATCCGGCTCCGAGGGGCCCGCATCGCCTCCGCCATCCGTCGTCCCCGGCCCCGCGTCGACGCCCGCGTCGACGCCCGCATCCCGGGGCGGGGGCACGGGTGGGTCGACGGTCTCGTCGGAGCCGCACGCCGCGGACAACAGGGCCGCCGCGCAGAGGGCGAGCACGACGAGGCTCCTGGGGTGGAACCGCGAACGAACACGGGGAGGAGCAGCGGGACGCAGGATGGAGTTCATACCTGTCCGGGTGAAGGGTGGCGCGGACCGGGCCAGGCCCAGGGTCCGCGCGCCGGATAAGTCACCCTTGTCACCCGCGAAAGGTGAAAAACGACCGAGGCAGGAACAGCCGGAGCTCAGCGCCCGCGCGCGAGCACCCGCCGCACCTGCATCAGGCACGCGTCCGTCACGGCCTCCACGGACAGCTCGCCGTCGATGCGAACGATGCGCTCTCGTTTCTGCCGGAGCGTGATGGCCTTGAGGTATTGCCTGGCGATCCGCCGCTGGGCCTCGTCCGCCTCGAACAGCTCCGCGGGCGCGCCGCGCACGGCCCGGCGCTTCGCCGCGACCCTGGGGTCCACGCCCACGAACAACGTCAGGTCCGGCGACACCGCGTGCGCGTTCATCGTGTCCACCCACGCCATGGGCAGGCTCGCCCCCTGGTACGCCAGCGAGGACAGCACGTAGCGGTCGCACAGCACGACCTTGCCCTCCTCCAGCGCCGGCAGCACCCGCGCGTGCAGGTGGTCCGTGCGGTCCGCGGCGAACAGCAGCGCCAGCGTCTCCGGCGCCAGCGGCCCGCGGCCCTGCGGCAGCCCCAGGCGGCCCGTGAGCGCCTGACGCACCATCGTGCCCACGGGCCCGTCGGAGGGCTCGCGCGTCGTCACCACGGCGTGCCCATCCGCGCGCAGCGCGGACGCCAGCCGCTCCGTCTGCGTGGTGGTGCCCGCGCCGTCCAGTCCCTCCAGGACGATGAACCGCCCCGGGCGGGCGGTCTTCCTCGCGGCGCTCACCGGGGCAGGAGCGCGGCGGGGTTGTCCAGGTGCAGCTCGCTGCGCAGCGCGAGCAGCGTCTCGTAGCGCTGGAGCTCATCCGCCAACACCGCGCGGCCCTTGCGATAGCTGCGGAAGCCGTACCCCAGCAGCCCCAGCGCCAGCAACGCCGCACCCCAGGCCAGCAGCGGTGTTCGCAGCGAGTCGTGGAACAGCTTCCCCGCCGCCCCTGAAATCAACAGGAAGGCGATGGTGGAAACCCCCGCATGGGTGAAGTGGGTCGTGCTCTGCCGGGTCGCCAGGCTCTCCTGCAACTGGTCGAACCGAGCCCGCTTGTCCTGGATGTCTGCGCTCACGGAGCCAAAGACCCTACATCACCCGCCCCCAGGCCGTCGAGTCGCGGGCCTGGACCCGGACGCCCTGTCACAGGTTCCCCTCATCCCACCTATTGAACGGACGCACGCCTGCTCCCCGGGCACGGCTTGCCACCCCACCCCCCTCGCGTTACATGCCGCCCACCATGCCCCTCCACGTCGTCAGCAGGATGAGCAGCCCCGCAATGAGCCCAGACTCCGAGTTGAACACCATCGAGGAGGCCATCCGCGACATCCAGGCTGGCAAGTGCGTCGTCGTCGCCGATGACGAGGACCGCGAGAACGAAGGCGACCTCATCATGGCCGCCGAGCTGGCCACGCCGGAGCAGCTGGCTTTCATGGTCCGCCACACCAGCGGCATCATCTGCCAGCCCATGCTGGCCGAGCGGCTGGACGCGCTGCGCCTGCCGCAGATGGTGGCGGAGAACACTGAGTCCCACCGCACCGCCTTCACCGTCTCCGTGGACTTCCGCCACGGCACCACCACCGGCGTCTCCGCCGCGGACCGCACCAAGACCATCCGCGCGCTGGCGGATCCGAACAGCACCGCGGATGACTTCCTGCGCCCCGGTCACATCTTCCCGCTGCGCTACCGCGAGGGCGGCGTGCTGCGCCGCGCGGGCCACACCGAGGCCGCCGTGGACCTGGCGCGGCTCGCGGGCCTGCAGCCCTCCGGCATCCTCTGCGAGCTCGTGAAGGACGACGGCACCATGCAGCGCATGCCGGACCTCAAGGCCTTCGCGCGCGAGCACAAGCTGTCGCTCATCACCATCGCGGACCTCATCCAGTACCGCAGCCGCAAGGACCGGCTGGTGCGGCGCGAGCCCGGCCAGAGCGTCGTGCGCACCCGCCACGGCGAGTTCACCGCCCTCACCTATTCGTGGACGCCCGACGGCGCGAAGTCCCTGGTCCTGGTGAAGGGCGACCCCGAGCACGCCCAGCCCGCCCCGCTGGTGCGCCTGCACGGCGCCTGCGCCCTGGGGGACGTGTTCGGTTCGCCGGACTGCAAGTGCCACCTGCTGTTGGATCGCGCCCTGGAGCACGTCGCGCGCGAGGGCTCCGGCGTCATCGTCTACCTGCCCGGCATGCACGGCGACGACTTCGGCATCCACCACAAGCGCGCGGGCGATGGCAGCAACACGGCCTCCGGCCGCACGCCCCACGAATCACGCGACGTGGGCATGGGCTGCCAGATCCTCACCGACCTGGGCATCGGCGCCATGCGCCTGATGACCAACACGGACATGACCTACCGCGGCCTTTCGGGCTTCGGTCTCACCATCGAGTCGCGCATCCCGCTCCTGGTGGAGTAGCGCCGCCGTCGTGCGCGGGGCCCGGCTCAGCCCAGGTCCTTCAGGGCCGCGCGCACGGCGGACAGGTCCGCGGGCAGTTCCACCGGCGGGTTCGCGTGCGCGGCCTTCACGTCCGCCAGCGCCTCCCGGTGGTAGCCCACCTTGAAGTCGGCGAACTTCAGGCCGTGCGCGGTGGCCACCACCGCGACGCTGGCCCCCTTCGCCATCACCCCCGACGCCACCAGCTTCTCCACCGCCGCCAGCGCCACGCCCGTCTGCGGGCAGGCGAAGGTGCCTTCGCGGTCCGCGCGGGCCGCGGCGTTCGCCAGCTCCGACTCCGACGCCTCCTCCACCACGCCGTCGAACGCGCGCAGCATCCGCACCGCGCGGCGGAACGACACGGGGTTGCCAATCTGGATGGCGGACGCGAGCGTGGCCCCCGCCTGCATCGGCACCAGATCCTGGAAGCCGCCCCGGAAGGCGCGCGCCAGGGGGTTGGCCCGCTGCGCCTGCGCCACCGCGATGCGGGGCCGGCGCGCGATCAACCCCAGGGTGAACAGCAGGTCCAGGCCGCGCCCCAGCGCGCTCGCGTTGCCCAGGTTGCCACCCGGGATGACGATCCAGTCCGGTGGCTCCCAGCCCAGGTCCTGGCACAGCTCGATGGCGATCATCTTCTGGCCCTCGATGCGCAGCGAGTTCATCGAGTTCGCCAGGTACAGCCCGGTGTCCGCCGTCACCGCCTGCACCAGCTTCATGCAGCCGTCGAAGTCCGTGTCCAGCGACAGCACGCGCGCCCCGTTGGCGATGGGCTGCACGAGCTGCGCGAGCGACACCTTGTTCTTCGGAAGGAACACCACCGCCGGGATGCCCGCCGCCGCGGCGTACGCGGACAGCGCCGCGGACGTGTCGCCGGTGGACGCGCACGCCACCGCGCGGATGGGCGTGCCGCTCGAGCGCAGGTGCTTCACCGCGGACACGAGGACCGTCATGCCCCAGTCCTTGAAGCTGCCCGTCGGGGACACGCCGCACTCCTTCAACATCAGCGAGCCCAGGCCCAGCTCCGCCGCCATGCGGGGCAGCGGCTTGAGCGGCACGCGCCCCTCGCCCAGCGAGACGATGTCCTCCAGCGGCAGCTCGGGCAGCGCCCACTCCCGCTTGCCCCACACCCCGGAGCCGTCCGGCAGCCGCGACGTCGCGAAGCGCGACTCGAAGCGGCGCTTCCACTCCGCCGCGGGCACCGCGCGCAGGGCGGCCTCGTCGTGCGCCACCTCCAGCAGGCCCTCGCAGCGGGGGCAGCGGTAGACGACGTCCCACAGCGAGGCGGTGAAGCCACAGCCCTCGCTGCACGCGTAGCCCGCCTTGAGCGCCGGGGCCGTCACGCCTCCACCTCCACCCTCGTGCCGCACGCCAGGCACGCGCGGCCGGGGTACGTCAGCACGTGGCAGGAGGGACAGGGGATGCGCTCGCCCGCGTCCGCCCCGCGGCCCTTCGCGGCCACCGGCGCCGCCACGCGCGCGCGGGGCAGGCGCATGCCGCAGCCGTCACACATCAGGCCCTCGGCCTGCACATGGCGGCAATAGCGGCACGTCACCGCGCCCACGGGCGCGGCGGTGCGCACGCCGTCGTCCTGCGCGCGGCCCGTGTCCAGGTCCATCATCGGGGCGACAGGCACCGCGCCGGTGTCCCCCGAACGGGTCAGCTCCAGGTCCGGCACCGACATGGCCGGCAGGTCCGGGCCCGAGCGCAGCCGCGTCAGGTCCAGCTCCGGCAGCGGGGGCGCGTCCACCTCCGCGCGGCCCCCCGCGTGGTGCGTCAGCTCCAGCTCCGGCATCGGCGCCACCACGGCGGGCGGGGCGTTCACGAGGTCGGGGAAGCGCCTGCCACAGCCTTCGCACTCTTCGCCTTCCGACTGCACGTGGTCACAGACCGGGCAGATGATCATGGGCGGGACGTTACCGGTCCCCTCCCCGCTCGGCAACGCGACCCCGGACGGAGGGGTGGCGTGCAGGAGGACGCCCTGGCGCCCCATCCGCTCCCCCCATCAGCTCATCGACGAGCCCTGCCCCGTCATGGGGACGAAGCGCACCGGCAGCAGCCGCTCCACCCGGGGCAACAACCCGGGCATGCCCCGACGGATGCGCAGCAGCTCCTGCGTCTCGTTCATGGCGCCCACGGGGATGACCATCCGGCCCCCCCGCTTGAGCTGATTCAGGAGCGCGCGGGGGATCTCCTCGGGCGCGGCGGTGGCGATGATGGCGTCGAAGGGCGCGGCTTCGGGCCAGCCCAGCGCTCCGTCCCCCTCCCGGAAGAACACGTTGCCGAAGCCCAGCCGGTGCAGGCGGCGCCGCGCGCCCCGCGCCAGCTCGCGGACGATCTCCACCGTGAAGACCTCTCGGGCCAGCAGCGCCAGCACCGCCGTCTGGTAGCCGGAGCCGGTGCCGATCTCCAGCACGCGCTCACAGCCGCGCAGGCGCAGGGCCTCGCTCATCAGGGCGACGACATAGGGCTGGCTGATGGTCTGCCCATGGCCGATGGGCAGGGGGACGTCCTCCTGGGCCGCGTCCCGCTCGTGGGCGGGCACGAAGTCCTCACGGCTCAGGCTGGCGATCGCCGCGAGCACCCGGCGGTCCCGGATGCCCTCTCTCGCCAGATATTCCGCTCGCCCCCAGTCTCCCATCGCGTGCGTCCCCCGTGGTCCCCCAACACCCAAGGTAGGCATGCCGAAAGTCGGAGACACCCTGACGGACGAGCGCCGCTCGTGCCTGCCCTACCCGACCCGGGCCAGCGCCAGCCGCCCCTCCCACCGCTCCTCCAGCGCCTTCACGAGCCCCTGGTGGTCCGGCTCCTGGAGCTTCGGATCGGCGTCCATGATCCGCCGCGCCTCCACCTGCGCCAGCGACAACAGGTCGCCGTCTCGCACCAGGTTGGCCACGGCCAGCTCCGGCAGGCCGCTCTGCCGCGTGCCCAGGAACTCACCGGGGCCGCGGATCTCCAGGTCCTTCTCCGCGATGACGAAGCCGTCGCTGCTGCGCTCCATCACGCCCAGCCGCTCGGTGGACTCCCAGGAGCGGGCGGCCCCCGCGACCAGGAAGCAGAAGCTGGCCGCGGCGCCTCGGCCCACGCGCCCGCGCAGCTGGTGCAGCTGTGACAGGCCGAAGCGCTCCGCGGACTCCACCACCATGACGGACGCGTTGGGCACGTCCACGCCTACCTCCACCACCGTGGTGCACACGAGCAGCTGGATGCGCTTGTCGCGGAAGGCCTCCATCACGGCGTCCTTCTCCTCTGGCTTCATGCGCCCGTGCAGCAGGCCCACGCTCGCGGAGGGGAAGACCTGCTGCAGCTTCGCCGCGCCCTGGGTGGCGTCCTCCAGGTCCAGCTTCTCCGACTCCTCCACCAGCGGATAGACGACGTAGGCCTGATGGCCCTTGGCCAGCTCCGCGCCCACCGCCTCGTAGACCCGGGCTCGGAACTGGGTGTTGAAGACGCGCGTGGTGATGGGGGTGCGGCCGGGCGGGAGCTGGTCGATGACGGACACGTCCAGGTCGCCGTACAGCGTCATCGCGAGCGTGCGGGGGATGGGCGTGGCGGTCATCACCAGCACGTCCGGCGTGAGGCCCTTGCTCATCAGGGTGTGGCGCTGAAGCACGCCGAAGCGGTGCTGCTCGTCGATGACCACCAGCCCCAGCTTCTGGAAGGACACGCCGCCCTCCAGCAGCGCGTGCGTGCCCACCGCGAGGTGCAGCTCGCCCTTCGCCACGGCCTCGCGCACCCCGCGCTTGTGCTTCGCGGTGCCCGCCGCGCTCACCAGCCCCACGCGGAAGCCAAGGGGCTCCAGGATGCGGCGGAAGGTGCGCTCGTGCTGTTCGGCCAGGATTTCGGTCGGGGCCATCACCGCCACCTGGTAGCCGTCCTGGAGCGCCACCATGGCGGCGACGAGCGCCACCGCCGTCTTCCCGCTGCCCACGTCGCCTTGCACCAGCCGGTTCATCGGCTCCGGCCGCGCCATGTCCCGGGCGAGGTCGCCCACCACGCGGGCTTGCGCGCCCGTGAGCTGGAAGGGCAGCGCGGCGCGGGCCTTCTCCAGCCGCTCCGGGGTGACAGCGAAGGCGATGCCCTCTTCCGCCTTGATGCCCTGGCGCTTGAGGGCCATGCCCAACTGGAGGAAGAACAGCTCGTCGAAGGCGAGCCGGCGGTGCGCGGGGCTCTGGTGCGCGTCCAACGCCTCCAGGTCCGCGTCCTCGGGCGGAAAGTGGATGAAGCGCAGCGCGTCCGGCAAGCCCATCAAGTGGTAGCGGCGACGGAGGTCCGCGGGCAGCGGCTCCTCCAGGTGATGCGCGTGCTGCTCGCTGATGCGCGAGGCCAGCTCGCGGAACGAGCGTTGTTCGCCGCGCTCGAAGCCCGGGTAGATGGGGACGATGCGGTGGAAGTGGACGGACGTCGTGGACTCCAGGTCCTCGGCGGGCTCCAGCTCCGGGTGGGCCATCTCGCGGCCATTCATGGAGGCGCGCACCTCCCCGGAGAGCACCAGCTGCTTGCCCACGGAGAAGCGGCTCTTGAGCCAGGGGCCCGCGTGGAAGTACGTCGCGGCGATGCTGCCGGAGCGGTCGCCCACGACGGCGCGGAACATGCGCCGGCCACCGCGGCCCGGGACGAAGTCCGCGGTCTTCACGGTGCCCACCGTCACGCCGCGCTCGCCGGGGATGAGCTCCGCGATGGTGCGCAGCTTGCGGCGGTCCTCGTAACAGCGTGGCAGGAGGAACAGGATGTCGCCGGTGCGGCGCAGGCCCTTCTTGTCCAGGACCGCGATGAGGCGGGGCCCCAGTCGCTTGCCCAGCGTCTTGAGCGGCGCGGACAGCGGGCCGGAGCGCGGCGCGATGGACAGGAGCTTCGCCTCGGAGCGCGACGCCTCCGCGCCCACGGCCTTGGCCTTCTTCTTCCGCGCCTTCTCCGCGGGAGGACGGTCCGCCGGAGGGGCCACCTTGCGGGGGTCGGCGCCCACGCCGGTCCGTCCCGCCGGAGCACGGGCCGCCGCGACACCAGGGCCGCCCCCCATGTTGCTCCGTCCCGCCGGAGCACGGGCCGCCGCGACACCAGGGTCGGAGTCCATCGCCGCGGAGCGCGCAGCCGGAGCACGGGGCGCCGCGCCACCAGGGCCGGAGTCCATCGCCGTGAGCCGCGCGCCCCGAGGCGGGGCTTCGCTCATGGGCGACGGGCCAGCGGCGCCCCCTCGCGGCGCGGTGGCACGCGGGCCGCGCGGCGAGCCCTCCGCCTTCAGCGACGGAAATGAATCGACCTGCGTGGGACCGCCGCCCGGGTGCGTCGAGCGAGGGCCGTCGAAGCCCGGGGACTGGGCCACCTTGCCTGCCCCAATCCCCTCCGGATGCACGCCGCGTGCGACCGCATTCCCCGGGCCGCGCGCACCCACTCCCGCCGTGCGTGAAGCGGACGATGTCGCGCCTCCGGGCGCGCTCCGGTACTCTCCCCTCACCAGGGGCACGGGGTCCTGGGAGCGCCAGGGCGGCACCGCGCTTCCCCGGGCCTCCACCGTTCCCGGGGGCGGCGTCATCCGGCGACGAGGCGGCGCGGGGTTCGACTCCGCTTCGAGCAGGTGCCCACGCTCCGGCGCCCGGGGGAACCGGGCCGCCACGGCGTTGAGCTCCCCCGTGACAACGACCCGCTCCAGCTCCTCTGGAAGGGCCACGCCGCTCCGCTTCAGCGCCCCCAACACCTGGCGCAGGGCCGCCTTGCGGTGCTCCGGTGGCGCGGGGGGATCCACATGCGGGAGCGCCGCCCGCAGGTCCTCCAACGCCCCCGCGTCCACGCCCCCAGCCGCCGCCAGGGTGCGCTCCATCAGGGTGCGCAGATCCCGAACAGTGCCCAGCTGGGCGAAGTCACGCTGGCACGCGTACTTCAAGGGTCCGATGAGGCTGGCGAGCGGGTGGTTCACGCGGGTTTCCAGCCTCCATCCTACGAAGCGGTTCTGACGCCGCGCGGAAAACGAAACCGGGGGAGCGAGCCCATGCCCGCCCCCCCGAAGGACCCGCTGACCACCGGGCTTCAGCCCTGGCCGGGCTGCGCGTCTTCCCGCGGCTCCTCGAAGCGGATCTCCACGATCTCCAGCTCGCGCACGCCCCCAGGGCTCTGCACGGTCGCGATGTCGCCCACCTTCTTGCCGATGAGCGCGCGCGCCACCGGCGAGGTGACGGCGATCCACCGCTTCTTCAGGTCGGCCTCCGTCTCCCCCACCAACCGGTAGGAGATGGTCTTGTCGTTCTCCGTATCCACCAGCTCCACCGTGGCGCCGAAGATGACCTTGTCCCCCCCCAGCTTCGACGGGTCGATGACCTCCGCGCGCGCAATCCAGTCGTTGAGGGTCAGGATGCGCCCCTCGATGTGCGACTGCTTCTCCTTGGCCGCGTGGTACTCGGCGTTCTCCCGCAGGTCGCCGTGCGCGCGCGCGACCTCGATTTCACGCGAAATCTTTCCCCGCTCCACGGACTGGAGGTGCTTCAGCTCGTCCTTGAGCTTCTGCAGACCGTGGGGGGTCATCGGGATGTTGTCGCTCCCGCTCATCGAACCACCGCTCCTTCCATCACCTGGCTGCAAACATCGGGGACCCGGCGCTCCCTCCTGGAACCCGGCCCTCGACTGGAAACGGGCAATGTAGGGAACGAGTCGCTGGTGGGTCAACGAAAGCCGTACCGCCATCGTCCGGTACCGGCTGGGCGCCCGACTGCCGACCCGTTAGGCTGCCCACGTGTTGTCCGTCCAGGAACTGCGCGCGCTCGCCTCGGGACTCCCCGTGGGTACCTTCCAGCACCAGCTGGGTCCCTTCGCACTGGTGCAGCGTCCGCCGTCGGAGCTGTCCGCCGCCGCGCTCGCGCCCACCCGCATGGCGGATCCCGGCGACGTCGAGCAGGGCATGCTCGCGCTGCTCTTCGAATTCGACGACCTGCTCGTCGCCACCCTGCCCACGCTCAAGGACGCCGACGTGCTGCGGATCGGCCGCAGGCTGGACTGCGAGCTGGTGCTGGACGACGCCTCCGTCTCCAAGCAGCACGCGGAGCTCCGGTGGAGCCGCGCGCAGAGCCGCTGCACCGTGCGCGACCTGGGCTCCACCAACGGCACCTTCGTCAACGCCAGCACCATCGGGCAGCGCGAGGTGCCGCTCCGGGGCGGCGACATCCTCAGCTTCGGCAACGTGCAGTTCTGGTACCTGCTCACCGACGCGCTCCATGAACGGCTGCGCGCGGGCGCGGCCTCCGGCCTGGGTTC
Organism: Corallococcus silvisoli; assembly: GCF_009909145.1. Taxonomy (NCBI): domain Bacteria; kingdom Pseudomonadati; phylum Myxococcota; class Myxococcia; order Myxococcales; family Myxococcaceae; genus Corallococcus; species Corallococcus silvisoli. The sequence goes on from NZ_JAAAPJ010000005.1 coordinate 322,541, forward strand.
CCACTCCGGCTGAAGGCCGCCCCACCCTCCTTCAGGGGCACGCCCCGCAGTCCGCCGCGCACGCGTCGTACGTGGTGGATGCACCGCAGGACTCTGTCACCTGACAGGTGCCGTCGCCACAGACGGCCACGTCCGCGTCGCGGATGCGCGTGGTGATCGGCGAGTACGTGACGCCCCCCGTCGAACAGTGGAGGAATGAGAGCCCGGCCGTGCCGTCCGGCTCGCACACCGCCGAACAGCTCCCCACGTAGACCAGGGGCGCGCATTCGATGCGCGGCATCCCGGAGCCATCCACCACCGCGCACGCGCGCGAGGTGCTCTGCGTGGCGTCCAGCGGCGGGTTCTGGCTGCCCGCGTAGACGCCCTCGCCCTGGAAGAGGTTCCCGAAGAAGCACGACTCTGGCCGGGTGAACGACGCCAGCTCCTCCGGGGTGGAGGGGATCGTCTGTCCCAGCGCGTCACGGCCCTGCACGGAGATGGGCACGCTCACGCCAAACGGGTTGGTGTGCGCCGCGAGGCACGCGGAGACGAGCTGCTGCTCGGCCACCGTCGCCGCCGCGCCCCCGGACCAGCCCGGCGCAAGCCCCAACAACCCGCTCCAGGTGTACGCCGTGCTCGTCCCCGCATCGGTGTACGTGCGCGTCTGGCCCGCGGGGACGGCGCAGAGGACGACATAGTGCATGACCTCGGCGGCCAGCGCCGGATCCAAACCGAACCACGACGCGAAGGCGGGCGATGACAAGCCATTGAACGACAGCCCGTTGAAGGACAGGCCATTGAACGACAGCCCGTTGAAGGACAGGCCGTTGAAAGACAGTCCATTGAAGGACAGGCCGTTGTAGCTGAGGGCCGCCTGTTGCTGCGTCCCCACCGGGTCCGCGGGCGAGGGCCCGCTGCCGCCAGGGCCGCACCCCGCCCCCAGCACCGCCAGGGACACGCCCCACGCCCAGGACCGCGTGCGCATCCCCATTCCATGACGGCGCCCGTTCTGCATGCTCCCCATGTGCATCCCCCCTGCTGACGCGGGTCTTCCGGTCACACCCACGGTCGTTCGGACAAGGAGGCCGCCAAAGACAAACAGGCGTGCCGCGCCCCCTCTTGCGCGAAAAGTGTGAGCACGGCGGATGTGGGGCAAGCCGCGACAGAGGCAGGGACCGCCACGGCGAGCTCAGGGCGGACAGTCCGCGCGTCGGGGGCTGAACGGGCTGGCGGGAACCCATTCACAAACACGAAGGCCGCGGCCCTTCGGGGCGAGGACACCTGTCCCCCCGGAGCCACGGCCCTCGTTTCGTTCGGGTGGAAAGCGGACCCTACCGGCGCGCCTGGGTTCCGACCTTCACCTGGGTCTGCTGCACCTTCATCACCGACAGCTCGCGCTTGATGTTCGCCAGGTCCGCCTGGGTGATGAGGCCCGGATCATCTCCACCCGGGGGGCCGCCCTTGGGGGGCTTGCCTTCAGGGGACACGGCGCCGCCCTTGCCCGGGTCCATGAGGGACGTGCCGCGCTCCACGGCGGCCAGGTCCTTCAAACTCGAGGTGGCGCTGGCCGAGTCCTTCTGAGTGACCTGCTTCACCAGCGTGAGCTTCCCGCTGGACCGGTCGTACCGGTACAGCCGGGTGCCCTTCGCGCCGTCGTCCACCGCCACGTCGACCGTGCCGCTGCTCTTCGTGGCCGTGCTGGCGACGGCCGTCGTGCGGGGCGCGAGCTGCACCGGCTTGTTCGCGGCCTTCACGTCCTCCGCCCCGGCACTCGCCGACGACAGGGTGACGAAGCCCACTGCCATCCATCCCACTGCGGACATCCAACGCTGGTGCATGGTGATTCCTCCCGCTCTCCATACGCGGAGCGGCGGCGATATTCGTGGAGGCCTATTCGAACGCGACCAGGTCCTGGACCCACGTCGCGCGGCCCTGCTGGAGCCACCGCTCGCGGGTGTCCCGGAGCGCCTGCGCGGGGGGCTCGCCGCGGCGCAGGGACTCCAGCAGCCGTTGGAAGAAGGCGCCGGCCTCCACGTCCGGCACCTCCGTGGAAGGCGCGACCACCGCGCGCGCGCCGGCCTGGATGAGCGCGGAGGGCAGGCTCCACACCGCGTGGTAGCGCCATGCGCCCACGTTCGCGTCGCACGCGGCCAGCAGCACCACCGGGGCCCCGCGGAGCGTGTGCCCCTCCAGGTCCTCCGCGGTCAGCGCGTAGCGGCCCGCCGTGTCCGGAGACAGCACCAGGAAGGCCGCGTCGGACAGGCCCGCGCCGGAGAGGCCGTGCGTATGCAACTCCACCTCCGTGGCGTCCTCCATCTCCGCGAGCACCGCGTCCGGCGTCGCCGCGCGGCCCCGCAGGTGGACATCGCCCGGCGCCGCGACGCCCTTCCAGGGCATCAGGCGCGGAAGGCTCAGGGCCGCCGGCGGCTCCACGTCCGACACCACCAGCCGCTTGGACGTGGGGGCCACGGCCGGAGCCTCCACGCGGTGTCCCCCAGGGGCGAGGTAGCTCCAGGCCCGGTCCGCGGGCAGCAGCCCGGGGCGTCCCTGGAGGATGGGCTCCGCGAGCACGCGGACCGCGTCACAGCCGGAGAGCAGTTGGAGGATCCGCTCGGGCACCGCCGGCACCCGTTCGCGCAGGGGCCGCTTCAGCGCGTGGAGGTACACCCCGTCGCTGGCGCCCGTGGGGCCCCGGGCGACGAAGAGCAGCCGTTCATCCTGGCCGGCCAGCGCCAGCAGGCATGACGTGGGCGCGGTGCGGTCCACCTCCTCCGCGAGCAGCTCCACGGCCGGGCCCCACTCCTTCGAGCGGCCCGCGTCCATCACCAGCACGTGGTGGCTGTGCGCCCAGGCCTTGCGCGCCTCGATGTCGGTGGAGCGCCGGAGCGCCGACCCGGCGATGACGCCGCGCAGGAGCTTCTGGCCCGCCTCGGGGTCGCGCTCGATGAGGATGCGCCCCTCCAGGTGGTTCACGAGCAGCTGGTCCCCGGCCGTCAGGGACGGGTCCTCGCGCAGCACGCGGATGCGCTCGCGCACCCGGTCCAGCTCCCGGCCCGGCACCGCGGTGCCCTCCAGCCGGAGCAGGTCCCCCGCGACGGCGATCTCCAGCAGCGTGGGCGCCGTCGGACAGCCCAGGGCGTCCTGCACCTCGCGCCGGGCCGCCTTCGCGTCCAGGTCCTCCACGGCCAGGAGCGCCCGGGCGTGGTGGTACTCCGAGCGCCGCGCGCAGTCCTCGGGCGCGTGCTGGACGTACTCGTCCAGATACGCGCGGGCCAGCGCCGGCGCATGGCTCAGCCGCGCGCTCGTCACCAGGTCCGAGAGGAGCACCTCCTCCTGGAACCAGCTGTCGGTGCGGAACGCCTCCTCCAGCGCCGAGCGGGCCAGCTTCTGCGCCTCCTTGCGGCGGTCCAGCCGGTTGTAGAGCGCCGACAGGTGCTGCTGGAGATCCACGCAGCGGTACTGGAAGCCCGCGCTCCGGCACGACGCCAGCCCCTCCTGGAGGGACTTCTCCGCCGTCTGGGTGTCGCCCCGGGCCAGCGCGGCCTGCGCACGGCCGCGGGCGAGCGGGGCTTCGTACCAGGCGGGTTCGCCGGACTGGCGCACCAGCGTCGCCAGCTCCTCCACGAACCGGTCCTCCTGGCGCAACAGCAGCACCGCGCCCAGCAGCAGATCGCGCTCGCCGGAGCGCCGCAGCTTCGCGAGGAACGCGTCCGCCTCCGCGCCCACCAGCGTCCGCGTGCCGGCCAGCACCTCGCGGTAGGTGTCCGCCAGCGGGCCCCGCTTGCCGAAGTCCGCCGCCGCCACGCGCGCCACGTAGGCGCTGGCGGTCTTCGTCCGCGAGGCGTCATCCAGCACGTCGGCCAGCGGCGCCAGGGCGCGCACGCGCGCCACGGACGGCGCCGCGCGCAGCGCATGGTAGAGGTACAGCCTCGCCAGGTCGGGGTTGCGCCGCGCCATCGGAGCCGGGTACGGCGTGCCCTCCAGCGCCAGCGCCATGCCGGCCGTGTTCATCGCCTGCCATGAATCCCGCCGCGCCAGCGCGCCCTGGCGCAGGCCGTCCGCGCGCTCGGTCGCCTCGGCGCTCCAGCCCGGCTCCTTCGCCTGGGCCACGCGCTGGAACTCCGCCGCGGCGGCCAGCTCCAGCGACAGCGCCTGGAGCGCGAGCCCCCGGTTCCAGTGCAGGCGCGCGTCGTCCGGCGCCGCCTCCAGGCCGGCCTCCAGCAGCCCCAGCGCGCGCTCTGGCTGGCCCTGGCCCAGCGCCGCCAGCGCCCGGTCTCCCAGGACGGCGGGGGACGACGGCAGGCGCTCCAGGATGGGGGCCGCGCGCGCGAAGTCCCTGGCGGCGAGCCACGCGGTCGCGACGCCGTGCAGGTCCCCCTTCGCTTCCAGCGCCGCCAACGCGGGCAGGTTCAGCTCCGGACGCCCGTCCGCGCCGCCGCGCATCGTGCCTTGCGCGCGGTAGTCCGCGAGGCCCGGGTGGCTCAGCCGGCCCTCCAGCGGACGCGCGGACGCGACCGCGAAGGGCAGCTCGCGCTCCGTCCCGGACTCGCGCCACGGACGCACCACCGCGAGCACCGCGAGCACCACGGCGGCCGCCGCCGCGGCGAACCCGGCCACGCGCCGACGGTCCCAGGCCGGCGTCGGACGGGAACGCGGGCGTTCGGACCGGCCGGGCGGAGGCGCCACGGGGCGGACCGCGCCGAGCACCTCCCCGGACCGCGCCTCCGCGCCAGGGCTCCACCCGAACGAGTCCCCGGGCCGCGCCTCCGGGCCGGACGCGGCCCGGGCCTCCGCGGCGGCCTGCACCGCGAGGCTCGCCTGCACCTGGTCCTCCAGGTCGGCCTGGCAGCTCTCGCAGTCCACCAGGTGGACGCGGAAGGCCTCGGTGTCATCGAGGGGGAGCTCTCCGTCCACGAAGGCGGCGAGCTGTTCACACGGGGAGCTCACGCCGGGCCCCCAGCGCTTCCCTGCCCTGCGAGGAGCAGCTCCTTGAGCTTCTTGCGGGCGCGGAACAGGCGGGTGCCCACCGTCATGGACGGGATGCCGAGCCGTCGGCCGATCTCCGCGTAGCTCTGTCGCTCCATGTCCTTCATGCGGACCACCTCGCGCAGCTCCGGGGGAAGCTGTTCCACCGCGCGCCACACGTCATCCAACGTGTAGCGCGCCCATGTCTCCGGCGGGGCTTCGGCTTCCGCCAGGGTGTCCCCCATCGCGTCGGTGAACTCCTCCTGGGGGTGGCGCCGGTCGTGCCGGCACCAGTCGAGGAATCGTCGAACGAGGATGGACGCCAGCCACGCCATGGGGGGCGCGGACCGGTCATACGTATGAAACGCGCGGAAGGCCCGCTCGTAGGTCTCCTGCAACAGGTCCTTCGCGTCCGACGGGTTCCGGCCCCGGCACAGGATGCGGGCCCGCTCCTCCAACGCTGGCGCGCACCGCGCGACGAGCGCCTGGAACTCCGCGACGTCCTCTCGGGAGGCCGGGGAAAGCTCCTTCACGGAGGGGGAGGACTCCCCGGGCCGGGGGACGGCGCTGGGCGATCGCGGGCGGAACACCACGGGGCCGTTCCTAGCAGGAGCGGACCCGGCCGCGAAGTCCGTCGACACCCGGATCTTCGGTTCCCACCCGGTGGGTGGGCGATCCGGGACGGCGGCCTGGAGGGCTAGCAGGGGCCCGTGCCCAGGCGCACGCCGGTGCGGACCCGGGTCTTGAACACGCCGAGCGCCGCCCCCAGGCCCGTGACGCGGATCTTGCTGTAGCCCGAACCTCCCGAGCCGATGTTGAAGCGCAGCCCGCAGTGGGCCGGCCAGAAGAGGGTCGCGGGGTACCAGACGCCATTGGTGGTCAGCTCCCCCAGTCCCCACCAGACGCCGCCCTTGTACCCGAACGCCGCGCCGGAGATCGCCAACCCCTTGCACGCGCTCTCGGTGACGTTCGAGGTCGCCGGGATGACCTCCACGAACGGCTGGGCGAAGTTGCCCCCCAGGCCGGTGACCTCGGTCACGAAGCGATGGGGACACGACGGCTGATCGTAATTGCTGTCATTGGAAGCCGCCGCCGAGTCCGAATACGAGCAATTGGGAATGACCGCTGTCACCACCGCGCCGTCCGGCTGCGCCAGCACCACGTCCGAACCCACGCACGACTCGTCCAAATCCTGCTCCTGGCTGGCGACGGACTCGTCCGTGACGCCCGCGGCTGCGTGCTCCTCGGCCAACGGACCTCCACAGGCGGCACAGAGCGAGGCGGCGAACAGGAGGGCGGCGGACGGGGTGAGGCGCATGGCATGCAACTCCGCGAGGGCGGGCCCTGAAGCGGGCTCATGCCTGTTACGTCCAATGCCGCGCTTATTCCCCCGGGCCATTTCCACGCCGTTTTTGGGCCGTGCTAAGGCACCGCCCGTGGACATCGACAAGCCCTACCTGCTGTTCCTGGGAGACGTGAAGGATCAGCTCGCGGCCAAGACAGCTCACGGCATCGTGGACTGGCGGCCGGAGTGGTGCGTGGGTCAGCTGCGCCTCCCGGGCTGCGCGGCGGACTGTGGCCTGGTGGACATGGACCTCGCCCAGGCGAAGGCGAGGGGCGCGCGCACGTTGGTGGTGGGCGTGGTGAACCCCGGGGGGGTGTTGGCGGATGCGTGGGTGGACACGCTCGTGCGGGCGCTGGAGGCCGGGCTGGACGTGGCCACCGGGCTGCACAAGCGGCTCTCCAGCTTCCCCGCCGTGGCCGCGGCGGCGGCGCGACACGGGCGCAAGCTGCACGACGTGCGCTTCCCGGACCGGGACTTCGCCACCGGCCAGGGCACGAAGCGGCCCGGGCTGCGCGTGCTGACGGTGGGCACCGACTGCGCGGTGGGCAAGAAGTACACGGCGCTGGCGTTGGAGAAGGAGCTGCGGAGCCGGGGGTGGAAGGCGGACTTCCGGGCCACCGGACAGACGGGCATCCTCATCTCCGGCAGGGGCGTGGCGCTGGATGCCGTGGTGTCCGACTTCGTCGCGGGCGCGGCGGAGTGGCTCACCCCCGCGAACGACGTGGATCACTGGGACGTGGTGGAGGGCCAGGGCTCGCTGTTCCACCCCTCCTTCGCGGGCGTCACGCTGGGCCTGCTGCATGGGGCGCAGCCGGACGCCTTCATCGTGTGTCACGAGCCCACGCGCACGCGCATGCGCGGCGTCAGGCACCCGCCGCCGTCCATCCAGGACGTCATCGACCGCACGGTGCTGGAGGGCCGGCTGACGAACCCCGCCATCCAGTGCACCGGCATCGCCCTCAACACCGAACAACTGGGCGAGGACGCCGCGCTCGAGCTCCTGGAGGCCACCGGCCGGGCGCATGGCCTGCCCTGCGTGGACCCGCTGCGAACGGGCACGGGCCCCCTGGCCGACGCGCTGGCGAGCCGCTTCCCGCGCGGATGACACCCTTGCGGAAACCCATCCTCCCGGGACGGGCCACGGTATATTGAGGAAACCATGGGACGCATTTTCGAGACACGCAAGGCGACGATGTTCGCCCGCTGGAACAAGATGGCGAAGGTCTTCACGCGCATCACGAAGGACATCGTGATCGCGGTGAAGGCCGGCGGGCCGAATCCGGAATCCAACCCCGCGCTGCGCCGGGCCGTCCAGAACGCCCGCGCCGCGAACATGCCGAAGAACAACGTGGACAGCGCCATCAAGCGCGCCAGCGGCCAGGACCAGGCCGACTACCAGATCCTCCTCTACGAGGGCTTCGCGCCCCACGGCGTGGGCATCCTGGTGGAGGCGGCGACGGACAACGTCACGCGCACCGTGGCCAACGTCCGCTTCCCCTTCACCAAGCTGGGCGGGAGCATGGGCACGGCGGGCAGCGTGTCGCGCCTCTTCGAGCGCATGGGCGCCATCCGCCTGGCCGCCGAGGGGCTGAACGCGGAGGAGCTGGAGCTGGAGCTCATCGACCACGGCCTGGAGGAGATGGGCGAGACCACCGGTGAGAAGGGCGAGAAGCAGCTGCTGCTGCGCTGCAAGTTCTCCGACTTCGGCAAGCTCCAGGCCGCCATCGAGGCCAAGGGCATCTCCCCCGTGTCCGCGGAGTCCGAGTACATCCCCCTGCCCGGCACCCTCAAGGAGCTCCCCGAGGAGCAGGCCACCGAGGTCCTCAAGCTGGTGGACATGCTGGAGCAGGACGACGACGTGCAGCACGTGTTCCACAACCTCGCCTGAAGCACCGGCGCCCGGCCCCCGCGTGAGTCTTTCCCGGGGGCTGGCGCGCCACGCCTGGAATTGAAGATGTGCTGGGCTTGTGCTTGAAGGCAGCGAGGGCCGGGAGCACGCGGATGCGCGAGGAAGTCCATGTCGGACGAGGGCGGTGAGCAGGACCTGCGGGACACGGTGAAGCGGCTGGAGGCGACCGTCTCCGCGCTGGAGACGCGGCTCGCCACGCTGGAGGGACAGGGAGCACCGCGTCCACTGTCCCCGGCCGCTGTCGTCACGCCCCCTCCCCCCGCCCCCGAGCCGCGGGACCTGGAAGCGCACGTCGGCACCTATTGGTTGAGCCGCCTGGGCATCGTGGCGCTCATCATCGGCATCGCGTACCTCATCACGTACCACTTCGGGGAGCTGGGGGTGCTGGCGCGGGTGGGCGCGGGCTATCTGTTGAGCGCGGGGCTGGGCGGGTTTGGGCTGTGGCTGGCGCGCAAGCACCAGCTCTTCGGACGCATCGTCTTCGGTGGCGGTCTGGCGCTCGCGTACTTCGTCACCTACGCGCTGCACTTCATCCCCGCGGTGCGGGTCATCGACAGCGAGGCGCTGGCGCTGGTGCTGTTGGCGGCGTTCGTGGTGGCCATCGTCACCATCGCGCACCGGATGCAGTCGGAGACGGTGGCGGGCATCGCGCTGTTCCTGGGGCTGCACACGGGGATGCTCAGTGACATCACCGCGTTCACGCTGCTGTCCACCACGCTGCTCGCGGCGGGCGCGCTGTTCTTCCTCGTGCGCAACCGCTGGGTCATCGTTCCCTTGTCCAGCCTCGTGGCGGTCTACAGCACCCACGTCGTCTGGGCGGTCCGCACGGGCCACATGGCCCCCGGGGCTCCCGAGCACGACCGGCTGCTCTTGAGCATGGGCTTTCTCTCGCTCTACTTCCTGCTCTTCTCCGCGGCGCTGCTCGTCCGGCCCCGCGACCTGCCCCTGCGCGCGAGCCTGGCCTTCACGCTGCTCAACTGGGTGGGCCTGACGTCCCTGGGGGCCTACGAGGTCTCCCGGGAGCAGGACTCGCGCCTCTTCGCCTTCCTCCTCGTCGTCGCGCTGGCGCACGGCGCGGGGGCGGGGGTGGCCCGGCTCCAACGCGCGCCCGTGGCGCTGATGCATACGTACCTGGCGCTGGGAGCGGTGACGCTCGCGCTGGCCATGCCCGCGCGCTACGACGACGTCGCGCTGGTGGCGGCGTGGACCGCGACGGGGCTCATCGCGGGGCTCGCCGCGCGCGGCGTGGGTTCGCCGGTGCTGCGCGGCGTGGGCGTGCTCATCCTCTTCGTGGCGCTGGCCGCGTGTGAGTGGGAGACACCGGGGCGGATGACACCGCTCCTGGGGCTGGGGGTGGCGTTCGTGCTGGTGGAGCGCGGCGGGACGGTGCGCGTCTCCGGGCGGGTGGAGCCCCAGGTCCACCCGTTGTTCACGGCGGTGTGCGCCGTGGGCGCGGGGCTGTCGCTGGTGGCGCTGGTGGGCGCGAGGATGCCGTCGGGGCTCGTCACGCTGGGCTGGGTCATCGCCGCGTTCCTCCTCTTCGGCGTGGGGTTCGCGCTGCGCGAGCGTTGGTACCGGCTGGCCGCGCTGGCGGTGCTGGGGCTGTCGCTGGCGCGGCTGGTGCTGGTGGACGTCGCGCGGCTCCCGCCGGACCAGCGCGTGCTCACCTTCATCCTCCTGGGCGTGATGCTCCTGGTCGTCTCATACACATACACCCGACTGCGCGACCGGCACGGTTGAGGCCATCCGGCTCGCGGGAGCGAGGGCCTCGCGCCTGACGCGGCATCCCGTTACGATTGTGAAGCTGGATTTCAGCGACAGCGCGCTGTCGCCCGGGTCCACCGTCACGGAGATGTCATGCGCCGGTCCCGCTTCCATGCGCTGTTGCCCGCCCTCCACCCTGGCGTGCTGGGCTTGATGGTCTGGGGGGGCGTCGTGACGCAGGCGGGCGGTGCCCCTCGTCCCGAGCCCGCGCAGGAGGAGCTGGCGAGCGAGTTCTCCGCGATCTCTGGCGGCGACATCCTCTTCGTCGGCAACAGCTTCACCCACGGCAACGAGGCGCCGGTCTATTCGTACAACAAGGCCGCGGTCACGGACCTGAATGGCTCCGGCGTGGGAGGGATTCCAGGCATCTTCAAGAAGATGACGGTCCAGGCGGGGCTCTCCTTCAACGTCAGCCTGGAGACCGCCAGTGGACAGACGCTCCGCTGGCACCAGGTCAACCGGGCGTCGATCATCGGCCAGGCGAACTGGGACGCCGTCGTCTTGCAGGAGCAGAGCGTGACACCGCTGCCCGCGGCCCGGGGTGGCGCGCCGGCGAACTTCATGGATGCCGCCCGCGCGCTGCGCGCGTTGGTGCTGTCCAGCAACCCCGCCGCGAGCGTGTTCCTCTATGAGACGTGGTCATCGCCCACGTCCGTCGGCACGCAGGGCTACCCGAGCGGGACCCCGGGCTTGCAGGCGATGCAGGCCGACCTGCGCGACGCCTACTTCAAGGCGTACCGGGACCTGGGCTTCACGGGGGTCGCCCGGGTGGGCGATGGCTACATGCGCGCGGTGGAGCAGGGACTGGCCGACCCGAACCCCGCCGATGGAATCACCCCGGGGATGTTCAACCTGTGGAGCGCGGCGGACAGCCGCCACTCGAGCAAGTACGGCAGCTACCTGTCGGCGGCGGTGCTGTTCGCGAAGATCACGCAGGCCGATCCCCGCAACCTGGCGACGGGGGCGGGCAGCGCGGCGGCGGACCTGGGGATCAGCGCGACGGAGGCCAGCGAGCTGCACCGCGTCGCGTATGAGATCTCCTCGCTCGCCGACCCGGTCGGGACTCCTCACACCCGGATGCCGGTCACGGGCGCGACCTTCACGGGCGCGGTGACGGCGGGCACTCCGGCCCAGCTGACCGGCGCCGCGCAGCTGGCGTCCGTTACCACGGCGGAGGGCACCTTCACCCAACTCGTGGGCGCCACGGCCAACGCCATCACTGGCACCAACACGCCCAGCGCACGGGGCTCGGCGCCCGCCAATGCCAACGCGGCCGCCTCCGGCCTGGGCATCCACGACGGCGCGAACAACGTGGGCGCGGGCAACTTCCAGTTCGGCATGGCCTTCACCGCCAAGACGCGCTTCTTCATCGTCGACAGCACGCTGGCCTCCGCGACGATTGGCGACGACACCACCGTCACGTTGATCAACGCGTCCAACCAGCCCGTGGGGACGTATTCGCTGTCCCTGCTCGCGAGCGACTTCACCGCGTCGGCCGCGGGAAACACCTCCACCTCGCTGGCGACCGTCTCCTACACGAGCGGTGTGCCGAGCATCACCGGCAACCCCGTGGGCACGGTGCCGTCGAAGCTGGGGGCCGTGTCCTTCTCCTTGTCGGACCTGGGGGTGACCGACGTCGCGAGCGTCAGCGGCGCCACCGGCCTCCGGCTGACCAGCGCGACGCTGGATCCGAACGTCGTCGGGCTCTACACCGTCCCCTGATCCGGCGGGAGGCATCGCAGGCATGCGCTCCGCCGCGCGGTCATCTTTTTCTGGAGAAGGCGCTGGCCGGCTGATTCACACCTCCGGTCATTCGGTCGTTGCCCAAAGCGAACCGAGACCGTGACTCGGCTGTCGTCAGATGCCGGATGACGTGAGGAACGCCTCGACCTTCGCGTCGAGCGCTTGCGCCGCCACGAGGAGCTCCCGGTTGTCACCCACGGCAATCAACGACGATGGCCGGACATAGGTCACGGTGCATCCAGCCGCGGGCACGGCCTCTTCGATGAGGAGCTCGACAGGCACGAACAAGCCCGCCGTCGCGTCATGCCGCAGCATCGTGGCCGCGATGATGGGATTGCCGAAGATCCAGCGCACCAGCCGTCGGTGGATCCCCACCCGGTGCATCCACGCACCGTGGTCGATCTCCGCCATGAGCACGAAACCGCTGCCGCCGAGCAAGGGACGCATCCGCTCCTCGAACTCCTGGGCGGACCCGGTCTCCATGCTCAGCCGCGCGATCTCCGGCACCGTGACCTCTCCAAGGCGGGAGCGAAGCCGACTTCGCACCTCGTCGAACGCGAGCGTGCTCCGATGGGTCACTCGCACGCCCGTGAAGGGCGTGGCCTCGGGGCCAGGCACGTGCTTCGTCATGGGGAGCGTCCTTTCGGTCCACGCCTGAAAGATACGACCGGCCCTCATGACCGGTACCCCTCGCAGCGCACGCGAGCCGTGCGGCCCCCGTTCGCCTGAGCGGCCTGCGCCGCGTCCGCCTCCCCGCCACGGTGGGGTTCGACACGCACCTCCGTGGGTGGGGGGCGCTGAATCTGGCCTAAGCTCCCAACGCCCTCCCCGCCGTTCCCCTGGACCTCTCCATGAGCCAAGCCACCCCGCTCCCCGCCCCCGAGCAGCACGGTCCGCTCGGCCCCCTCGCGCTGGCCCTGTCCGGCGGCGGCTATCGCGCGGCGGCGTTCCACCTGGGAACGCTGCGCCTGCTGGACACCGTGGGACTGCTGCCCGACGTCGTGGGGCTGTCCACCGTCTCTGGCGGGACGCTCCTCGGGCTGGCCTGGGTGGTGAGCCAGATTGACGGCACCCCGTTCAAGACGTTCCACGAGGCCTATTCGGCCTACCTGAAGCGCACGAACGTGATCGCCGAGGCGCTGACCGGGCTGACCTCGGACCGCGAGCACGGCAGCCATGCCTGGGCCAGCCTGATCCGCTCCGCCGCGGACGTCTACGCGCGGCCTGACTTCCTGGGGGACCGCCGCTTCGGAGAGGTGCTTGGCGCCAGCGGACTCCCACTCCAGGAGGCCATCTTCAACTCCACCGAGTTCCACACGGGCCTGGACTTCCGCTTCCGGCGCAGCGGCAACCCCAACACGATCCTCGGCAACAACGGCTACCGGCTGCCCCGCACCGTGGCCCCGCACATCCGGCTGGCGGACATCGCGGCCGCGTCGTCCTGCTTCCCGGGTGGCTTCGAGCCGCTGGTCTTCCCGCAGCAGTTCCACTGGCCTGAAGGCTTCCCGCTCGAAGCCGCGCGCGAGGCGCTGGGACCGAAGTTCCAGGACGGCCTGCCGCTGATGGATGGCGGCATCTACGACAACCAGGGCATCGACAGCCTGCTCCTGGCATACGACCGCGCCGAGTCCCCGCCCACGTTGCTCATCTCCGACGTCAGCACGCAGGATCCGCAGATGTACAACGTCCCCGAGAACCCGACGAAGCGGGGCTGGGTGACGCTGAACGGGGTCTCCTGGCTCGCATGGGGGCTGCTCCTCCTGGCCCTGGCCTCCGCCGCCATCCTGGCGTGGCGCGGGTTCGACGCCGTGAGCTCGGGCACCTGGGCGCCCCGGGACTACCTCCTGTACCTGGTCCCCGGCGTCCTGACCGCGGCGGTGGCGACGGCGCTGTTCTGGGTCCGCGCCCGGCTGGACGACGCCACCGCCCTGCTCAAGAAACAGATGAACCTGGACGTCTGGCCCTCGTTCAAGAAGCTCACGGTCCCGGAGTTCTCGCAGATGCTGGTGCTGCGGGCCTCGTCGCTGATGGCCCTGACGTCCAAGGTGTTCATGAAGCGCGTGCGCGGGCTGGTCTTCGGAAGGCTGTATCAAGACCCCCGCTTCAAGAACCAGCGCGTCTCCAACCTCATCTCCGCGCTCACGGTGGACCGCCCCAACCTCTTCTCCCGGCACCCCTGGATCAAGCCCGAGGCGCGGCTGGTGGCCCAGGCCACGCAGGCCTGCCAGATGCCCACCACGCTCTGGTTCACGGCCGACGCGCAGTTCACCACGGTGGAGTCCACGGGCGCGGCCACCGCCTGCTTCGTGCTCCTGCGCCACCTGCTCGACCACCACGCGGGACAGTTCGAGTCACCGGGTCGTCCGCTGCACGAGCTGTACGTTCGGCTGAGGCAGGAGTGGGCGGCGTTCAACCCGTCCAACCCCCTGCCAGGGGAGCCCCAGCGGTCCATGGCGGCCTAGAGCGCCGAACAGGTCGGGTATTGGCGAGGCCGAGGACCGCGGTTGGTCCGAGCAGAGCCTCATCATCCCGGGACTGCCCCGCGCGGAGGCGGAGCGCTTCGGTCGCGCGCACGGTCAGGTGGCCGTCCTGGCGGATCGCACCGGAGGTCCCGCGGAGTTGCTGCTGTGTGGCAACGAAGCGCCGCCATCCGCGCCATGAGCACGGGCAACAGCCGCGGACCCGTGTCGAGACGAAGTCGGGGCGCGAGCTTCACCGCGCCACCATGAAGTCGCGCCATCGTCCACGAACCAGAGTAGGTTCCCCCTCCCTGTTCGCTGGAGCTCCGTCGATGCCACAAGCCACACCGCGCTCGTCACCTCTGGGAGCGCGTCCCAGCGTCTTCCTGCTCGCCGGAGCGTTCGTCACCGGCATGTTCCTCTTCGCCCATGGCGGCTGCGGAGGTGACGAGTGCCAGGACGCCGCCGACTGCCGCTTCGATCACAGCACACCGGCCGAGGGCAAGGAGTGGGTCTGCGAGGACAAGCGCTGCGAGCAGCATCCCGTCCAGCAGCCGCCTCCGGATGCGGGCTCGGACGCGGGGATGCCCGACGCGGGGACGCCCGACTCGGGGACGCCCGACGCGGGGATGCCCGACGCGGGGATGCCCGACGCGGGGAGACCCGACTCGGGGATGCCCGACTCGGGTCCCACCACGGTGAGCGTGCAGGTGCTGGCGTTCAATGACTTCCACGGACAGCTCGAGGAGCCCGCGGGCCAGATCCTGACGGGCGTGGCCCCCGACGGTGGACCGGTGCGGGTGAACGCGGGCGGCGTGACGTACTTCGCCCGGCATATCGCGGCCCTGCGGGCCACCAATCCGAACACGGTGGTGGTGGCGGCGGGAGACCTCATCGGCGCCTCGCCGCTGCTGTCGGCGCTCTTCCACGACGAGCCCACCATCGAGGCGATGAACCTGATTGGCCTGGACCTGGTCGCGGTGGGCAATCACGAGTTCGACGAGGGCAGCACGGAGCTGTTGCGCATGCAGTCGGGCGGCTGCCACCCGGTGGATGGCTGCCTGGACGGGGATGGCTTCCCGGGCGCGAAGTTCAAGTTCCTGGCGGCCAACGTGGCCACGGGCGTGGACCGCACGCTGTTCCCCCGCTACGACGTGCGCGAGTTCGAGGGCGTGAAGGTGGCCTTCATCGGCATGACGTTGGAGGAAACGCCGGAAATCGTCACGCCCACGGGCGTGGCGGGGCTCACCTTCAAGGACGAAGTGCAGACGGTGAACGCGCTGGTGCCGGAGCTGCGGCGGCAGGGCATCGAAGCCATCATCGTGGTGGTGCACCAGGGCGGAATCGCGACCTCGGGCTCGCTGGTGAACGACTGCAAGGGCGCGGGTGCGAACGGCCTCATCTCAGGTGCCATCGTGGGCATCGCCAAGGGCCTCGACGACGCGGTGGATGTCATCGTCAGCGGCCACACGCATCAGGCCTACAACTGCGTCATCGACGGCAAGGTCGTCACGAGCGCCTCGTCGATGGGGCAGCTCGTCACGGACATCGACCTGACGCTGAGCAAGGCGACGGGCGACGTCGTGGAGGCGCGAGCGAACAACGTCATCGTCACCCGCGACGTGCAGGAGGTCGGCGAGGTGAAGGAGCTGGTGACGAAGTACCAGGAGCTCGTCACGCCGCTGGCCAACCGGGTCGTCGGCTGGGTGGCGCAGACGCTCAGGACACAGTCAGACTCCGCGGGCCAGTCCACCCTGGGCTACGTCGTCGCGGACTCGCAGCTGGAGGCGACGAAGCCCGCGAACCTGGGTGGGGCGCAGGTGGCCTTCATGAACCCGGGCGGCGTGCGCGCGGACATCGCCCAGGGCGAGGTCACCTACGGCGAGGTCTTCACCACGCAGCCGTTCGGCAACAGCCTGGTCACCCTGACGCTGACGGGCGCGCAAATCGGGCAACTGCTGGAGCGGCAGTGGCGGTCGTCGGGAGCCACCCTCATGCTGCTTCCGTCTGCGGGCTTCACCTATGCGTTCAGCGCGTCGGCGCCCATCGGAAGCCGCGTCGACCCGGCGTCCATCCGGATCAACGGCGTGCCAGTGAGCCTGACGGCGGAGTACCGCGTCACCGCGAACAACTACCTCGCGAGTGGGGGTGATGGCTTCTCGGTGCTCGCCGAGGGGAAGAACCGGCTGGGTGGCGCCGTGGACAGCGACGCGCTGGAGGCATACCTGAAGGCACACAGCAGCCAGGCGAGCCCCTTGCCCGCCCCCGCGCTCAATCGCGTCACCGTGCGGCCCTAGAGCGCCGGACAGGTCAGGTCACGACGCGCGAAGGTGACGCGCGGCGACTTCGAGGTCTGGGTCGAGCGCTCCGAGAACCGACCGCCAGCAGCGGTCGCTCGCAGACATCGGGAAGCCTCAGGAGCTTCTGCTCGCGGGCACTGCACTTCATCGTGGGCTTCCATCGGTCCAACCGGCACCTCCATGCGGAGGTGACCGGAGCACTCGGCGACGGCTCGCGTCGGCGGTGCTCGTAAGCGATCGATTTTCCCTCGGGCTGATTCCTGATCGGCGCTCTAGCTTCCTGAAGGGGAGCGAATGCCTGGAGTTTCGCGTGCATCAGGCGATGCCCTGCGTAGGATTCAGGCCCTCACCCGTCCCCCTCCGGAGGTCCCATGGCATCTCCCACCGATACGCAGGATCCCTTCGAGCGCATCTACCGCGTCTGCGAACAGGTGCCGGCCGGAAAGGTGGCCACGTACGGCGACATCGCCGCCATCGTGGGCGGCGGCTGTGATGCGCGCATGGTGGGCCACGCGATGGCGGCCCTGGGTTCGCGCGCGGCGAAGGTGCCGTGGCAGCGCATCATCAACCGCACGGGCGGCATCAGCACCTCCGGCCCTCGCCAGCGCGAGCTGCTGGAGGAGGAAGGCGTCGCGTTCGACGACAAGGGCCACGTGCGCATGGACGCGCACCACTGGGCGGGACCGAGCGACGCGTGGGCGCGCGCCCACGGCTTCAGCGTGCTGCCGCCCCGGGACGCGCCAGCCCCGGCCTCGCAGCTCAAGCTCTTCTGAAACACACCCCGCGTCGGGGCGTCCGGGCATCAGCCCGAAGCGCTCGGTGGGTCGGCTGCTTTTCAGCGCGGAATAAAGACGGCACCTTCAGGTCCTCGCCCACTCCTTGGACCTCCGAAGAATGTCCCCTCCCCTGCTCCCACGGGGCCTCGTGCTCCTGGCCTGGCTGCTGGCAACCCCTGGGTTCGCGAAGGACGCGAAGGTCGGCAAGGCCCAGGGGAAGGGCCCGCGGCTGGTGCGCATCCAGGGCGCCCACCGGCTCCACCGCGACGCGGCGGCGGCCTTCGAGCGCATGGCGGCGGAGGCTCGCGCGGCGGGGCGGACCCTGCTCGTGACGAGCGGGTGGCGTTCGTACCAGCAGCAGCGCTTCCTTTGGCGCCGCTACCGCAACGGCCTGGGGCCCAAGGCCGCGTGGCCGGGCCGCTCCAACCACAACCGCGGGCTGGCGGTGGATCTGGTCGTGGGGAGGGACATGGACTCCCCCACGTATGAATGGCTCGCGGCGAACGCGTGCCGCTTCGGCTTCCGGCGAACGGTCGCGTCGGAGCCGTGGCACTGGGAGTACCGGCCGCGAAGCACCGCGACGCCCCAGGACGGTGAGGACTGCCTGGGGCGTCCGGTGGAGAGTGAGCCCGCGTCAGCCGTGGTCCGTCAGGACGCCAGCTAGCGCGTGCGCCTCCGTCACCTCACTGGCACCTGCCGAAGCTGCACGTGAGCGGGAAGCCACACGTATTGCCGCAGCAGGGCCCGTTCCGGTAGCCGCAGGACTCGCAGCGGTTCGACACACCACACCCACCCTGCACGCAGTAGGCCCCCGAGCAGCAGGTTTCACCGATGTGGCCGCAGAACAGCTGACAGGTCCCACCGCTGCACGTGAGGACCCCTGAGCAGACCTGCCCCGGGCAGCACGTCTCGCCGTTGTAACCACAATGGGCCTGACCGCAGCCGAACAGCTCCAGCTTCCCCATGGAGACGACGACGATGCCCGCCGCCGGATCATTGTCATCCGTGATGTTCAGCCGGTACTTCAGGTAGCTTCCCGGGGACCCCACCGTATAGGTGCGGGTCTGCAGCCCGGGCCAGCCGGTCTCTCCCGAGCGCGTGTCCACCACCACCCAACCGCTGCCATTCCACCCCTCCAGCGTCCAGGCGCTGGGCGCGCGACTGGTCAGCGAGCCGTTGGCGAACGTGATGGCGTAGCTGGTGACGAGCCGGGGCGTGAAGTCCGTCCACTCGTAGGCGATCCACGCCGGCGTTTGATAGACGGCGGAGATCCACATGCTCGTGTTGGAGCTGTCGAAGGCCTGCCAGGCCTCATACGAGGAGTCATAGGCGCCTGACCGGGTGACACTGCCGCTGGGGGCCGTCGCGCTGGTCATCGCTGGCACCAGGCTGACGGTCGTCGAACAGCTCAGCGCGGCCTCGCTCGTGGCCAGTTCGGGTATCGCCGCGGCGCTCTCCTCTAGCGGCGCTCCAGGCGAATCGGTATTTCCACAGCCAAGGGCGAACAGTGAAAGCAAGGCACTTCCCAGGACGACGATACGGCCAGGATTTCTCATCGAGATGAGCCTCCAGGATTCGGAATGGTGAGCCTTTGATAACTCACACCCAGAGTCTCAGTTGCTTCACCCTCGATGTCCATCACCGCGCCCCCGCCCTCCCGTTCTTCCGTGGCGGACGCCGCGGCGCGCACGTGCGTGCGGTAGCGTTCCGGTGCGGGTGGATCGCCGGCTGGGCAGGGGATGCACTTGGGCACGAAGATGTCACCCAAGACGCGCTCCTTTTTCATCGCCAATGCGAGAAGCGTCGGGTGCCCCCATCCGCGATAAAAGCCGGCGAGCCAGACTGTATTCTAGTCGATACTCGGCGGGAGCGCGTCCATGAGCAGCCCGTGTATGAGGCATGCTGCTGGCGGGTCGGTATTGCCCGTCCAGGTTGGTGTTTGGATTGGAAGTCGAGCGCCTGGATTTGAGGGGGAGCCGTTGCGCGCCATCCGAGATCGGGTGCTACATGAAAACCTGGATTCGCTTCCTGGGGAGTCGCGCCACTCAACTCCGGCAGACGGTGCTGGGAGCCCTCCAAGGCTCGGGCCTCGAGATGGTGTCGCGCCCGGAGGAAGCTCCCCCTGGCCTCGGAGTGATTGTCTTCGATGAAGTGGAAGCGAACACGCTGGAAGCCGTGCGGGACTGCCGGCTGAGCCCTTCGACACGGGTCCTCGCGGTGGCCACGACGGGCCAGGGACTCGGTGAAGGGGCTTGCTGGCGGCTGCTTCAGGCGGGAGCCTCGGACGTGCTCGTCTGGGAGGGCGCGCGTGACGCGGCGGCGGAGATCGCCGCACGGCTGGAGCGCTGGCACCAGGTGGAGCGGCTCATCGAGTCGCCCGCCGTGCAACGGCGCCTGGTGGGCCGGGCCGCCACCTGGCTCCCGGTGCTGCGCCAGCTCGTGGAGGTGGCCGCGTTCACTGACGCCTCGGTGCTGCTGCTCGGGGAGAGCGGCACCGGCAAGGAGGAGATGGCCTGTCTCATCCACGAGCTGGACATGCGCCCGGACAAGCGGGAGCTGGTGACGCTGGACTGTACGACGGTGGTGCCGGAGCTGTCGGGCAGCGAGTTCTTCGGGCATGAGCGGGGCGCCTTCACGGGAGCGACGAACACCCGAGACGGGGCCTTCGCCCTGGCCCATGGCGGGACGCTGTTCCTGGACGAGGTGGGCGAGCTGCCCCTGGCCCTCCAGGCTCAGTTGCTGCGGGTGGTGCAGGAGCGTCTGTACAAGCGCGTGGGCTCCAACACCTGGCAGCGGACGGACTTCCGGCTCGTCTGCGCCACCAACCGCGAGCTGTCCCAGCAGGTCGCCCAGGGCGGCTTCCGCCGCGACTTCTTCCACCGCATCCTGAGCTGGGTGTGCCGGCTCCCGCCCCTGCGCGAGCGACCCGAGGACATCCTCCCGCTGGCCCAGCACTTCCTCCGGTCGATGCGACCCGACATGGCGCTCGAGCTGGATCCCCACGTGCGGGAGTACCTCCTCAAGCGCAGCTACCCGGGAAACATCCGGGAGCTGCGTCAGCTCATCGGGCGCCTCTGCAAGCGGCACGTGGGCACCGGGCCCATCACCGTGGGCGACATTCCCCCCGACGAGCTCCCTTCCTCCGAAGGGCTCGGGGACTGGCAGGACGTCTCGTTCGCGCAGGCCATCCAGCGCGCCCTGTCGCTCGGGGTGGGGCTCAAGGAGATTGGCCGGAGCGCCTCGGACACGGCCATCCGGCTGGCCCTCGCCGAGGAGCAGGGCAACCTCCAACGCGCCGCCCGGCGGCTGGGCGTCACGGACCGCGCGCTCCAGCTCCGCCGGGCCCAGCGCGACGAATAGCCGGAGTCATCGCCTCAGCATCCGCCGCCTCGGAGCGCATCGGGGGTCCAGGGGTCTCGCGGCTCTTCCTCCACCGAGGGGGCCGGGCCCTTCCAGGCAGACCTCCGCCCCAAGGGCCTTGGGCGGCACCGGCCCATCAATCGCAGCAGGTTGCCCCCCAACACGAGCTGCCGGTCCTTCGGAGACAGCTCCAGCGCGAGCACCTTGGCCAGCTCCACCCCCGGGTGCAGCCACGGGCCATCCGAGCCGAAGAGCAGCTTGTGTGCCCCGGCCCGCTCCACCGCCTCCTCCAGCAGGTCGAAGCGGCGCACCCCAGCGGTGTCGGCGTGGACGTTGGGCAGGCGCGCCAGGAGGTCCAACAGCGCGCGCTGCGCTCGCCAGTCGTCCGCGAAGCTGCCCAGGTGCGGGATGATGAAGCTCACCTCCGGGTACTCGGTGGCGATCAACTCCACACCGGAGACTTCTCCCATCACGTCGTAGAGGATGGGCAGCGCGAAGGCCCGGGCCACCTCGCAGATCTCACGGGAGATGCGCGCGTCGTAGCGGTGGACCTTGATGCCCCGGAAGCCGTAGCGCCGCACGGCCTCCTGGACCCGCTCGAAGACGCGCCCGCGGTCTCTCACGGCATGCACGAAGGCGAAGCCGTAGAAGCGCTCCGGGTGGCGTTTCACGAGGCGGGCCACCTGGCGATTCGCCGTGGCGTAGTCGGAGTGGAACGCGGCCAGCAGCACCGTGCGGGAGATGCCCGCGGCGGACGCGCGCCGCAGGTAGTCCTCCAGCGGCGCGGAGGTGTCCCAGGGGCCGGTGAGCCCGTCGCCCTTCCCGGCATGGCAATGGCAGTCGATGATCATCGTCGCGTCATCGGCGCTCGAACAGCTCGTAGAGCGCCTTGTCGGGGAGCGAGAGCGCGCGGTTGGCGATGCCAGGCGCCTTGGCGGCCCGGACGCCCCATGGATTCGGCGGGAGCAAGCCCTGGATGGAGACACCTCCTCTCACGCGGAACTGCCGGATGGAGCTCAGGTTGCGAAGGCGGCCCGCGGGGACGGCTCCAGAGAGCAGGAGCGCGCGGATCAGCGCATGCTCCACCGCCCTGCGAGCCTGTCGGGTGTTGGGCTGAATCGTCCCGAACCAGACCGTGATGGGCTTGGGCAGCAGCCCCCCCTTCTGGGTGAGCCCCATCTGGTAGAGGCTCAGCAGGCGTCCTCGCCAGCGCCCCTGGAAGCTGTCCGTCTCGCCCACGTAGAGGGGAAGCCCCTCCTCCTCCACGACGTACAAGCCACCTCCGGCGGGAAGCGCGGAGAACGGGTGGCGATCAATCTTCCGCACCGACCAGGAGAGGACCTTCGCGGTGACGGGGCCCCGCTGTGCCTCGAGCTCCTGCGACTCCGCGGGAGGGGGCCCGTCCTGCCCGGGCGGAGCGTCCGAGGGTTCCTCGGGAGGCGCCACATCCGGCGGCGGCTGCGCCGCGGCCACCGGCTCGACGCTGTCGGGAGGGGGCTCGTTCAGGGCCGGCTGGTAGAGCGGGTAGCCGTACGGCCCTCCGCCGTAGACCACCCAGGGGCGGCCCCTCGGCCACCGCCGCCCCGGCCTCGGCCCCTGCCCCTGCCCCTGCCCCTGCCCGGGGCTCCGCCACGCACGGGCCGGTCTCGAACCCGAACGCCAGACCTGCGCCCGGGGGACGCCCATCATCCCGCGTCCGACCCCGAACCGCCTCGCGCCGGGCTGGAGTGCACGAGCGCGGCGCGCAGGTGGCGCACGGAAGGACCGCGCGAAGTGGCCCTCCTCTTCGCCTTCCCACTCGGACTCCAACGCGTCTTCGCTCTCGTTCTCGTACCACTCATTCATGACGTGTCCTCCGCTGCTGCCTTCCGTCGACGGCTTCCACCAGCGCCTCCACTGCGTGAGTCAGCTCCTCCGCGCCGTGCCGCGCGGTGAGGATGAAGCTCACCGACACCTCCGGACCGCAGCGCGAGCGCTGGAGCACGGTCCGGATGCCACGCCGGTGCAGCCGCTCGTGGACCGCTCGCGGGTTCACCCCGCGAGGAAGCTGGATCCGCTGCACCGGGAACCGCCCGCCCACCGAGGCCAACCCCGACCGCCGCAGCCGCCCCCGGAAGTGCGCCACCCGCAGCGCCAGCGCCTCCCGGAGCGCGTCGCCTTTCCGGCGATTGATGGCCACCGCGTGCTCGGCGGCATGGAGATCCGCCACCGAAGGTGGACTGCAATGCATCCGCGTCTCGCTGCGCTCCTCGTACCTGGCCACCACCCGCGCGCCGCCGGCCATCAGCGCCATCGGCACACCCAAGGCCTTCGCCATCGAGCCGCACCACAGGACATCTGGCCCGTGGATGCCGTACCAGCGCAGCGAACCCCCTCCGCCGGCTCCGTATGGCAGGCCGGGCCCCGGCATGCCGAACACTCCCAAGGCTTGGGTGTCGTCCAGGATGAGCAGGCCCCCATGGGCCCGGACCACCTCCAGGTACGCGTCGAGCGGCGCCAGCGCGCCGCAGCCCGGACACCAACCGTCGCAGACCACCACCGGCCGGAGCCCCTGGCGCGGCGCCCGTGCCAGGAGCCTCGCCAGGGCCTCGGGCGAATGATGGGGAAAGCTCCTCACGGGTCCGCCGCGCGCCACCACCCGCTCGAACCCCCACCGCACCACCGGGTAGCTGCCTTCATCCCAGTAGAGGGCCACGGGGCGCCCCGCGAGCGCTCCGAACACGTCCCAGAACAGGTGCAGCGTGGAGCGGGCGAACAGCCCCCGCTCGCAGCCCACCAGCTCCGCCAGGGCGCGTGACGTCTCTTGCGTTCCGGGGGGCTCCTCGAGGATGGCCGGAGTGCCCAGGGTGAGCCGCTCCCACGGCGCGAGCGATCCGCTGGAGTGCTCCAGGCCCAGGTAGAGCGCGGAGGTGAAGTCGAGCACCGGCGCCGTCCCCCGTCACCGCCTCCGCTGCAGGGCCAGCCGGTTGCGCAGGTGCACCGAGGGGGACACGTAGCGCTCCGCCAGGCGCTGCTGGTCGGTGATGTCGACCGCGAGGTCCACGCCGGTGACGGCCCGGTACGCGTGGATGTAGCCCTGGATCTCCGGCCGCCAGTAGCGCGCCCAGTTGGCGGCCTGGTTCGGGTCGTTCGTGATGCTCCACGCGCCGTAGCGCACGGCCAGGAGCACCTGCTCGCCGTAGACGGCGAGGTCGTGGAAGTGCACCACGCTGACGTCCGTCCACCCCAGGAGCGACTTCATCGCATCCACCCGGTCCATCCACGGCTCCGGGTAGGGCACCATCACCCGCCCGCCGAGGAACTCGCGCATCTCCGGGCGCGACAGCAGCCACTGCTGCATCAGCATCTCCTGGCGCGCGGTGGAGGGCATGTCTCCGAACTGGTTATGGGCCCCCTGCGCCAGCAGGTAGTGCGTCTCCTTGAGCGAGTTGAGCACCGGGAAGCCGTCCGACACCACGGTGGTGTCATCGTCCTGCCGGAAGAACTGCACGCATTGGTGGAGCAGGTTGTGGAAGGACTCGAGGAACTTCGAGCGCCGATCCGCGGTGCGCATCCCGGACACGGCCTTGCCGTGCAGCGTGAAGCCATATTCGTGGTCGTACTCGTGGGCGCGGCGCACGACGCTCAGCCGGTGCTGCTCGTCCTGGAGGTAGCCCCACAACACGTTGTTGAGGGGCCGCAGCGGATCGATCTCCATGTTCGCCAGCGGATCCCGGTCCCCGGGCCCGCGCACGTTCTGGAAGCGATTGCTGATGTAGTTCATCGCCTGGACCAGCATTCCCTCCTCGTGCCAGTAGTTCCAGATGAGCTCCAGGAAGGTGGGGTAGCCCAGCTTCTGCTGGAGGATGCCGTAGCAAGCGGCGTAGTCGTCCTCCGGAATGTTCCGAGGCGCGATGACCGGCACGTCGGGGAGCTTGTTGCGGATGATCGCCAGGTAGGGGAGCGCGACATCGGCGCTTCCGTTCACATCCTCCAGGTAGTGCTTCCACACGACCTCGAAGTCGAAATCGCGAGGAAGCGTCTGGCCGAGGCGACCGCCCTCCACGCGCGCGTCCAGCTTGTCCAGCAGCTCCGTGAAGTCCACCAGCACGCCCGTGCGCTCCAGCATGAAGGCCTCGGTCAGGGCCTTCAGCTTCCGGTAGGCATCCACGCCAGGGAATGGCAGCCGGAGCTTGGGCTTGCGGATCGGGGTCGGCCTGCCCGGGCCCGGCAGGCCCGTGCCCGGGTCCGTCATGTGGTCGGGCGGGCAGAGGTGTGCGTCGATGAACCGGCTGTATTGATCGAAGGAGAGCCAATCGGTGGTCTTGCGGATGACCATCCAGAGGATGACGTCGGTCGTCAGCGGATGAAGGGTGCGCTGCAGCGCCACGGGGAGGACAGGCATGCGTCCAGCCGCGCCGAAGGAGTTGAGCTCGTTGAGCGCTTCGCGCACCACCTCCCGGACGTTCCTGTCGCCCTCTCCCGGGAGGAGGGTCAGCGACTGTTCGGCTTCCCAGGTGAACGCGGGCCTGGTGGAGCCCGCCCCTTCGAACTCCTCGAGGATGACCTTGGCCTTGAGGACGCCCGCGCGCCTCGAGCTGGGAATCGTCCAGGTCGCGTGGCCATTGAGCTCCTGCCTGTCCGCGCTGGACTTGGAGACCGGGGGTTCGACGCTGCCGGCCTCCACGGACCATCTGTAGACCCGATGCGTGAGCTTCGGGTTCACGTGGACGGGGGACGCCGACAGTTCGACGGTGGCACCCGAAGCGCTCGAGGTGACGGTGGTGGGTGAGAGAGTGAGTGTGACGCCAGCCATGATTCCATCCTCCAACGCTAGGTGACGACGTTCCGCGGCAACGCGGGAGCCCGGAGCACCGACGCCAGGGTCCGCGACTTCGAGAGTGACGCGCAGGTCTCGGACGCATCGAGCGTGCTGCGCAGGGCCCAGTACTTGAGGAGCTCGGCCAGGGCCTTGCTCTCCTCCTCGGGAGTGATGGCCCCGTCGGCCCTGGCCTGCCCGATGACGGCGAACACCAGCGAGGGCGGCGACTCACGAATGCGGGAGCGCCGGGCGCGCCACTCCCGGTACAGCTCGGAGAGCCGGTCTGGCTGACGCTCCCGCGTCTTCATGACCTCCACCAGCGTGCGTCCACGAAGGGACTCCGGCCGGTGCTCCACCAGGAGCCGCGCGATGCGCGGCAGGCTCGCCTCGAGCGCGCCGAGCACCCGGCGGTGCTGCTCGGACAGTCCGTCGATGGGGTAGAACGCCTTCCACAGTCGCGCCAGCCGCGCCCACTGCGGATGCGGATACAGCAGTCCGCCCAGCGCGCTGCTCAGCTTGACGCGGATCCACGGGATGGGATGGGGGTCGTCCATGTTCAGCCGGAACACGAACGGCCGCGGCAGGCTCACCACCCCCATCAGCCCCACCGTGGCGGTCACCCCCACGCGAGCCACCGACCAGAAATCCGCGACGACCTCCGAGATCCACCGCTCCCACAGGCCCCAGACCAGCGCGTCCTCGGGCCCTTCACGCGGCACGTCGCGCAGGGCCACGCGGAGCGAGGCCACCAGGTCCAGCAGCGCCGCCCCCTGGTGCCCCACCTCGTGGAAGAGGGAGGACGCGAGGCTGCTGCCGATCATCCGCTCGCGGGGGACGCGGATGATGGCCACCGGGTTCGCCCCGCCGCCGGGCAGACGCGTGCGCGCCCGGCGGATGGCCGCTCCGGGGCCGCGAGCCAGGTAGCAGATGACGGGCGGCGCCTCGTAGTACCCCGGCAGCTCCAGCGCGTTCTTGGAGAGCACGTCCAGCCCCGCCAGCCAGACGCCGTTGTCCGCCTCGCTGCGCTGGCTCATGGCCTCGCTGAAGATGTCGAACTGCGACAGCACCACGTTGAAGCGCAGCCGCAGGAAGGTGAAGCGCCGCTGCGCCTCGGCGGGGGCCGCGTGTCGGCCCCAGGGGCCCTCCAACCACGCGAGGTACTGGTGGATCTGCGTCCGTAGCTCACGGCGCCCCTTGACCAGGTAGCTCTCCAACGCCGCCTGCGCTTCGACGGAGAGCGTGGCCGCTGGGACCATCGTCTCCGACATGGCGAAGGACTTGATGCGCTCGAGCCGGGTGAGCAGCGCGCGGGCCTCCTGTGACAGCATCCAGGAGGCGAAGGAGCCGGAGGACATGGTGGCTCAGACCCCGTAGAGGATGATCTTGTTGCCCTTGCGCACCCAGCGGCCACTGCGGCCACCGGTGCCCGCGGCGTGCGGCATCTGGGCGGCGAAGCCAGGGGCGAACTTCTGGATGGCCTGGTGGACGGCGGCGCCAGCCACCTGCTGGGGCGAAGCATTGTCGGGCGAGTTGAGGGCCGTCTTGGAGGCGTCCGAGGCGAGTCGGACAATCTGCCGGGCCACCTCGAACTCGCGGTCCTCCTGGCTCAGGCCCTCCAGTTCGAGCCCGAACGCCTGGCCCGCCATGGAGGCCAGCTTGCCACCGACGGCGCCGCCCACGCCGGGGACCACGAGGTTGCCGAGCGCGCTGCCCACCATCGGCAGGGCCTGCCTGGCCAGTCCCTTGAGCATGCCCCCGAGCTGCTTGCCCAGCGGAGACTTCACGACCTTGCCGACGGCGCTGCCCACCTTCTTGATGATGTTGCCGAGGAACTGATCCAGCTCCTGCTCGTTGCTGACCTCCAGCAGCTCCGAGGCGAGCTCGTTCAGCTCGTTCTCGTTGAAGACCTCGCCCCACTCCGACTCGGCGTTGAACTCGAACTCGAACGACTCCCCCTCCAGTTCCTGGTAGGTGCGATCCACGTCATGCATGGTCAGTTCCTCGTGTGATGGGGCCGGCTTCGTGGCCGCGGGTTCGGACCGGGCATAAGCAGCGGCTGTGCCAACCCCGCCGAGGGTCGCTCCTGCTCTGGGAGTCAGGGCGCGGGAGCGAAGCGCGCTTCGGCGGCGCCGGCCGAACGGGAGATTCGGCGAAGCAGGCTTCGGCGCCCCGTCATGGCCCCGTGGGCTCCGGGCGAGTCCCCCCCCTGGCGAGGGCATTCGTCCCCTCGCCGTCGCCATTCGCGGGGCCGTCGGCTAGCGTTCGGCCCTCTCCGCGGAACAAGAGGGGGGCCCATGCGCGTCGTACCGTCCATCCTGGAATCCGTCACCGTTCACGCCGAAGGCGCGCTGTGCACCCGCGCGCTCGTGCTCTCCCCCGAGGACGGGCACCTGCCCGAACAGGTCCGCGTCGACGGCCTGCCCCTGGCCCTGCGAACAGCGACCCTGCGCGCCCGCGTGGTGGAGGGCCCCACCGGGCTCCTCGTCCGCGACCTGCGGCCCACGTTCGACGTGCGGCTGCCCGCCGAATCGGACCTGCCCGCGGAGCTGCACGCGGCCGAAGCGGCGGAGGCCGCGCTGTCGGACGTGCTGGGCCGGCTGGAGCGGGTGCGCGCGGAGCTGGAGACCCTTCAGGGACTGGCGCCCTCCTTCCCGCCCCAGCGCAAGGGCCAGCTCCCGCGCGAGGCGCCCCTCGCCGCGATGCTGGCGCTGACGGGCTTCGTGGACGCGGAGCTGACGGCGCTGCATGCCCAGCGGCTGGAGCTGGAGCGGCAGTACCGCGACGCCACCCAAGAGCTGGAGCTGCGCCGCCGCCGCGTCCAGGAGCTGTCCTCCGCGCGAAGCGTGGACCGGGCCCGGCTCTTCCGCGCGGCCCTCCTCACGCTGTCCGGCCCCATCGCCGCGAACGCGGAGGCGCGCCTGGTGTTGGAGTACGCCGTGGCGGGCGCGCGATGGGTGCCCACCTACGACCTGCGCCTGCCGCGCACGCTGGAGGAAGGCACGCTGCGCATGCGTGCCGCCGTCATCCAGCGGACCGGCGAGGACTGGAAGGGGGTCCGGCTGTCGGTCTCCACCGCGAGCCTGGAGCGGCGCGCGGTGGTGCCGGAGCTGAAGTCGCTGCGCATCGGCCGCAGCCAGCCGGCGCCCGTGCGCTCGGGATGGCGTGAGCCCGCGCCGGGCCTGGACGAGCTGTTCGCGGGCTACGACGCCATGACGGTGCCGCCCCCTCTCGCGATGCCCGAGCCTCTTCCGCCCCCTCCGATGGACGAGCTGGACGCGGATGAGGACTCGTTCGGGAGCGTGGTGGCCTTCGAGGAGTCCTTGAAGGAGAAGTCGCCGAAGGCGATGTCGTCCTCGTATGGGGGCGCGCCGGGCGCTCCGCCCATGGCGCCCCCTTCCGTCTCCCGGCCCGCGCCGCCGCCCATGCCGGCTCCCAAGGCCGCGGCCCCCGCGCTGGGCGGAGTCCGCCCGTCGGCGGCCCCGAGCCGGAACCTCAGCGACGGCGGAGACCTCAGCCGGAGTTTCCGGCGGGATGCCCCGGGCCGGGGCGGCGGCGGGATGAGCAAGAAGCGCGCGGCCGAGGAGGAGAGCCTCGATGATGCCCCGATGATGGACCTGTCATCGGACCTCTCGGACGGCGAGGGCGGCGGCGGGGAGTCGCGGCGCACGAGGGCCCTGGAGCCCGCGGACAGCCTGTTCGACTACGACTCGCTGACGCTGGCCCCTCCGGGCGCTCCAGCCGAGCGCGGCCGGCTGACGCCCCGGCCGGCGCTCATCACGCAGGCGAGGCTGTCCGTCACTTCCGTGAGTCTCCAGGTCGAAGTGGTGCGCCTGGAGGCCCAGGCCTTCGTCACCGCCGAGTCCGTGAACACCGTGCCGCCGCCCACGTGGGCGGTGGCGCCGCGCGACTCCGCCCGGCACTTCGACGCGCGCTTCGACGCGGAGGCGGTCGCGGACGTGCCCGCCGACGGCGCGTGGCACACGGTGCCCATGCTGACGGTGCCCCTGGAGTTCCGCGCCGAATACGTCTGCGTGCCTTCGGTGGAGCCGCGGGTCTTCCGCACGGTGCGCCTGGACAATCGGACACCGCACCCGCTGCTCGCGGGGCCCGTGGACGTGACGCTCGGGGATGAGTTCCTGATGACCTCTCCGCTGCCCACGCTCGGGCCCGGCGAGACGCAGCGGCTGGGATTGGGCGTGGAGGAAGCGATCCAGGTGGCGCGCAACACGCGCTTCGAGGAAGCGACGGGCGGCATGTTCGGCAACAACACCGTCCTCACGCACCACGTCTCCGTGGAGGTGACCAACCACCTCGCGCGTCCCGCGACGCTCGCCATCTCCGAGCGCATCGGCGCGGTGCCCGAGTCCCAGAAGGACCTCAAGGTCGAGGAGGCGGAGGTCATCCCGCCCTGGCAGAAGCCCACGCCCCTGCCCGGAGAGGTCGCGGTGGAGGGCGAGCGGGTCTGGCGCATGAGCATGCCCGCCGGAGAGAAGCGTTCGATGAAGGCGACATGGGTCGTGAAGCTGCCCGGCAACAAGATGCTGTACGGCGGGAACCGGAGGACATGATGCGCACTTCCATTCTGTTGCCCCTGGTCAAGGTGACGGTCCTGGAGGACCGGGCCCTCATCGAGCGCACCGGCGAGGTGACGCTGCCTCCGGGCCCGTGCCGCCTCGCGGTGGACGGCCTGCCGGCGGTGGCCGTGGACCGCTCGCTTCAAGCGAAGCTCTCAGGTGGCGTGGTGACCCAGGCCAGCCTGCGCCGCTCGATGCGCGCGGTGCTCCCGGAGGCCCTGCGCGAACACGCCACGGAGCTGGCCCGCCGCGCCTTCGAGCGCGAGCAGGAGCTGGAGCGCGCGCAGGCGGAGGTCGGTCGCCTGGAGACGCGGCGCGACCTGCTGGAGGCCGCGCGGACCGAGGTCTTCCGCGCCATCAGCGAGCGCACCGGCGCGGGCGAGGCGGATCCGACGCGCTGGAAGGAACAGCTCGAAACGCTGCGCAAGGAGCAGGCCGCGACGGACGACACGCTCTGGCAGGCCCGGCGCTCCGCGGCGCGCCTCCAACGCCAGCATGAGCAGGAGACCCGCGAGGTGCTGGCGCGCACGGCTCCCGCCGAGCCCACGGTGGACGTGCGCGCGGAGCTGGACGTGAGCCACGCGACGGGCGGGCCGGTGACGTTGACGCTGACGTACCTGGTGCCCTGCGCCGCATGGCGGCCCGCGTATCGCGCGGCCCTGAGCCTCGCGGACGAGGGCTCGACGGTGGCGTTGGAGTGCGAGGCCGTCGTCTGGCAGAACACGGGCGAGGCCTGGAAGGACGTGACGCTGGCCTTCTCCACGGCGCGCCCCACGCTGGGTGCCACGCCCCCCAGGCTCGAGGAGGACTGGCTGTCCCTGCGGGACAAGACAGCGCGAGAGAAGCAGGTGGTGGAGGTCTCCGTCCGCGAGGAGTCCATCCAGACGACCGGCGAGGCCGGGACCTCGAAGGCCGCGGATGCGCTGCCCGGCATGGACGACGGCGGAGCGCCGGTGACGCTGTCCACGCCCCACAAGGTCACGGTGCCGTCGGACGGCGAGGCGCACCGCGTGGCGCTGTTCGCGTTCACGGCGCCCGCGACGTCGGAGCTGGTGGCCTGCCCGGAGCAGTCGCCGCTGGTGCACCGGGTGGCGCGGTTCGCCAACACGGGGCCGACGGTGCTGATGGCCGGGCCGGTGGACCTGGTGCGCTCGAAGGGCTACGTGGGCCGCGCGCAGCTCAAGTTCGCGGGCCGGGGCGAGCGCGTGAAGCTGGGCTTCGGCAGCGAGGACTCGCTGCGCGTGTCACGGCAGGCGGAGTCGAGCGAGGAGGTCGCGCGCATCACCAGCCGGCGCACGAACACGGAGCGGGTGAAGCTGTTCGTCTCCAACATGGGGGCGATGCCGGCGAACCTGGTGGTGGAGGAGCGCATGCCGGTGTCCGAGGTGGAGGCCGTGGAGGTGGCGCTGCTCAAGGACGCCACGAAGCCCGCGCCCACGAAGGTGAGCGACGACGGCATCGTGCGCTTCGAGTTGAACGTCCCGCCGCGCTCCCGGCAGACGGTGTCCTTCGGCTTCACGGTGGCCCGCTCCGGGAAGGTCTCGGGCCTGTAGGAGAGAGTCCACGCCATGCCCTTCGCGACGAAGTCCGGCCGCCGCATCCACTACGAGGTCCAGGGACGTGGGCCTCCCCTGCTCCTCCTGCACGGCCTGCTCCAGCTGGGCTCGCACTGGGCCCTCAAGGGGTACCTGCCCGCGCTGACGGAGGCGTACACCGTGGTGACCTTCGACTCGCTGGGGCACGGGCGGAGCGAAGCGCCCCACGACCTGGAGGCCTACAGGCTGCGGCACCGGGTGGAGGACGTGCTGTCGGTGCTCGACACGCTGTCCATCGGCAGGGCCCAGGCGTGGGGCTATTCGATGGGCGGTTGGACGCTGTGCGGGCTGGCCGCCGCCGCGCCGGAGCGGCTGACGTCCTACGTGGTGGGCGGTTGGGATCCCGTCGTCGGGCTGCCCATCGCCTACGCGGCCCTGGCGAAGCAGCTCAAGTCGTCCGAGGAAGTGGATTGGTTCCACGTGCTCCTGATGGGCGCGCGGCGAGCCCCGGAGCTGGCGGAGGCCATCGACGCGGGCGACCTGGAGGCCCTGCGCCTGTGCCTGAGGGCCTGCGAGGACTCAGCGGGCCAGGATGAAGCGCTGGTCCGCTCCGGGCGACCGGGGCTCTTGTACTGCGGGGAGAAGGACCCGTACCACGACGCCATGAAGGGGGTGGCGGAGCGGGCGGGCGCGGCCTTCGCCACCATCGAACACGCGGACCATGGTGGAGCCTGGGCGAAGGCCCCCAAGGTGCTGCCGCACGTCCTGCCGTTCCTCGCGTCGACCGCGTCGAAGTGACCCCCGGCCTGACCGGGGCGCGGGTGAGACCGCGCGCCCGCTCCGGCGCGGCTCAGCGCAAGGGCGCCACCAGCTGGCGGAGCTGGTTCTTCGCGGCGGACTCCGGGACACGCCGGAAGAGCGCATCGCGGACAAAGCGAGCGGCCGTGCTCTCCCACTGGGCCATCCGTCCCACCTGGTGTGAGCGCACGACCATCGCGTTGGCGCGCTTCACCCGGATGGCCTCGTAGGCGCGCAGCGCGTCCTCCACGCTCCCGGGAGCCGTCAGACACTCCGCCAGCACCACGCCGTCCTCGATGGCCTGACATCCCCCCTGCCCCAGGTTCGGGGTCATCGGGTGCGCGGCGTCTCCCAGGAGCGTCACCCGTCCGCGGCTCCAGTGCGCCAGCGGCGGCCGGTCGTGGATGTCCGTGCGCAGGACGCGCTCGGGAGGCGTCGCCGCGAGCAGTCGCGCGATGGGCGCATGCCACCCCGCGAAACGCTCCTGGAGGACCGCGAGCGTCTGGCCCGGAGCATCCTCCGCCCCCGCGGGGGCGTTGAGCGTGGCGTACCAGTACACCTCGCCGTGACCGATGGGCACGATGCCGAAGCGCGCCCCGGGCCCCCACGTCTCGATCATCTGGCCCGCCGTGACCCACTCCGCGCCCGGGCAGACGCCACGCCAGCTGGTGTAGCCGGAGTACCGCGTGGGCTCGTCGCCCCGAAGGCCGGAGCGCACGACGGAGCGCAGGCCATCCGCGCCCACCAGCACGTCGCCGGAGACGGTGGTGCCGTCGGACAGCGACACCGTGACGTGCCCCTCCGCGTCCTGGAAGCCCGTCACCGACACGCCCAGCCGCACGGCGTCCTCGGGGCCCGCATGGGCGCGCAGGACGGCCTGGAGGCGGGCGCGGTGGATGGCGACCATCGGGGCATCCAGCTCCTGCTGGAGCGAGCGCACGTCGACGCGGCTGATGCGTCGCCCCGCCAAGTCGAGGATGAGGGTCTGCTCGGGCCGCTCGCCTTCCGCCACGACGGCGTCACACAGGCCGATCCTGCGCAGGGCGAGCGCCGCGTTCATCTGCACGATGATGCCCGCGCCGACCTGCCGCAGCGCCTCCGCGCGCTCGAACACCGTGGCGCGAACGCCGGCCCGCTGGAGCGCGCACGCCAGCGTGAGGCCGCCAATGCCCGCGCCCGCGATGAGGACATGGCGGGAGGACGGAGGCGCGACGAGGGGAGGAGTCATGGTGGGCCTCGCGGGAAGGCCGGGGCTGGCGCTCAACCGAACCAGCGGCCGGAGTCAGGCGCGAAGACTCGCACGCGCTCCAGGAGTGAGGCGGGGAGGCGGGCCTGGAGGGTCGCATGGACCTGCGCGGGGCTGTAAGCCTGACTGAAGTGCATCAGGACCAGGGCCTCGTTCTGGAAGCGGTCGGCCATGGCGGCGATCTCCTCCAGGTGGATGTGCGCCCGCTCCTGCGCGTCGCGCACGGTGCGCTCCGAGTCAATGAACGTGCACTCCAGGATGAGCACGCGGCTGTCGAACAGGGACGGCTGGCGCTCCAATACATTGGAGAGCGTGTCGGTGCAGTAGGCCAGCTCCAGGCGCTCGACTTCATCGAACAGGGGCTCACCGGCCTGCCTCCGGCGGCCGATCTCCGCTGGAGGCAGCTCGCGGTACTCGGCCTTGAGCTTGGCGACGCGGCGGAGGAACTGGTAGCCCAGCGAGGGCACGGGGTGGTGCGTGCGAAAGGCGCGCACCCACAGGTCCTGCTGCACCTTCACGGTGTCGCCGGGCCGCAGGGGAACGGTGCGGATGTCCGACTTCATGCGGTGCAGCCGCCCCAGGGCCGCGAGCGCCTCCTGCACGGGCGCTTCGATCTCCGCCGGAAGGTAGACGAACGGAGGCCCCTTCCCCACGAGCGCGCGGATGCCCAGGAGCGAGCCCAGGGCGCTGGCGTGGTCCGCGTGGCCATGGCTCAGGAAGATGCGGTCGGTGCCAGCGAAGGACCGGATGGGGATGCCGGCATCCAGCAACACCCCCAGCTCCGGGACCAGGAGCGACGTGTACACGCCGCCCACGGACACACCGCGCACGGTATAGGGGCCCGCCTGCACTTCGGTCAGCATGGGGACCAGCTTACGCGGACTTTGAACGGGACCGGCGGCCCCAGGACGCGCGTCAGTTCTTCGCGCGCTCGTACTGGTGCGGCCACATCACGTCCGCGCGCAGCTCCTTCGCGGCGCGCAGCGGCCAGTACGGATCCCTCAGGAGCTCCCGGGCCAGGATGACGACGTCCGCCTGCCCGGTGACGAGCACGTGCTCCGCCTGGAACGCGGAGCGGATCATCCCCACCGCGCCCGTCATCACGCCCGTCTCCTGGCGCACCTTCTCCGCCAGGTGCGTCTGGTAGCCCGGCCCCACCGGGATCTTCGCGGTGGCCACCACGCCCCCCGACGAGCAGTCGATGAGGTCCACGCCCTCCTTCGCCACCAGCCGCGCCAGCGCCACCGACTCCTCCGGCGTCCAGCCCCCCTCCACCCAGTCCGTCGCGGAGATGCGCATGAAGAGCGGCAACGACTCCGGCCACTTCGAGCGCACCGCGCGCGTCACCTCCAGCGCGAAGCGCGTGCGGTTCTCGAACGACCCGCCGTACCGGTCCGTCCGCGTGTTCGACAGCGGCGACAGGAACTCATGCAGCAGGTAGCCGTGCGCCGCGTGCAGCTCGATGACCTGGAACCCCGCCGCCTTCGCGCGCACCGCCGCGTCCGCGAACGCCTTCACGACGCGCGCGATGCCCGCCTCATCCAGCGCCGCGGGCACCGGATAGCCCTCCGTGAACGACTCCGTCGTGGGCCCGAACGGCGTCCAGCCCCCGTCCTCCGGAGCCACCCGCGCCCCCGCGTCCCAGGGCCGGGGCGTGGACGCCTTGCGCCCCGCGTGCGCCAGCTGCACGCCCGACGCGGCCCCATTCTGGTGCAGGAAGCGGTTGATGCGCGCCAGCTGCTCCACGTGCGCGTCCTTCCACAACCCCAGGTCCTGCGGCGAGATGCGCCCCTCCGGCTCCACGGCCGTGGCCTCCGTCAGGATGAGCCCCGCGCCGCCCACCGCGCGGCTGCCCAGGTGCACCACGTGCCACTCGTTGGCGAAGCCGTCCTCGCTCGAGTACTGGCACATGGGCGAGACCACGACACGGTTTCGCAACGTGATGTCCCGCAGCTTCAACGGGCTGAAGAGCTTGCTGCTCATGACTTGTCCTCCGGGGAAATCGAAACCTGCTGCTCCGCCAGCCCCAGCGCCGCGCGCACCTGGGCCGTGCTCCTGCCCAGCCAGTGCCGCCGGTGGTTCTCCTGCGTCGTGAGGCTGCGCGTCTCCATGCGGTCCACGTAGAGCGTGCCGTCCAGGTGATCCACCTCATGCTGGAGGATGCGCGCGTACCAGCCCCGCGCCGACACCGTCACCGGCTTCCCGTGCTCGTCCAGCGCCTCCACCCGCACGCCGCGTGCCCGGGACACCAGCGCCGCGAGCCCGTTCACGCTCAGACACCCTTCGTGGAACTCCATCGGCGTGGGGTCCTCCACCACCAGCCGCGGGTTGATCAACACGTGGAAGCCCACCGGCGCCCGCTCCCGCGAGGCGAGGTCCGCGGCCGAGGCTCCGGCCTGGTACTCGGCGCGGTCCTCGATGACGACCAGCCGCACGCCCACCCCCACCTGGGGCGCCGCCAACCCCACGCCGGGGGCATCCCGCATCGTGTCGCGCATCAGCGCGATGAGCTGGCGCGTGGCCTCGCCGCCAATCTCCTCGGGGGTCAGCTCTCGCGCGCGCTGGCGCAGCACCGGTTCTCCTGCCTGGACGATTTTCAGCACCATGGTGGCCCCCACCGTAACAATCGCTCTCCCGCCGCGCCGCATCCCCGTGAAGCGGGCACGGGCCCGGCCGCCGGGTTCCCCACGGGGAGGGCAACCCCTGGCGTGGAGGGGTGCCACTGACGGTAGGCTGCGTCGCACCATGGCTCGCCGCAAGAAGGCCGAAGAGACCACCGCCCGGGTGCGCAACCTGCTCGCCCTCGACGCCGCCGGCATCATGCGGAGGCTCGCCGCGCGCAGGGAGGAGATGTTCCTGCTCTTCTCCCGCCTGCGCAGCCGAGGGCCGCTGGTGGAGACGGTGGCGTCGCGCTACGCGGAGGGCGCCTTCGCCCAGCTCATCCACCTCCCCGAACAGGAGCAGGCGGTGGTGGACCACTTCTACGCGCGCCTGGACGAGCTGCGCTGGTACTTCACCTACACCGAGGACATGCCCGGCACCGCGCACCAGACCTTCATCGCGCTGCACCGCAGGCTGGAGGAGAGCTACCGCCTGTTCGTGGAGACGCTGGGGCTGCCCGTGCAACCCGACGGCGTGCGCGTGGTGAACGCGGAGGCCGTCCGCCACGAGGAGGTCGCCGCGGAGCCCACGCCGGTGGCGCTCGCCCCGCTGCCCCGCCGCCGGCGCGCGCCGCCCGCCTGACTCAGGCCGCGGAGGCCTCCGCCGCGTCCGCCGCCGACATCTCGGGGGCCGGAGCCTTCACCAGCCGCTTCATGGACGCCTTGCCCACGACGACGTCCACCATCTTCCGCGCGCGCGTCCAGACGCTCTCCTGCACGTACGGGATGCCGTACTTCTCGCACAGGGCGCGCACGTGTGGCTGCGCCTCGCGGTACTTCAGCATCGGCAGGTCCGGCCAGAGGTGGTGTTCAATCTGGTAGTTCAGCCACAGGTGCGCGAAGTCGTTGAGGTCGCCGCCCGTGCGGTAGTTCGCGCTGCCCAGCACCTGCTGCACCATGCGCTCCGACTTGTTCGCGGGCGCGGAGTCGAAGCGGTACAGGTCCTCGCCGGTGTGGTTGGGCCCCACGACGAAGAACGTGTGCAGGTTGGTGACGACGTCCGCCAGCACGGAGTTGCACAGCACGCTGAACGCCGCCCACGGGCCCAGCAGCCCGAAGACCGCCGGGTACAGTCCAAAGTAGACCGCCGCGTACGGCAGGTAGCAGCGCGAGAGGAGCTCCCACACCTCCGCGCGCGTCAGCGCCCCACCCTCGCGGCGCCCCTTGCGCCGCAGCGACCCCAGCGTCTCCGGCGCGTAGTAGCTCGCGCGCCAGGTGATGGCCAGCAGCGCCAGCTGCACGTAGCGCAGCGGCAGCGGCCGGCCGGTGTCGCGCAGCGTGCCCTCCGCGTTGCGCTCCAGCAGATCCGGATCCGCGTCCTCGCCCGTGTGCGAGTGGTGCAGCACGTTGTGCTCGAAGACCCACGCCTCCGGCAGCATCCAGTCCAGCCAGTCCACGAACCTGCGGGCCCCCTTCGCGAAGCCCTTGCTGGTGCGCGACGCGGGCATGCCCGGCACCCGGTCGTAGCCCCGGTGCCCCACGTGGTGCATGAGCAGCCAGCGCGTGGAGCGCCCCAGCCCCAGCGCCACCGCGCTCAGCGGGTTGGGGGCGATCCACGCCGTGGCCACGCCCAGCGCCGTGGCCACCCGCCCCCAGCGCTCCAGCTTGCGCAGGTGCGCCGCGTCCGCCTCGCCCAGGTTCGCGTCCAGCCGGGCGCGCAGCGCCTTCAGCTCCTGGTGGAACCCCTCCACGTCCACGGAGGCGAGGTCGAAGTCGGGGGTACCGCGAGACATGGAGGAACTCCTCGGGAGCGGGACGGAAACCAAGGCACGGCCAAGGCGGGCCGCACGGTAGCCTCCGCCCGCGCTCGCGAAAAGCCTCCCGGCCCGCTCACCCGCCCGCCGGGCGACGGGGCAGCACCAGCTTCGCGGTGAGCACCTGCAGCACCTCTCCCTTCTGGTTGCGGGTCTCGCTGCGCACGACGGCGATGCCCCGGTCCGGCCGCGTGCGCGAGGGAATGAGCTCCAGCACCTCGCTCTCCACGTGCAGCACGTCCCCCGGACGCGTGGGCTTCGGCCAGCGCAGCTCCCCGCCCGCCCCCACGATGCCCCCCTTGAACGGCAGCCCGCTCTGGACGTTGAGCTTCATGGTGAGCGCCGCCGTGTGCCAGCCGCTCGCCGCAAGTCCCTCGAACAGCGTGTCCCGGGCCGCGTCATCGTCCAGGTGGAACCCCTGCGGATCGAACTCCCGCGCGAAGGCGACGATCTGCGCCGCGTCCAGCGCGTGCGTGCCGCTGATGAACTTCTGGCCCACCTGGAGGT
The DNA here is from genome assembly GCF_009909145.1 of Corallococcus silvisoli. NCBI lineage: Bacteria > Pseudomonadati > Myxococcota > Myxococcia > Myxococcales > Myxococcaceae > Corallococcus > Corallococcus silvisoli. The sequence continues at coordinate 361,016 of NZ_JAAAPJ010000005.1, forward strand.
CGTCCAGGCAGAACTCCTTGCGCCCACCCTCTTGCGACGAAGCCATGTCCACGTCCTTCCCAAATGGATGCATATCCAGATGATGAGGATAATGCATTCTTTGGGGACCGCGCCGCACCACCCGTGCGTGCCACCGCGTCCTCCGCGCCGAGCCGAGGGCGCGGGGTGCCGCCGAACGTCGAGCATCGCGCGTCCTCCCGGTGCGGGAGGAGCCGGGGCCCCGGAGCCTGGGGTATGAGCACGGGGTGCTCGTGTCCTCGCGCGTCCGCTCCCTGCTGTCCCTCCTCACCGTGGCCATGACGGGAGGGGGCGCGTCCGTGGCCTGGGCCGAGGAGGAGCCCGGGGCCGCCTCCGGCCCGCCGGAGGTCGCGGAGGTGCGGGTGGAGGGCGTGGACAAGACGAGGCCCTCGACGGTGCGTTCGTACGCGCGGCTGGACGTGGGTGACACCGTCGACGAAGAGCTGCTGCGCAAGGTGGAGCGGCGCCTGCTGGCCACGGGCCTGTTCCAGGAGGCCCACGCGAGCACGGAGCCCCTGCCCGACGGCCGCGTGCGGCTGGTGCTGAAGGTGACGGACAAGGCGTCGTGGGTGGTGGCCCCGACGGTGGCCTTGTCCTCCGCCAACACCGGCGGCGGCCTGCTCTACGCGGAGAACAACCTGGCCGGCCGCGCGAAGAAGTTCGCCGTCGCCGGGCAGGTCAGCACCGCCGAGAGCGGCCTGTACGTGGGCTTCCTGGACCCGCTCCTCTTCGGCCTGCCCCAACTGAAGTTCAGCCTGGAGGGCCAGCTGCGCAGCGACCGCGTGGACGAGTACCTTCCAGGGGCGAGCCAGGCGGATCCGGAGATCCTCCGGCGCACGCGGCTCAACTCCGCGGCCCTGGGCGCGGAGCTGGGCTTCATCCTCTTCGAGCGGGTGCGCGCGGCGGCGAAGTACCGCGTGTCCAGCATCGACGCGCAGTCGCCGGACCCGAAGAAGCCGGTCACAGCGCAGGCGTTCTCCACCGGCCCCGCCCTGCGCGACACGTCGCTGCGCTTCATGGTGGGCCTGGACTCGCGCCAGACGCTGCACGCGGTGACGGAGGGCCTCAACCTGGAGGGCTCCTACGAGGTGTCCGTCCCGGGCGTGTGGAGCGAGTTCCGCTACCGCAAGTTCAGCGTCCTCTACCGCCAGGGCCTGCGCTTCTTCAGCGAGCACAACCTGGTGCTGCGCGGCGAGCTGAACGTGGGAAAGGACCTGCCCTTCCACCAGGAGCTGGTGATGGGCGGCACCACCCTGCGGGGCTTCCAGTACCGCCAGTTCCGCGGCGACACCCGGCTCACCCTCAGCGCCGAGTACCACTTCCCGCTCTTCTCCGTGAAGTCGCTGGCCTTCCGCGGCGTGGGCTTCTCCGACACGGGCGCCATCGCGTGGAGGGACCTGCCCGCGGATGGAACGCTGACCGACACCACCGGTCGCGTCATCCGCCGTTACCTGCCGGAGTCCAGGTCCGGCCTGGACCACGCCACCGTGGCCCAGGGCGTGGGCGCGGGCCTGCGGCTGTACTTGAGCAACGTCGTCCTGCCCCTGCTGGGCGTGGACGTCGCGTACGGCGTCAACTCCGGCCAGGTGCGCGTCTACCTCGTGGCCGGAGTCACGCCCTCCTGAGCGCCCTCAGCTGGCGCGGGCGCTGACGTCCGCGTCCGCCGGGTCCGGGACCTTCACGCCGGGCCAGTCCTCCGGCGCCAGGTCCAGGCTGAAGGGCGGCGCCTCGCCGCGCAGCGTGTGCCACAGCGCGTAGTCCGCGCACAGCGCCTGCGCGATGCGGCCGGACGTCGTGCGAACGCGCTCCACGACCGCCTGATGCTCCTCGGGCGTCTGCGCCTCCAGCATCGCGACGACGTTCTCCCAGACGCGCTGCCGCCAGACGATGAGCATCTGCATGACGGCCCGCTCCACCATGGGGCGGCTGAAGGGCACGAGCAGGACGAGCTTCGTGGACGTGCAGTGGTAGCGCTCGACGAGCAGATCCAGACACTCGGGGATGCACGAGCGGAGGATCTCATTCACGTGGAAGTAGTCGTGCCGGTAGCGCGCCATGCGCCGCGCATCCGCCGGGGGAGACTGGTGCGCGATGTTGTCGTAAACGACCATGCCCAGGTCGTGGTTGATGTGCGCGCTGACGCCCAGGAGCGCGTCCTGGAACGGCCGCGTGAGTCGCTGGGCCGGATAGTGCGTCGCGAAGCGCCAGGCGGCCGTGGGCAGCGGCAGGTTCTTCAGCGAGTCCCGCACCGCGATGAGCGCCTCCTCCGCGAAGCGGCCCGTCAGATGCGACAGCCACTCGGGCTCCAGGAACCCGCCCGCGTCCGGCTGGCTCAACAGGTGGACCACCCGCCGTGTGACAATGGCGTAGATGTCCAGGAAGATGGCGCGTGAATCATCCCGTGCGTTCAGCCGGGCGAGGATCTTCTCCAGACCCTCCAGCGCTTCCTCCGCGTTGATGGGATTCCAGAGGACGTCATCCAGTTGGATGGGGCCCGTGTCTTCCGGGGCCTTCGTCTCATGGAGGTGGACGGCCTTCGAACGATTCTTCCGGTGCGGCTCGGGGGAAACCGGTGAAACATTCATGGAGTGACGCTCCACGGCTGGGGGAACGACTTCGCATGAAACCTTATCTCACCCGGTACTTTCTGTAACGCCAGCCCCCCCGGAAAAACGCTTTGTTTCAGCGAATCCCCGCGTGTCGACATGACACGCGGGGCATTTGTCACCCGCTTGTGGCACTCAGGGCGCGGTGCCTTCGCTCACGCCACTGCCCGTCTTGCCCAGCACATACTTCGCGAGCGTGAGGGCGTTGGCCTCGTCGAGGAGGGATTCGTAGGTGGGCATCTGCGTCCCGGGCTTGAAGGACTCCGGGTTGCGGATCCACTTCGCCACCTCTTCGGCGGGCTTGCCCTTCGCGCCCTGGAGCTTGGCCTCGAACTGCTTGTTGGCGCCGTGGCACGAGGCGCAGCCCAGGGAGCTGAACAGCTTCTCCGGGTCGTTGGTGGGCTCCGCCTTGGGACGGCCACCGGCGGGGGGCGGCACGGCCTTGTCGTTGGCCTTCATCGTGCGCAGGAAGGTGTAGATGGCGGTGAGCTCCACGTCGTCCGCGTAGCGGTACTTGGGCATCGGCGCGCGCAGGATGTAGCCGCCCGGCGTCACACCGGTCTTCATCGCGAGCTTGAACTCCTCCAGCGTCCACTTTCCGATACCGGCCGTCTCGCTGGGGGTGATGTTGGGCGACAGCAGCTTGCCCTCGCCGCCCATGGGCGTGAGGTCGAACTCGAAGCCGCCGCTCAGCACCGTGTCCGGGTTCTTCAGCTTCGCCGCGCTGCCCTCGAAGCCGGGCGAGTGGCAGAAGACGCAGTCGTAGACGCTGGCGGACACGTAGCGGCCGTACTCCACGGAGTCCGCCGCCTTCGCGGGGATGACCACCGGCTCCGTGCGGGCCTTGTCGTTGATGCCCATCGCGAAGGAGAACACCATCCGGCCCATGGGCGTCAGCACGGAGCGCGGCGGCTGGGACTGCTCCGGCGCGAAGTCCGGGTGACCGGAGCGCATGAAGCCAATCACCGCCGCCAGGTCCTTGTCGCCCATGTTGGGGAAGGCCGGCATGGGGCGCACGTGGTTGTCACGGTCGATGGCGTTGATGACCATGCGGGCGATCTCCTCGTCCTTCCAGGCGCCCACGCCCTTCTCCGGATCCGAGGTGATGTTCGCCGAGTAGAACGTGCCCAGCTCCGGCGGGAAGTCGTGCATCTGCACGCCGGTGGGCTTCGTGTTGCCGCCGCCAGCGTGACACTCGGCGCACACCGCGCGGAACACCTGCTCACCGCGGGCGATGCCCTCCGGTGAGCTGTCTCGCTGGATGTTCGGCAGTGCCACGTCCGCGTAGGACTTGTTGATCTTGTGGGTGGCGACACCCATCGCGGTGCCCGCGCCAATCAAGACCAGGACGACCAATGCTCCAAGGGCCAGCAGTATCTTCTTCACCATGGGGAACGTTGCTCCGGCAGGACGGGGACACGGCTCTCCGCCGGTCCCCTCGAAAGGGGAGCCGGCGGAGCGGAGGCGTTGGGACGGGGTGTGACGGGGGTGCTACTGCCCGGGCACGCAGGTGCTGGGCGGGGGAATCGACGGCGTCGTCGACGGGGTGCTGCTCGCCATCTGGAGGCCGGCGAACGTGACGATGCCGGGGATCTGCGGAATGGCCAGCGCCTGGAGCAGCCAGGGCCGCCCCTCCGGCGCGCTCGTCGTGGAGTCCTTCGCCGTGTACGTGACGACCGGCGGCGGGCCCATCAGCGGCGGGTGGACGACGGCGACCAGGCCCAGGCTGCTGTTGGGGGCGGGCGGGCCGGGCGGGATGAAGAAGCCGCGCGGCGACTGGAGCGGCGCCAGCGGCGGCGGCAGCGCGCCCACCGGTGCCCACTCGATGTTGAGCACGCGGCCGGACGTGGCCTCCACGGTGGTGTTCGCCGCGGGCACGCGGAAGACGGGGAACCCCGGGCGGTAGAGCCAGAAGACCGTCACGCCGCCGAAGCGGGCCGGGTTGAGCAGGTCCTGCACCGTGACGGAGGTGCCCTCGGAGCTCAGGCGCCGGGCCACCGCGTCCAGGATGCCCTTGTCGCTCACCTGGAGCGCCTCCAGGCCCACGCACGCGCTGTGGGCCGGCACCACCGGACGCACGGTCATCGTGGTCAGGTAGTTGCCTTCCACGACGGGCGGCAGCGGCGGCGACGGGGCGTCGTTGGCCAGCGTGCCCTGCTGTCCCAGCGACAGGACGAAGAACGGCGCGCCCCGGCGGGTGGGCACCTTCTCCAGGGTCCACAGGCCCGTGGGCCCGGACACCACGGGCGCGGGCGGCGGGGGCGGCTGCCCCGTGGCCGGGTCCGGCACCGTGTCCTGCAGGGTCACCAGCGCGTTGCGCACCACCGAGCGCTGCAGCAGCGGGCTGAACTCCGCGTACAGCGGCGGCAGCTGGCACTGCGTGCCCGGCGGGGCGCAGTTGGCCAGGTTGATGAAGTAGGCCTCCGGATCCACCGTGAAGCCGGTGAGCCGGGAGGTCAGACCCTCCGGCTCGCGGTTCTGGTAGTTCGGGCGCGGGATGAACGTCGACACCGCGGGGGAGGAGGATTCCTGGCAGCCGGCGCCCAGCAGGGCCGCGCCAAGGAGCGTTCCAACGTAGAGGGCTCTTTGCATGGCTCGTCGCATCCCCTACTTCGCGGGGAGGATGTGTCGGGAGGGAAGCTGATCGCCGCCGTGGCACGTCTGCGCGCAGTTGCCGAACCGGCTGGGCGTGCCGCGCTGACTGAAGGCGATCTGGAAGAACTCGTCACCGTGCTGAGACACGTGGCACGAGCCGCACAGCGACAGGCTGGGCCGCTCGGTGCTCTTGCGCGTCAGGTGGCAGACGGTGCAGTCCGCGCGGTTCGCCGGGTAGCTGGGCGAGTTCATGTGGATGCGGTGCACCATCTCCTGCGTGCGGCCCACCGTGTCGGTGTCGTAGTGGTGGCACACCTTGCAGCTCTCGATGTGGTCCACCGACAGGCCGTGGCGCAGGTTGTCCAGCGACAGCACGCCGCGGTGGCACAGCTGGCAGTTGCCCACGTTGCCCGGGTAGGTCGTCGGCTCGTCCTGGCCCACCTGGAAGAAGAACGGCGACATCTTCGCCACGCGCTCGCCCATGGCGGCGCGGTTGAACTTCACCAGCGCCACGTAGGTGCCCGGCTTCGCGTCCGCGGGCAGCGTGAACGTCTGGCGCGTGGGCCACTTGAAGTCGACGAGGCCCGGCGTCAGCCCCGTGAGCGTGGCGTCATCCAGGAAGGCGAACGGGAACGGCTTGGCGAAGAACTGGGGCTTGTCGCCCGGGTCGCCCAGCACCTTCAGGTCCTGGATGGGACCGGCGATGGCCACGTTGGAGATGGAGTCGTTCTCCGTGATGATCCCGATGACGTTGGGGACGAACGTCATGATGCCGTTGGCCTGGTTGGTGATGATCTCCTTCGCGGACGGCAGCAGGTCCGGCGAGTGCAGGTGGGCGCCCGCGCTGTCGCGCAGGTCGACGTACATGCTCACGTCCTCGCCGGGCTTGTAGAAGCTGCCCTCCTTCGGGGGCGAGAACACCAGCCGCGAGTCCAGGCCCGGGCTGCACTGCACCGCATTGCCGCTGTCGTCGGTGCAGGTGGACGGGCGGTCATCCGGGATGACGTACGTCACCGGGAAGTAGAACGGGCGGTCCGGCAGCTGGCTCCAGGTCGCCTTGAGCGCGCCGGGGCCCGACAGGCGCGGGATGCGCAGCACCTTGAAGGGGTTGGTGCTGCCCACCATGTCCACGCGCGCGATGGTGCGGAACGTGGGGCCCTGCGCCATGCCACCCGGGAAGCCCGCCACGTTGCGGGTCTCCTTGTCACCGGGGAAGCGCGGCGCCTGCAGGTTCTCCGAACGCCAGGAGAAGCGGCTGTGGCCCGCGTAGGGCGAGGACGCCAGCAGCTCCGAGCGCAGGTACGTCTGGCTGGCGCGCGGGGCGCCCGTCTCGTCCAGCACCTCCACGGTGATGGTGTCGCCCTTCACCTTCTGCCAGTTCGCGTTGCCGAACTGCACCTCGCGGGTCCAGCAGTCCTCCACGGCCCCGCCGAGGCTGTAGAAGCTCCACTCGTCCGCGCCCTGGTTGACGTTGCTCCAGTCCAGGCCCGCGAAGACCGACTGGTTCTTGATCCACCCCAGCGCGGCGCTCAGGTCGGTGGGGTTGGTGTGCTGGTTGACCACCGTCTCCGAGACGGAGAACTGGTTCAGGAAGTACTGGGTGTCCGACAGGATCTGCAGCGTGCCCGTGGGGGGCGACAGCGTCAGCGGATCCTGGCCGAGCGGCGTGATGCACACGTCCGGGTACGGGACGGGCACTCCGTTCTTCGCGACCATCTGCCCGTTGGGAAGAAAGGCGCAGCCGTTGATGTACTGGAGGCTGAGCCGGATCGCGCCGGAATCAAGCCCCTGGTACGGGTCGAACCGCTTGGCGCCGCGCCCCGTGGTGGAGCCTTCGTCGTCGGTGACCTTGAGGAGGTTGCAGGACAGCAGGGGCACCAGCAGGGCGCACCACGCGCTCTTGCGTAGGATTGAGCGGATCATGGAAGACGAGGCCGGGGGAAGGCAGAGGGAGGAAGGGAAGGAGGTGCACTCACGCGCAGGCCCACGCGTCCTACCCTTCCCGACGCCGCCACCACTTCGCCACGCGAAGTCGGTGAGGGCCGGCAAGGGTTGGGAGGAGAACACCTCATCGCATCAAACTGACCACATTATGAGAGTCCGCGCAATTCGCGAACCTCCCGGGGAATACCGGACACGGTGGATCAGCGGCCTCCCGGGAGGAGAAGGAAGCCCGCGGACAACAAGAGCGCGAAGACGAGCCCCAGGCCCGCCGTCCTGCCCAGGTGGGGATTGAGGGCGCTGCCGTCCTCGCGCCAGATGGCGCGGATCTCCCGGGCCGCCAGCGGGAGCGCCAGCAGCGGACAGAGCCACGCCAGCGGGTGTCCCGGCAGCGTCATCCAGGAGATGACGGGGATGACGAACGCGCCGACCACCGCCACCGTGTACTCCCACTGACCGAAGGCCCGGCCAAAGCGCACCACCAGCGTGCGCTTGCCGGCGGCCCTGTCCGTGTCGCGGTCCCGCAGGTTGTTCACCGCGAGGATTCCGGACGCGATGAGCCCCATGGACAGGCCCGCGAGCACGACGCCCGGCGTGACGTGGTGGGCGAGCACGGCGTAGCTGCCGGACACCCCGGACAGGCCGAAGATGAGCAGCACCAGCACGTCCCCCAGGCCCATGTAGCCCAGGGGCACCGGGCCCGCGGAATAGAAGACCGCGCCCGCGAGACAGAAGGCGCCGCCCGCGAACACGGGCCAGCCCCCCACCGGGGTCAGCACCAACAGCGCGAGCATGGAGCCAGCGAACGCCAGGGCCGCGGCGCTCGCCACCTCGCGCGCGCTCAGCCAGCCCTTCTGGGTGACGCGCGCGGGCCCCAGCCGCTCGGCCGTGTCCGCGCCGCGCTCGAAGTCCGCGTAGTCGTTCACCAGGTTGCTGACGATCTGCATCAGCACGAAGCCCACCAGGAACGTGAGCGCTGGCGCGGGCCGCCAGCTGCCTTCCGCGTTGGCGAAGGCCCAACCCAGCAGGGTCGGAGCCACCGACGCGGTCAGCGTCTTGGGGCGCAGCGCGAGCCACCAGATGCGCGCCAACGGGGGTTTTGCTTCAAGCGCGACACTCGACGACGGGGGATTCGGAGTGGCCATGTGACCCTGGGGGAAGGGCAGCAGGCGCACGCTAGTGCTACAAAACATCCGTATCAATACGTCTCATGTCTCAAATGAAACATCCTCACTCTCAGGAATCATGTGTTTTATCGCCCAGAAACGTAAAAACCGATAACTCGAAACACGCGCATCCGGCGCGACGGCACCAGAGCAGAATAAGCAGATTTACGAGCTTAAAATGCTCTCCCGGGTGATAAGACCCGGGGCATGATCCCTTCCCATCTCCCGCTCTCCCGTTCCCCTTCCCTTTCGCGTCGGAGTGTCCTGGCGCTGCTCGGCGTCGTCGCGCTCGCGCTCGGCGGCTGCGACACGGCGCTCTCCATCGCCGACGCGCGTTCGCGTGGCACCGGCGCGGAGGTGACGGTGGAGGGCACCGTCACCGTGGCCCCCGGCACCTTCGCCTCCGCGTTGGGGGACGAAGGGTTCGCGATCCAGGACGACACCGCCGGCCTCTACGTCAAGGTGGCCGAGAAGCTGTCGTTCGGGCTGGGCGCCCGCGTGCGCGTCACCGGCACGCTGGATGAGCAGAACCAGCTGCGCATCCTCAAGGCCGTGCCCGCGGACGTCGAGCTGAAGTCCGGAACCGGGACCGTGCCCCCGAAGGACGTCTCCACCGGCGGCGTGAACGAGTCCGTGGAGGGCCAGCTCATCCGCGTCAGCGGCGCCATCACCCAGGCGTTCCAGGACGACTCGCCCTACGGCTACAAGCTCTACATCAACGATGGCTCTGGCGAGGTGCAGGTGTTCGTGCACGTGTCGGCCGGCTTCGACGCGGCGGCGCTGAAGGCCCTCGCCGTGGGCCAGCGCATCCAGGTGGTGGGCCTGGCCGCCCAGTACGAAACGACCTACGAGGTCGCGCCCCGCATGCCGGGCGACCTCGTCGTCCAGACGACGACCCCCTAGCACCCGACGCCCCCCTGGGTGCGAGGAACCCCGGGCACCCGTTCCGGGTGAACCGGGCCGTTGGCTTTCGTGCATCGCTTGGGATGTGGGCCTCCGAGCGGATGCACGAAAGCCAACGCGCGTCCACGAGGTGGCCGGACGGGCAGGTTCCGTTCTCACCGGCAGTGCCAATCCATCGAGGTCCCTGGCGGACGAACGAGGGCTGGCATGGACGGAGTTCGAGGAGCGACAGCGGTCTTGCTCGCGTGCGCGGGGCTGTGGGCTCCGGGCGCCGCGTGGGCCCAGGCCCCCGGCGAGGACGAAGCCAGCGACGTGATGTCGGAGGAGAAGCTGGAGGCCCTGCTGGACACGCCGACGGCGCAGCCTACCCAGGACGAGGTGACGGCGGAGGCGTTTGGACCGGAGCGGCTGACGTCCTACTTCGCGCAGGGACTGCTCGCGAAGGCGCGCGCGGAGTTCGACCGGGGCCGCTACCGGTCCGCGCGGGCGCTGCTCGCCACCGAATCCCCCCCTTCCCTTCCGGGCCGCTACCTCCAGGCCCAGAGCGCCTTCCTCGCGCGCGACTTCGCCACCGCCGCCGAGGAGTTCACCGCGCTGGCGGAGGACTATGTGCCCCTGCGCGACCACTGCCTGATGCGGGCCGCCGAGTCCCATGAGCGCCTGCACAAGCCGCTGCGCGCGGCGGAGCAGTACGGCGCGGTGAGTCCGGCCTCGCCGCTCTATCCGGAGGCGCGCTTCACCCTGGCGCGCGTGCTCAAGCGCCAGAACCGCATCCCCGAGGCGCTGACCGCGCTCCAGGCCCTCATCGACAGCCGGCAGGCGCGGGGGCCGGACGCGCTCCGGATGAAGGCGCTGCTGGCGTACTGCGACCTGGCGCGCGCGCAGGGGCAGTACAACGCCGAGCACCGCGCGCTGCTGGAGGTCTGGGCGACGGCGCCCCTGTCGCCCGAGGCGGCCCGCGCGCGCGTGCTGCTGCGGGATCTGCCGCTGCCCATGAAGTGGCGGGTGCGCCGCGCCGAGGCGCTGGTGGAGCTGCACCAGAACGTCGCGGCCATGAACCTGCTGGCCCGTTCGGGGCCGCGGACGGAGCTCCCGGACGAGCTGGCCTGCGGCGCCCAGCTCACCCTGGGCCGCGCGCTGCGCAAGGAGCGGCAGCACCGGCGCGCCATCCAGGTGCTGGAGCCGGTGGCGCGCGAGTGCCTGTCCCCCGAGCAGCGCCCGCAGGCGCTCTACCTCCTCGCGTATTCGCAGTCGGTGGTGCAGCCGGAGGCGGCCGTGGACACGTACGCCACGCTGGCCCGGGACTACCCGGCGCACGGCTACGCGGACGACGCGCTGTTCTTCGAGGCGTGGACGCAGCAGCGCCTGGGGCTCGTGGACGAGGCGCTCCAGAACTACGAGGCGCTGGCGAAGCAATACCCCGCCGGCAACTTCGCCGCCGAGGCCCTCTTCCGCGCCTTCTGGCTGCACCAGCGCAAGGGCGAGACGCAGCCCGCGCTCGCGTCGCTGATGGCGGTGGAGCAGCTGCCGGAAGCGGCGCGCACCGACGAAGCCCTGTGGCGCGCCCGCTACTGGCAGGCGCGCGTGCAGGAGTCCGGCGGCGCGGTGGACGCGGCGCTCACGCGCTACGAGCTCATCGCCACCGAGCGGCCCACGGCCTGGTACGGCCTGCTCGCCCGGACGCGGCTCGCGCAGCACGCGCCGGAGCGGATGGCCCGCCTGACGGCGGCGTCCGCCGCACCGAAGGCCACGTCCATCCCGAACACCGCCGGGCCCGTCACCGACGAGGTCTGGCCCCTGCCCCCGGGCCCGCTCCAGAAGGACCCGCGCTTCGCCGCGGGCGTGGAGCTCTTGCGCCTGGGCCAGCCAGGCGTGGTGGAGGAGCTGCTCGCGGTGGACACGCGCGGCCTGGCGGAGGCGCCCGCGCGGCTGCTCTACCAGACGATGCGCCGCACCGGGCGGGGCCGGGCCACGCGGCAGGTGGCGCGCGTGTCGCTTCGCCAGGAGGCCGCCGGGCCGCTGAGCGCCGCGTCGCGCCCGGTGTGGGAGGCCACGTGGCCGCTCGCGTTCCGGCCGCTCATCCAGAGCTCTTCGCGGTCAGCGCGAGTGGATCCCGATCTGCTCCAGGGCCTCATCCGCGAGGAGAGCCGCTTCAACCCGCGCGCGCGCTCCGCCACGGGAGCGCTGGGACTGGCGCAGCTCATGCCCTCGACGGCGCGCCAGGTGGCGGACTCGCTGAAGATGGCCTCGTTCGACGTGTCCTCGCTGCTTCAGCCCGCGCCGAACATCCGCCTGGGCGCGGCGTACCTGGGGCAGTTGCTCAAGCACTTCGACGGCAACCCCGCCTACGCCGTGGCCGCGTACAACGCGGGACCCGCGGCCGTGGAGCGCTGGCGCCGGGCCCTGCCCCAGGCGGAGCTGGACGAGTGGGTGGAGCACATCGCCTTCGACGAGACCCGCGACTACGTGAAGCGCGTCCTGGGCAGCTACAGCGCCTACAAGCTGCTCTACGCGAACGAAGTGCCCGCGTCGTTCCAGAAGGCCCACAAGGCCCCCCTGGAGGCCGCGCGCGCGCCCACGGTGAGCCCCGCGACGGGCACCGGCGGCAGCGGCAGGAACGCGGTGACGCCGACGTCCACCCTGTCTGGCGGACGGTAGGGCTCCCACCTCGACGGTGAGGCCAGGACGCGAACGCCCAACGGCGGCAGGACTCCATGGCACGTTGGGCGAACGCCTTGCCCCCCTCACGTCGCCGGACGGGACCTTGGCTCCCGTCCGGCGCGCGAGGAAACAGTGCGGCGATGGGCGCTACTTCACACCCGTGGGCGCGGTGATGGACTCGGAGTTGATGGTGTACTGGCTGGCGATGGCGTTCGTGTCGATGCCCGTGAAGTGGCGGTACGGGTAGGCACCCTCCGCGATGGTCTCGATGAACTCCACCTGATCACCGGTGATGCGCTTGCCGTTGATGTCCACCGTGAACGTGTTCTTCTCCGAACCCACGCGCCACACGCACGCGCCCACGTTCTCCTTGGCCGAGCCGAGCGACAGACCGTCGACGTCGAAGTCGTTCAGGAAGTGGTGGTGCATCTCCGCCCAGCGGAGGAAGTCCCGCCAGTTGGTGAACACGATGACCATGCCCGCCGGCTGCGGGCTGGAGCCCTGGAGCACGCCGCCCAGGTAGACGTTCATCGTGTAGCGCGAGCCCCCCGGCGAACCGGTGAACGTGGGCGCCATGGTGACCGAGTTGGCCTCCTTGCCCGGCGTGACCCTCAGCGTGCTGACGACCTGATCGCCGTCACGCGCGGACAGCTGGTAGCCACCGTTCGCGCCCAGGCTCATCCCGACGCGCTGCTCCCACTTCACGGCCTGCGCGAAGGTGCTCGCGACGCCGTCCTTCTGGGTGGCGAGCCCGGACACAGCGAGACCGTCCGCCACGGAATCGAGCTTCGCCCGGCCCATCGCACAGCTGCTGATGCCTTCGAACCTCTTGACACACTGGGACTGCGCCGCCGACTCCTGCGCGTTCAGGGAACCGGCGGACTGGCTGTCGTCGCCGCCCGCACAACCCGCGAGGCTCAGGAACATGGAAGCCAGCAGGGGACCCGTCATCTTCAGGTGCATGCGCTACCTCGTCATGGGGTGAACTGCACGCCTCCCCATTGCACCCCTTGAGCCAACACACCGGACGCGTCTGTCTTCACTCTTGCCATTCATTGAATGAGAAAACAGGAGTAGCGACATGAGTCACATGAAACACTGTATTTGTAGCAAGGCGAGTCACAGCGGCCGCCAAGACGGCCCGGCGGGATCCGGCGCGCCCCCTTTGAAACCTGGATTCACTGAATGAACTGATAACGCACGGAATCGCGCCGCGGCGCACAACTTCTGACCGGCTCCGTCGGATAATCTCAGGAAGCGCGTTTCCTCCCCCGGACTCCCCACCATGGCCACGAAGATCAACGACAGCTCGCGCCCCCTCACCTCCGTGTCGCGGTTGAACTCGCAGGACGCGCGGAGCACGGACGCGAAGTCGAAGAACCGTCCCCTCGCGTTCAAGGACGGCTTCGAGTCCTCCGGCACGCGCCCCTCCCTGCCCCGGCTGCCCGCGCCGCCCCCGGTGCTGTCGCTGCCCGCGCCCTGCACTCCGGCGCCCACGACGCCGGTGCCGGAGACGCCCGCCGAGCCGCCCGTGTCGGTCGACTCGGATCCGATGACGCACATCGAGTACCTGGCCTCCGACGCGCTGAAGGGCCGTGACAGCCCCTCCGAGGGCCTGGACGCGGCGAGCGCCTACGTGCAGGCGCACGCGGAGAAGTACGGCCTCGTGGGGCCCAACTCGAACAACCCGGCGAACCCCTTCCAGCAGAAGTTCAACGTCTACTCCTGGCTGGGGCCGAACACGGCCGGCGAGGCGAACGGCGCGGCCCACGGCGAGCACAAGCAGTTCGGCCACAAGATGTTCCAGGAGGGGTTCTACCTGGACGAGAAGATGCCCAAGGACACGCTGAAGCTGCTCAACAAGCAGTACGAGAGCACGATGAAGGCGGCGGGCCAGCCGCTGGCCCCGGCGCGGTCCGGGAAGCAGCGCAGCGTGGAGGAGCTCAAGCAGGTGGCCACGGCGACGGGACAGGCCGTGAACACGATGGCGATGCTGCCCGGCACCGGCCCCCACAAGGACGAGGTCATCGTGGTGATGGCCCACCTGGACCACGTGGGCGTGGACCGCAAGGGCAACCCGTTCAACGGCGCGGACGACAACGCGTCAGGCAGCGCGGTGCTGATGGCGGCGGTGCCGGAGCTGGCGGAGGCCGCGAAGAACGGCAAGCTGGACCGCTCCGTGCTCTTCATCTGGACGGGCGCGGAGGAGAAGGGGCTGGTGGGCTCGCAGTACTTCGTGGACCACCCCATCCCCGGGCTGGAGATGAAGGACATCGCCGGCGTCATCAACACGGACATGGTGGGCCGCTGGGATGATCAGCGCCTGTCCGTCGTGGACACCAACACCAAGGGCCAGCCCAACTACTTCCGGGACGTGGTGGACCAGGCGAACCAGCAGATGGCGGACCCGTTCGACCGCATCAACCGGGACATCAACGTGTACCGCGACCGCCAGGACGGCGCGTCGTTCGGGCGCAAGGGCGAGGACGTGCTCTTCCTCTTCGAGGGCCTGTCCAACCCCGAGGGCGGCGGCGATCTCATCCCCGAGTACCACCGGCAGGATGACGACATCGAGAAGATCATCGAGGACAACGGCGGCAACAAGCCCCGCCGCGTGAAGGACCTCCTGGTGAACGTCATCAACCTGGCGGCGAACCGCGTCCCCGCAGAGAAGTGATGGGACGGGGGGGCGGAGCGCCCCCCCTCTTTTTCCGCCGGACGACGGCGCTCCGCGGGGGGCCCTCGGCCTCAGGCCGCCAGCTTCTCCCCCGTCGCCGCGGGCGCCGCGGCGATGGCGTCCAGTTCGTGCTGGCTGAGCACCACCTTCGCTTCGGAGCCGCGCCAGACGAACGGGATGCCCGGCTGACGGTAGAGGTGCGCGGGGATCTCCCGCGCGAGCTGGGCGTGCAGCTCCGGCAGCTTGGACCAGTGCAGCCCGTGCCGCGTGTGATGCGCGGTGTGGTAGCCCAGGTTGCCGGTCATCAGGTTGTAGCCGCGGTGGAGGATGTTGTACGAGGCCTCCGAGTGCAGCTCGGTGTTCAGGTCCACGTGGTGGAAGAAGGTCGCCCACACCGTGACGAACAGCGACGCCACCATGGGCAGCAGGAACACGAAGAGCGCGTTGTAGGGGTTCACCCAGAACAGCCCCGCCAACAGGACGACCTGCAGCACGCCCATCGCGATGAACACCCGCAGCGCCTTGGGGTGCTGCTGGCGCCCCACTTCGAACGCCCGCGGATACGCGGTCAGCATGGTGCTGAGCGAGTACTCCAGCTCGCCCATGGTCGTGCCGTCATCGCGCTTCCAGCGCGACTCGTCCTTCGTCTGGTCCAGGTAGTTGCGGTGGTGACCCAGCACGTGGTGGAGGAACCACGCCTGCGACGTCACGCCCGTCTGGAAACCGAAGATGATCTCCAGGAGGCGGTTGGGCAGCGCGTGCCGGAACATCGACAGGTGCTGGTGGTGGTGGTTCCACGAGCAGATCCATCCCTTGGGGATGATGCCCAGGCCGAACCACAACACCGGCACCCACCAGCTGCTCGCCGTGAGGAACACCGTCACGTCGAGCGCGAACACGCACGTGAACAACAGGACCGGGATGCGATCTTCGGGATGCCGGAACAGGGTCATGCGCCTTCCGCGACAAGAGGGATCAGGGAACAAATGCTGATTTTCCAACTGTAGGACGTGAAGCCCCGCCTGGAACAGGCCCGCCCAGGCGGACATGCCCCACGTCGCCCGCTCGCCCCTTCTCCCACACACCCGCCGTGGGGGCCCCCTCTGGAACGGGCAGGTTCCACAATGGCGGTAAACAACGTAGTCGCATTGAACTTGTATTTCTACTATTTCAAGAATCACAGTCCTGAATTGTGATAAACGCCGACCCAGCCCTTTCTGGCAGCACAGGCCCTGGAGGCGTCATGCGGAACCAGACCATCGAGGCGGCGCTCGCGAAGAACCCCCACCGTGAGCAGCTCATCAAGCACCGGTTCTTCGAAGTGGTGGATGAGAAGGCCTTCAGCCGCGAGCAGGCGGAGATGGTGCTGGGCCAGTGGTGGCACCCGCTGCACTACTTCCCCAACTTCCTGGGCAAGCTGCTCGCCGTCTGCCCGCAGATCGAGATGAAGACGGCGGTGTCGCACATCCTCAACCAGGAGGTGGGCGAAGGGGATCCGGAGCGCGCGCACGAGCGCTTCTTCATCACGACGATGACGGACGCGGGCTTCACGAAGGCGGGCGTGTCCGAAGCGGACATGGCGCCCGCCACGCGCCGGCTGCTCGACGGCTACCAGCGCTCCACGGACAACCACCTCACGGGCCTGGGCTTCCTCTACGGCACGGAGGTGGCGGACCTCACCATGGTGGCGAAGCTGGGCAAGCTGGTGCGCCGCACCACGGGCCTCAAGTCCCTGCCCTGGGTGGACATCCACGTGAAGCAGGAGCCGGACCACGTGGAGACGGCCGGCCACACCATGGGGCTCGAGTACACCGACGCGGAGCTGGCCACCATCACCCGGGGCGCGGAGGAGATGTGGCAGCTGTGGGTGGGATTCTTCGAGGAGCTGCGCAACCGCGTCGTCTGAGCCGCCGCCGCGTCACGCTCCAACCTCCTGGAATTCGTGCGATTTCGCACGCGGCACTGGCGAATCTCTCCAGGTAGGGTACTCACTCGCGCGCCACGGGAGTGCCACACCTCGCGCCTCTCCTCCTCCCGCGGCGGACCTCGCCTGGCCCTCCAGGCGCCGAGGGAGAATCCATGCTCGAAAAGCTGATGCCGAAGTCGGACGAGTTCTTCGACGACTTCGACGCGCAATGCGCAAGGACCGTCGAGGGAGCCCAGCTCCTGCACGACCTGTTGAGCGACTACCGGGACGTGCCCGCGCGCGTCCAGGCGCTCAAGGACGTGGAGCACAAGGGTGACGACGTCACCCACGCGGCCTTCAACCGGCTCCACCAGCAGTTCATCACCCCCTTCGACCGCGGGCAGATCCACTCGCTGCTGTCGCGCATCGACGACGTGCTGGACCTGACCAACGCGGCGGCGGCGCGCCTGCTGTACTACGAGATCGACAGCACCCGGGCGGACGCCACGGAGCTGGCGCGGCTCCTGGTGCTGTCCACGCGCAAGGTGCAGGAGGTGGTGGCCGCCCTGCGCCTCATCAAGAAGCCGGAGCAGATCCTGGCGGGCTGCAAGGAGATCAAGCACCTGGAGTCGCAGGCGGACGAGGTGCTGCGCGCGGGCATGGGCCGGCTGTTCAAGAGCGGCGTGGACACCCTGACCATCATCAAGTGGAAGGAGATCTACGACCTCATCGAGACGGCGACCGACAAGTGCCAGGGTGTCGCCAACGTCATCGAAGGCGTCGTGCTGGAGCACTCCTGAGATGCTGCTCGCCGCGGTCGTCCTCATCGTCATCGTCGCGCTCGTCTTCGACTTCATCAACGGCTTCCACGACGCCGCGAACTCCATCGCCACGGTCGTCTCCACGCGCGTGCTGTCGCCCAACCTCGCGGTGGCCTGGGCGGCGTTCTTCAACTTCGTGGCTGCGTTCGCCGGCGGCGTTCACGTCGCCAACACCATGGGCAAGGGCATCATCAACTTCGACATGCTCCGCGCGGCCGGCCCCACCGCGGTGTTGATGGTCATCTTCTCCTCGCTCATCGGGGCCATCTCCTGGAACCTGCTCACTTGGTGGTGGGGGCTGCCCTCGTCGTCGTCGCACGCGCTGGCGGGCGGGATGATTGGCGCCACGCTGCCGGTGCTGGGCTTCCAGGGCCTGGTGGGCTCCGGCATCGCGCGCATCGCGGCGTTCATCGTGCTGTCGCCGCTCATCGGCATGGTGCTGGGCATCGGGATGATGGTGGCCAGCACGTGGGCGGTGCGCCGTCAGACGCCCCTGCGCGTGGACACCTGGTTCCGCAGGCTCCAGCTGGTGTCGTCCGCCATCTTCTCCTTCAGCCACGGCACCAACGACGCGCAGAAGGTGATGGGCATCATCGCCGTGGTGCTCTTCGGCACCATCTGGCGCGACCGGCCCTTCCACATCGACTGGTGGATGATCATCTCCTGCCACGCCGCCATCGCGATGGGCACCTTCTTCGGCGGCTGGCGCATCATCCGCACCATGGGCCACAGCCTCACGAAGCTGGCGCCCATTGGCGGCTTCTGCGCGGAGACGGGCGGCGGCGTCACCATCATCGCGCTGGCGGAGCTGGGCATCCCCGTGTCCACCACCCACACCATCACCGGCGCCATCGTCGGCGTGGGGTCCACGCGCGGCTGGCGCGCGGTGAAGTGGGGCACCGCGGGACGCATCATCTGGGCGTGGGTGTTCACCATCCCCGCCGCCGCGCTGGTGTCCGTCATCGTCTACGGCATCACGCTGGCCATCGTCCAGATGGTGGGCTGAGCGCAAGAGCAGCGTCCCCCCACCCAGGGCGGGCCCCTTCGCGGGGGTCCGCCCTTCGTGTCTTTGGACTAATCCACGACGCGGGCGTTGGTCAGCGACGGCGGCCCGCCCAGCGCGGGCGGCGTCCAGGGGATCACCTTGCGGTTGCGCCACTCGACGAACTTGAGCGACGGGTCCTCCAGCGGCACGTCGAAGGTGAAGGAGATGCGCGTGGGGCCCTCCGCGTCCGCCTCCTCGATGCGCGCCTTCATGCCCTTCATGTCGAACTCATCCCCCTGCTTCACCGGGTAGTTCACGCCGCGGTAGATGCGCTCCTCCAGGATGTTGAGGTAGTGCTTCCCGTCCGTCAGCGACAGCTCCAGCGAGTTGGGGCCGGTGCGCGTCACCTTCTGCTCCTCCGACTTGTAGGACAGCACCCACCAGTTCTTCGGCAGGGGCCGGCCCGAGGACCACCACTGCACGGAGCCGTAGATGCCCACCGTGCCGCTGGGGGCGTTGAGCACCACCAGGCGCTGGTTCGGGAACTGCTCCAGGTCCAGGGCCTCCGCGTAGCGCAGGTTCACGCGCTTGAACAACGCGTCCACCTGCGAATAGAAGCCCGAGGTCTGCCACCAGACGTACGGCGCGCCCACGACGTGCAGGAGCGCCATCACCGCCGCGCCCGCCAGCACCGCGCCCGCCCGGGGCTTCAGCGCGCGGCCGCGCCACGCGCAGCGCAGCACCACCGCCAGCGCCACCGCCATGCCCAGGCTGGGCACGATGAGCGTGCGGGCGCCCGCCAGCGGCGAGCTGCCCAGCCACGTGGACAGGAACGAGCCCGTCAGCAGCCACTTCAGCGTCTTGCGCTCCGCCGGCTCCACCTGCGGCCACACGCCCCACAGGAGCAGCCCGAAGAACACCAGGCCCGCCGCGCCCAGCAGCTGGAAGGTGGGCACATAGGACGGGTCCAGGATGTAGTCGTTGGGCGCGCTGAGCGTCAGCCCCGCGATGGCGGCGGGCACGCGCGCGAACATCCCCATGAACCACTGCACCGGCGCCCCGTACGGATCCAGGTGCGTGTCCTGCCTCGCCGCGCCGTAGCCCAGCGCCTTGTACATGACGAGGAAGGCGGTCATCAGCGCGCCAAACGGGATGAGCGCCTTGAGCCGGTCGGACGGCTTGCCCGGACCCGCGAAGGCCTCATAGGCGAGGACGTAGGGGATCATGATGAGCACCGTCTCCGCGCCCGCCAGGCCCAGCGCGAAGGCGATGAGCGACCCCACCAGCGCGCCCTTGCGCTGGCGCTCGCGCCACTCCATGTGCAGCCAGAGGCCCAGCACCCCGAAGAGCATGGACACCAGCAGCACGCGGTAGGACAGCCAGCCCACCACCGCGCTGTGGGAGCCGTTGACGGCGAAGAGGAACAGCGCCAGCCCGGCCAGCCCCGTGGGCAGCAGCCGCCGGAACAGCACGCCCACCAGCATCACCAGGCCCACGTACCAGAGCAGCGAGTGCACGTGATACGCGACGGCGACGCGGTTGTAGAGCAGGTGATCCAGGCCGAACAGCGCGCTGCCCAGCGGCCGGAAGAAGGCCAGCTTCACCCCGGGCTCCACCCACCACGGGAAGATGCCCGCATGGGACATCTGCGCGGTGTGCTCCGCGACGCCCGTGGCCGTGCGGTACACGTCGAAGTGCGTGTTCGCCAGCGGCGCTGGCTGCGGCAGGTTGTCCCAGACGCCCAGCCAGACATAGTCGTCGAACATCCAGCCCGTGTTCAGCGTCAGCAGGCTGAGCGCCGCCGCGGCGACGACTGAAATCCAGAAATAGCGTCGAAACGGCCAACCACCGGAGGATGGCGGAGGAGAGGTATCCATGTTTCAAAGATCTATCAGCAGCGCCCCCCGACGAGATAGGTCCTGCCGGGTCGTCCGCTGACACCGGAAACACGCGGAGTGCGTCGCGGCCCGCGGAGATCCTTTGCCACTGCCCGGACTCCGGGTGATTCTCGGCGAACGGAGGGGGCCGCGGTCCGGCAGAGGCAACCGCGAACGGGCGCGGGGCGTTCCTTCCGTGCCCTCGTCCGGAGCGCACGCATGCGCATCGCCATCATCGCCACGTACACCCATCCGACCCGCCTGCGGATCAAGGAACCCTCCATCATGCAGTCCTCCGTGCCGGAGCTGATCGCCGGCCTGTGCCCGGAGCACGCGCAGGTGGAGATCTTCAACGAGAAGGAGGCCGACCTGCCGTTGGACAGGCACTGGGACCTGGTCTTCTTCTCGTACCTGCACTCGTACTACGAGCACACCAAGGTGCTCTCCACCCTCTTCCGTCAGCGCGGCATGACGACGGTGGCGGGCGGGCGGCACGCCAGCCACTTCCCCGACGACGCGGCCCTCTATTTCGACGCGGTCATCACCGGCGAGCCCGAATCCAACGTGCCCGCGCTCATCGCCGACTTCGAGAAGGGCGAGCTGAAGCCGCGCTACAGCCTGCCGTCGCAGGGCGCCGCGGCCATCCGCCCGTACCGCTACGAGCTCATCGACTTCACGCACAACAAGGTGCGCCTGCCGGGCATCGAGGCGTCGCGAGGCTGCCCCTTCACCTGCAACTTCTGCGTGCTCACCGGCCACGAGCGCTACCGCTTCCGCCCCATCCCCGAGGTCATCGACGAGATCCAGACGCGCATGCGCTGGAACCCGAACTTCCTGGGGCTGATGGATGACGCCTTCGTCTTCCTGGACAACAACCTGGGCGGCTCCCCCAAGTACCTGCGCGCGCTTTGCGAAGCGCTCATCCCCTTGAAGAAGACCTGGGGCTGCGCCCTCACCTTCAACGTGCTCAAGGATGAAGCGCTGGTGAAGCTGATGGCGAAGGCGGGCTGCCGCTACGTCTACACCGGCCTGGAGTCCCTCAACCCGGACTCCATCAAGGCGATGAACAAGGGGCAGAACAAGCTGTCGGAGGTGGACGCCGTCATCCGCCGCGTCTTCTCCGCCGGCATCCTGCTGTCCTTCGGGCTCATCGTCGGCTCGGACGGCGACACCAACGAATACCTGCACCGGCTGCCGGAGTACCTGGCGGACCTGAAGTACTTCTCCGTCACCTTCCTGGGCATCGTGTGCCCGTATCCGGAGACGCCCTTCTTTCGCGAGCTCCAGGCGGACAACCGGCTGCTGCCGGGCACCACCAGCCGCGACTATGACGGCTACACGCTGTGCCACCGGCCCAAGCAGCTCCACGGGTCGGAGGTGGTGGAGCACTTCCGCCGGCTGTGTCACACGCTGGGGAGCCTGCCCAACATCGCGCGGCACTACGCGTCCAAGCTGATGATGAGCGACCTGCCCCGCTACAAGCAGACCATCCTCTTCTCCGGGCCGGAGATCATCAGCATCCGCAACCCGGTGAAGAACCCGGCGCGCCGCTACATCGCGGGCCTGGACGCCATCGAGGAGTGGGACGTGAAGCAGATGGCCGCGCTGGGCCTCAAGCCCCAGCTTCTGACCTGAGCCGGGACGGCAGGCGCACGTCCCACGCCAGCCCCACGGCCTGGAGCGCGCGGATGAAGAGCCAGCCTGGATCCCACTGCCACCACACCCAGCCATGCCGCGCGGACGCGGGGAAGGCGTGGTGGTTGTTGTGCCAGCCCTCGCCCAGCGCGAGGACGCTCACCCACCACACGTTCCGGCTCTGGTCGCGCGTGTCGTGGACGCGCGAGCCGAACGCGGCGTGGCACACGGAGTTCACCGCGTAGGTGCTCTGCATCCAGCACACCACCGGCAGGAAGAAGTACGCGGGCACCGCGCGCCAGCCGAACGTCAGCCCCACCGCGAGCACCGCCAGCACCTGCGGCGCGATCCGGTAGCGCAGGAGCCAGTGGTAGTAGCCGTCCTGCGCCATGTCGCGGCACCAGGTGCGCCAGCCGTCCTCCTCCGTGGAGGCCTCGTTGAGGATCCACCCCATGTGCGCGTACCAGAAGCCGCGCACGGGCGAATGCACGTCGCCCTCCATGTCCGCCTTCGCGTGATGCAGCCGGTGGTTGGCGGCCCACAGCAGCGGGCTGCCCTGGGCCGTCAGCATGGCCACCGTCACCAGCGCGTACTCCACCCAGCGGGGGCAGGCGAAGGCCCGGTGGCAGAGGAGCCGGTGCAGCCCCACCGTGGTGCCCAGCCCGATGGACACGTACACCCCCAGCGCCACCGGCAGCGCGTACGGAGGCCACGGGAGGAAGAAGGCCAGCGCGGCCAGCGCATGCACCACGAGCATGTAGCCGACGATGACGGGACTGAACCGGAAGCGGAGCGGAGCGGTGGTCATGGCCTGGTGCGGAGTCGAAGGGGAGGCACGCAGCGTAGGGGCCGGGCCTGACGGCGCGGGGGGATGCACGGTCACCCCCCCCGCGCGGCGCGGAGCGGCGGGAGCGCCGCGGTGCCGGGCAGCAGGGCCTGCATCGCGGCCTGGAAGCGGTCCATGCGGCGCAGCTCCGCGTGGGCCTCCACCTGCGTGAAGATGGCCCGGGCGCGGGCCAGGAACGCGTCCCGCCGGTGCGGCAGCGCCACCGCCGCGTCGAAGTAGGCCACGCCCGTCTCCCAGCGGTTGGGGCTCTTCTCCAGGACGGCGATGGCCTCCAGGAACACCGGCTCCGCGGCCCTCGGGCCCTTGCGCAGGGCCAGGGCGCGCGCCGTCACGCGCAGCGCCGGGCCCTTGAGGTACGGGTACAGCCGGGCGATCACGCGCGCCTTGAGGCAGGCCAGCCGCACGATGCGCAGCAGCTTCTTGCGCGACACCACCGTGGCGCCCTCCTCCAGCGCGAAGAGGGCCGCCTCCGCCGCGTCCACCAGCCCCACCTGGAGGAAGGGCACCAGCACCTGGTAGCTCCAGATGCTCTTGAAGCAGCGCACCGCGACGAGCGCCGCCTCCTCCACCTGGTGCTCGCGCACGGTGACGTTGGCCAGGTGGTTGAGGCTCGCGCACTGGTTGGCCAGGTCCGCCACCTCCATGCTGATGCGCAGGCCCTGCTCCATCTCCGCGCACAGCTCGCCGACGTCGCCTTCGCCCAGCAGGTAGCGGCACATGGGCGCCCACGAGTGCGCCCAGCCCTGGTGCATCAGCGCGTTGAGCTCCAGGCCAATGGTCCCCATCTGCTCGTAGAGCGACTCCGCCGTCCGGAAGCGCGAGTGGAGGAACTCCCCTGTCGCCTGCATCATCAGGGACGTCTGGCGCTCCCAGCGCTCGCCCACCTGGCGCAGCGTGGAGACGGCCTCCTCCTGGAACTCCCGCGCGCGCTCCAGCTCGTTGGCGAAGAAGGCCTGGATGCCCAGGCGGCTGAGCGCGAGCCCCTCCGCCACGGGGTCGCGGGAGCGCAGTGCGTAGGTGAGCGCCCGCTCGCAGTGCAGCCGCGCGCGCTTGAGCAACCCCGCGCCGAACAGCAGCGTGCCGTAATAGCCGCTGGCGAGGCTCATGGCGTAGTCGCTGCGCGAGCGCTCCGCCATGTTGGTGGACACCAGCGTCGCCCAGGTGAGCTTGGTGATGTCCGCGAAGTAGTAGATGCGGATGAGCGAGTTGAGCGTGGACAGCTGCTGGAGGTAGTTGCCCAGCCGCGACGCGGGCAGCGGCCGCAGCACGAACGGCATCAGCGTGGCCAGCCCCCGGAGGAGCAGGTTGCCCAGCGTCCGCGCGCCCAGCGCGGCCAGGTTCCCGGGGAGGCTGCGGCCTCGGAGGACCAGCGACTGCTCCAGGTGCTGCGTGGCCAGCGCGGACTCGCCCTTCTCCTGGTGCGCGCGGCCCAGGCCCAGGTGCAGCTCCGCCTGCTGCGGCACCTCCTCCTCGTCCACCAGGCACTGCTCGAACATCAGGATGGCGTTGGCGTAGTGGCCCGCCTGGAGCAGCGTCTCCGCCAGCTCCTGCATCACCCGGCGCGTCTTCAGCAGCATCGCCTCCGGGTCCACCGGCACGACGGTGCCCAGGAGCTCCAACCCCCGGTTGTAGTGGTAGAGGGCGTCGTCGTTGGCGTACTGCGCCCGCGCGCTGCGGGCCGCCATCAGCGTGTACTCCAGGCCCTTGTCCTCCACGTTGCCCGCGAGGAAGTGGAACGCGAGCAGACCCGCGGAGCCCGCGAGGTTGTCGCTCGCGCGGGCCTCCAGGTAGCGCGCGAGCCGGCGGTGCAGGTCCTCGCGCGCCGACACCAGCAGCGTGTTGTAGGCCACGTCGCGGATGACGATGTGCTTGAAGAGGCAGGTGTAGGGCTCCTCCGCCTCCAGGAGGGTGAGGCCCAGGCGCCGGAGCGTGTCCATGGCCTCGCGGAGCCTCGGGCCGGCCAGGGAGGGCACCAGCGCCGCCACCGCGTCCAGCGTGAAGATGCGCCCGATGACGGACGCCACCTTCACCACCAGCTTCTCCGTCTCGCTCAGCAGGTCGATGCGCGACAGCACCACGTCCTGGATGGAGTCCGGGAGCAGCAGGTCCTGCAGGCCGCGCTTCACCTCCATCCGCGACGCGCCGGGCTCCACCGGTCCCAGGTAGCCCTGCTCCGCCAGGCCCTCCACGATGGACTCGATGAAGAACGGGTTGCCCTGCACCTTCGCGAGCAGCCGCTCCTCCAGCGCCACGTCCGGCGGCGACAAGCGCAGGTGCACGCGCAGGAGCGCTCGCGTGTCCTCGTCGTCCAGGCTGCTCAGGTCCACCGGACAGTACTCGGGCGTGTCGCGCAGCCCCTTGAGCTGGTCGCCCGGGCGCATCGTCGCCAGCACCATGATGCGGTGCGACCCCACGCGCGCCGCGAGGTGCTGGAGCAGGTCCAACGAGATGTAGTCCGCCCAGTGCAGGTCCTCGAAGAAGAGCAGCAGCGGCTGCGCGTGGCTGAGCTTCTCCAGGAGCTGGAAGACGATCTGGAACACCTTCTGCTGCTTGCGCCTCGCGTCCATCCCCGCCGTGACGGACGTCTCCTCCAGGGACATGCCCAGGATGCCCGCGACCACGGGCATCCACTCCGGCCCCACGTCCTCCAGGCCGTCCAGCCCCTGCCGCAGGCGCGTCAGCTGCGCCTCCGTGTCATCCGAGTCGTGCAGCCCGAAGGCCTGGAGCAGCACTTCCTTCCAGGGGAAGAAGGGGGTGAACATCTCGTAGGAGTAGCAGACGCCGTACAGCGCCCGCGCGCCGCCCTCCTCCGCGTCCTCCAGGACGCGCGCGCCCAGCCGTGACTTGCCGATGCCGGCCTCGCCGGACACCACGCACACGCGGCCCTGGCCGGTGAACGACGCGTTCAGCGCCTCATGCAGCACGTTCAGCTCACGGCTGCGGCCGATGATGTCGCCCCGGCCCTTGATGAAGAGGCCGCGGCGCGTCTCCCCCAGCAGCCGGTACACCGGCACCGTGCGCGAGACGCCCTTGAGCTTCGCGTCCTCCACGAACTCGGTGGCGAAGCCGCCCTGCAGCGAGCGGGCCTGGGTGTTGGCGCACAGGTGC
Organism: Corallococcus silvisoli; assembly: GCF_009909145.1. Classification (NCBI taxonomy): domain Bacteria; kingdom Pseudomonadati; phylum Myxococcota; class Myxococcia; order Myxococcales; family Myxococcaceae; genus Corallococcus; species Corallococcus silvisoli. The sequence continues at coordinate 386,762 of NZ_JAAAPJ010000005.1, forward strand.
ACGCCGCTCTGGCGTCCGCCGTGCGTCATCAAGCGCGCGGCCATGTTCACGACCTCGCCCAGCGCCGAGTACCCCTTGCGCGTCGGGGAGCCCATGTCCCCGCAGTAGGCGTGGCCGGTGGCGATGCCGATCTGCAGCTCGTCCAGGAACGGGAACGACTCCCGGGCCTTGAGCAGCTTGCAGGCCAGCCGGCACGCCAGCACCTCCTTGTTCTGCTGGGCGGTGGGCGCGCCGAACAGGACGTAGAGCACGTTGCCCTTGTCCGTGAAGTCCGTCATCAGCAGCACGCCGCCGTGGTGGGCGCTCTCGCGCTGGACGAACTCGTAGTAGGCGTTGAGGTCGCGGGTGAACGCGCCGGGGTCGTGGTCCGACGTCGCATGCGTGAAGCGCACGAAGAAGCAGGTGACGTCGCGGAAGTCTCCGGTGAACTCCTGGTGCGCGGTGGTGATCTTCGTGAAGAGCACCGGGTGCAGCAGGAGCGCGCACCGGCCCACCAGCTCCGCCCCTCCCGTGGGCGGCGGCAGCGGGCGCTTGACGGAGTCCACCGGCGCGTCGAGCGCCAGCCGGTGGTTGCCGCCCTCGCGGGGCTCCCCCCTTCGCGCGGCTTCCGGCAACACGTCCCACGCACGGGGGCTGAGCACCACCTCCGACACCGTGGCCTGCTTCTCCGCGCCCACCGCCTGCGCCAGCGGCTCGCCCACGAGCGCCGGGTGCATCCACAGGCCGGTGCTCCCCATCACGATGCGGGTGGACTCACCAAAGCCGATGCCGATGCGCGACGACACGCCGAAGCGCTGACCCAACAGCTCCAGCCGCGCGAAGCGCGCGAGCCGCCGCTGCACGCCCAGCGCGCACACCGCCGCGCGCTGCACGACGTCTGCGTCCGCCTCGCCGGGCGCGGCCTCGAAGCACGCGAGGATGGAGTCTCCGGCGAACTGGTAGATGTCCCCGCCGTGGTCGCGGACCACGTCGATCATCTCCGTGTAGTAGTTCGTGAGCAGCCGCTGGAGCGCGTCGATGCCTCGCGGACCCGCGCCGCTCAGCCCCACCACGATGGGCGTGAAGCCCGCGATGTCCAGCAGCAGGATGGCGCCCCGCACGGCTTCCGCGTGCGGCAGCGAATCCGCCTCATGGCTCCCGAGCCGCGCGAGGATGGCCGCCGGCATGTAGGGCGCCAGCGCCGCGACCACCGGATCAATGGGCTGCGTGGAGGACATCCCCAGGGCCTTCCGCTCAGGACAGCGTGGCGTAGCGAAGGTACAGGGCCCCCACGCACACCAGGCCGTAGAGGGGAATCTCCGCCGTCTCCGTCCAGGGCTGCTGCTTCATCACCGCGCCCCAGATGTGCACCGCCGTCATCAGCCCGCCAATCAGGCCGATGAGCTCGAAGATGACCAGGTGGCTCTTGGGGTCCGGAATGAACCGCACCACCGCGATGATGACGGACAGCGCCAGGCCCCCCAGGCAGCGCGCGAAGTAGACCGTCAGGTCGTTGTTGCCCGTGGGCAGCTCCCACCCGAACCAGCGCGCCCACCGCAGTGGGACGAACAGCAACGGCAGTGCGTAGACGATCAGGAACAGCGACGTGGAGAGCGCGAGGAACCAGCTGGCCAGCGGATAGTCGGGGTTGATCATGGTGGCGAACGTGGCAGGGGCCTGGCGTCCGCGATGCCGGGCGCACCCTGCCCCACGTGTCCATCCTAGAATCTTTTCCCACCCCGTGGGGTACCTTCCCCCCACCCACCAAGGCCGGTGGGTCGCCTGCCCCGGCCGGCTACCGGGTGGCGGCCAGGAGGAACTCCGTCACCCGCTCCAGGGAGGTGGTGCGCTCGGCCTCCGCCGGGAAGCGCCGGAACAGCTCCGGTGGCCCATGGAGGATGAGCGGCTTGCCATAGCGCAGCGCCAGCACGGCCTCCGCCGCGGTGCCCGCGCCCCCGGGCAGCGCCACCAGGGCGTGCGGGGTCAGCACGTTGATGTGGTTGCGGCTCATGGGGTCCGTGCCCTGCTCCCCGCTGAGCGGCAGGTGGGTGTAGATGGGGATTTCGATGTCCGTGTTCGGATAGCCGGGCCGGGGCTGGTAGCGGCCGTCCGTCCCCACGGTGCCGGGGATGATGCCGATGGCCGCCCCCCGCCGCCCCTCCACCTGGACGAAGGCCTCCGCGGCCGCGCTCATCACACCGCCCCCCGCCCCGGTGAGCAGGTCGAAGCCCGCCTCGGCGATCCACCGCGCCAGGGGGACGACCCACTCCGCGTGGGCCTCCGCCCCCGAGCCGAAGACTCCGATGATGCGGCGGTGTCTGCGCATGACTGCATCCTCCCCAGGAGCCCCGAGCTGCGTGAGCCCCTGTTCCATGCGAATCCGTTGCCAACGCCGCAAGGGCTCACGGACCGCCGTGCGGCCTCCCTCCCGTCCACCCGTGGAAGGTGCGCGGGGCGAGCGTCCGACACCCGTCGCTTCCCCCCGCCTGGAGCGCCAGACGCCCTCACCCAACCTGGGATGTCGGACCCCTCCTCTACCTTCGTTCACGAATGAGCCCGGAGACTGCCCATGTTCGACGCCTGTGGAGGTTGTGAGCGCCGTGGTACCGCCGGTGAGGTGTTCGACTGGTGCGCGCACTGCGAATTGTCCCTGTGCCCCCTCTGCCTCGGACGGGGCTGCTGCGGAAGCACCCCCGCGGAGTCCGGACGGGGCGCGCCCCGGGAGCTGCCCGAGCCCCCCGAGCACGCGTGCGAACCCCTGCCGGAGCACTTCGGCGGACGCTGCTGCACGCACGCGCGCGCGGTGGCGTGCTCCTGCGCCTTCCACTGGGTCTGCGTGCGCCACGGCGACGTGCACGTGGGGACGCACGACTGACATCCGGTCAGTGCCCGGGTGACGTGAAGCATCAACCCCAGGCGGGGCGTTGACACATGGGGGGCCTGTCCACGACGGTTTCAGCCCGTCGGGCACTCCTGCCCGGACGCATCGCGGAGCAAGACACCATGGGACTCGCCGAACGGAAGGAAATGGCGGCGTTCAAGAGGGATTCCTTCGAGCCGAAGGTGCAGGAGCTGAGGCAGGCCGCGGGCGGCGCGGACATCCAGGCCACGCTCGACGAGGCCAGCTTCACCACGGTGGCCGCCATCCAGATGATCTCCAACGGCATCTTCGACCGGCTCATCGACGACATGAAGTCCGTCTGCGACGACGACATCGGCAAGGAGGCCGTCCGGGACGGCATCAAGACGGTGCACATCCTCCACAAGGACGACGCCGGCTACACGCTGGAGCTGGGGGGCGGCACCTTCACCATCCGCGCGAAGGTGGACGGCTCGCTGGGCGACGACCTGCCCGGGTACGGCGCCTACAAGGACTTCCTGCTGAAGAAGCTGTAGGCCGCGCCGACAGGCCGGTGGGACGCCCGAGCTGGCCACCGCCAGCCCGGGATCATCCGCTCCAGCTCAGGGCACGTCCAACGCGACGCCCTGGCCCGGGACGGCCATCACCCAGCGGACGAGGTCAGGCTTGCCGCCGCAGGTGACGCGCACCTCGAACTCACGCCCCGCGGGCATGGGACTGGCGAGCGGCGTCTGCCCCTGGAGCACCTGGGAGCCCAGCGCGACGCGGCACCCCTGGGCGCCGGTGACGCTGAGCGTGCCCCGGGCATCCGCCTGGGGCGCGGCATCCGCGAGCGTGCGCAGGTCGATGTGCTCGGCCTTCGCCACCTTGCCAAAGCGGTGCAGCTTGCCGTCCACGGCGGTGGAGACGAGCCAGCCGCCCGGATCCTCGGGCAGGGCGTGCTTGCCCTCCAGCAGCACGCCGGACACGTAGACGCGCTCACCCTCCTGGGCGTTGCGGACCTCCATGCCTCCCTTGGGCAACAGGAAGGCCAGCGCGAGCCCCGCGAGCACCAGTCCGCCTCCGCCCACCCACAGCCCCTTGCGCTGACCGGACGTCAGGCCCTTGCCTGGCGCGGGGTGCCCGCCCGCGCTGGGAGCAACGGGCGCGGGCGGCGGCACGGCATGCACCGGGGCCGGAGGTGGGGCCACGCGCTCTCCCGAGGCACGCGCATGCGTGGGCACGGGAGTGGAGCCAATGGGCGGCAAGGAGGCCGTGTGCGGAGGAGGCGGCGGCGCGGAGACCTGCGGCGCGGCGGCGACGGGAGGAGGCGGCGGGACCGCGGTCATCGGCGCCACGCTGGGCACGGAGACCGAGGGCCGCGCGGGCGGCTGCGGAGGAGGCCCCACGCGCGTGGGCACGTTGGCGGAAGCGGCCGGGCGCACCGCCGTCGGTGACGGCAACGGCGACACGGGCGGCGGCGCGGCAGGGCGCGAAGGACGGGGCGCGGGAGCGGCCATCACGGGCGGCGCGGCGGGAGGGCGCGGCGGTTCGGAGGCGACGGAGACGACCTCGGTGCCCCGCTCGGCGGGCTCGGGCGCGGCGGCGACGGGCGGCGGCTCCATCCGCGGCATGCTGCCGGAGCCCCCGCGCACGGGAGGCCGGGACAGGTCCGACGGAGCCCGCATGTCGCTGCCAGAACCGGAGCCCGTGCCCAGGTTGCGCGAGTGCGAACCCGTGCCCGGCATCAGCGCCCGGGGGTTGGAGCCCGTCCCCGAGCCGGCGATGGAGGACGGCGCGTACTCGGAGAGCCGGTCCCCCAGCGCCTCCTTGAAGAACTGCGCCACCGACGCGGGCGACGAGGACAGCCGGTGGTGCGCGATGACCGCTTCGATCTCCTCGCGCATCGCCGCCGCGGAGGGCGTGCGGCGCGCCGGGTCCTTCACCAGCGCGCGCAGGATGAGGTCGGACACGTCCTGCGGGATGTGCGGCTTGAGCTGCGAGGGCACCGGCGCGGGCTCGCGCACGATGGCCGCGAGCGTGGCCGCGTCATGGTCCCGGCGGAACGGCAGCTGCCCGGTGAGCAGTTCGAAGAGCACCACGCCCAGCGCGAACACGTCGTTGCGCCAGTCCAGCGGGCGGCCGCTGGCGGCCTCCGGGGAGAGGTACGAAATCTTCCCCTTGATGACGCCCGCCTGCGTCTGCTCCTCGCCCTGCACCTTGGCGATGCCGAAGTCCGACAGCTTGATGGCGCCGTCGAGCGACACGAGCACGTTGTGGGGGCTGACGTCGCGGTGGACCACCGGGTGCGCGGTGCCGGACGGGTCCACGTAGCTGTGCGCGTAGTGCAGGCCCGCCGCGACCTCCGCCACGATGCGCAGCGCGTGCTCCAGCGGCAGCGCCATGCCCTTGCGGCGCAGCTCCGTGATCAGGCGCTTGAGGTCCGGGCCGCGCACGTACTCCATCAGGATGTACGCCACGCCGTCCGTCACGCCCACGTCGAAGGTCTGGACGATGTTGGGGTGCGTGAGGCGCGCGTTCGCGCGGGCCTCCGCGAAGAGCATGTCGACGAACTCGGGGTTCTCCGCGAACTGCGCGAGGATCTTCTTCATCACCACGAACTTCTCGAAGCCCTTCACGCCCTGCTGCTTGGCGAGGAACACCTCCGCCATGCCGCCCTGCCCCAGCCGGCGGATGATCTGCAGCCGGGCGCTGCCGCCGTGCACGTCCGTGGGCGACGTGCCGCGGGCCCCGGGGTCCGCGTTGGTGGAGCCGAAGAGGTACTGGCTGAGCGCGCGCTGCTCCAGCGCCTCGATGTCGTCGAGCGGCTTCTCGGTGAGCGGCGTGCGCGCCAGCAGGCCCTGGAACTGCGCCAGCGCCGGGGCCCGCGCGGTGCCGCCGCAGACGGGGCACACGCGGTCCATGGTGCCCTTGGCGCGCAGCACCTCCAGGTATTCGGAGGTCTGGATGCGCTGGTGGGTGACCTGGCCGCAGTTGCGGCAGTCGCACGGCAGCCACAGCGTGGCCAGCTTCGCCGGCAGCGGCTTGGAGGACTTCGCCAGCACGCCCAGCATCGGCGGGGGCACGCGGCAGAGCACCACCTGCGCGCCCTGCGCCGCCACCTCCAGCACTTGTTCGATGCGCGGCAGGGCCTCCGGCTCCACCGTGCTCACGTGACAGCAGTCGAACGCGACGCGCCCCTCCAGGCCGGACGCGAGCCGGCGCACGTTGAGGTCGCCCTTCAGCGTGCTGGCCAGGGTGATGAAGGTGATGTCGTCCTGGATGATCTTCAGGTGCGAGGAGAGCTCGGACGGCTCCGACGGACTGCTGGCGCGCAGGTAGCGCAGCACGGCCGGGTCCACCGCGGAGAACTGCTGGCGGCGGGCGAAGTCGAAGAACTCCGTGGGCTCGTCCGCGAACTCCAGGGGCTGCGCGCACACGGGGCACTGGTGCGGCGGGGCGCCGCCCTGCTCCAGGATCTTCGCCTCCTCCACCAGCCGGACCAGCCGCAGCCGGTCCTCCTTGCAGAAGCGGCAGGTGTAGGGCGCCAGCAGGGAGAGCACGCGCGCGACGCCCGCGAAGCCCTCCACCATGTTGAGCTGATCCACCACCACCGGCGGCGCGTTGACGACGTACAGGGCCGACACGCCCTGCGGCGGGTGGCCCACGAACTCAATCCACCGGCGGACGCCGAAGGAGCTGATCCGCTCCACCAGGCCCAGGTCCACCACCACCAGCCCCGACATCCCCTTGGAGGCGGGGGAGAGGGGGAAGGTCTCGTCGATCACTCCGGCCACGCGCACGTGGGTCAGACTGCCCACGCGCAGGGGGGTGATGCTGGCATTGGAAGTTTGGCTTTCCACCCGCCTACCCTCGTTCCAGACAGAACAGCAGCGACTTGGGCTGCGCGGCCCGGCGGCGTGTATCCCCCAGGTCCACCCCACAAGCGAATTGCGTCCGCTTTCCCGGGGTCACCCGCACCGCCACTGCGTCGCTGTGCTCCAGGATGCGCCGCAGACCCAGGCCCGCGCCACCGCCAGAAGCATCCACCTGCGCCTTCTCACCCCACGCCTTCACCACCCGCACCAGCGGTGACACCGTCAGCCGGCCGAAGCGGTCCGTCGCCTCCAGCCACGCGCGGCCCTCCGCCACCGCCCAGGACACCAGGCAGCGATCTTCCTCGGCCACCGCCTGCACCTGTCCCCGCCGGTGGGCGTACTTCGGCTGCCCCTCGGCGTCCACCGGGGCGTCGAGGAGCGCGTTCACGCCAATCTCATGGACGACATCCGCCACCCGGCTGGCCGCGCCCTTGGAGGCCCCCGTCCGCAGGACCTCCTCCGCGGCGCGCTCGCCCGCGGCCGTCACCTCCGCCACGCTGCCCAGCCAGGCCACGGACGTGGCGGCCTCCCGCGGAATCAGGGGCTCGCCGCGCAACAGCGAGCTCAAGAGCCGCGCCTCCCAGCCGGACGGCTGCCCCGCCTCGCCGCGAGTGGCCAGGAGCAGGGCCGGGGGCCGCTGCTCCAACATCGCCGCGTGCGCGGCCGTCAGCCGCCCGTCGAAGAGCACCAGTCGCGGCGCCGCGTCGTCACCCCGCCCCAGCAACAGGCCATCCCGGGCGAGCACCCCGGAGGCCTTTTCCAGCGCCTCCGGCGTGAGGGTCGTATCCGGCGTCAACTTCAGGGGAGCATCCTTCACGGCGGCGACGGTATCCAAACAGCGCCCTAATAATGGAGTCGAACTTCTGTGAAGACGCCCAGCGGCGGAGCGGGGAAGCCGTGGGACTCCTCGTACTTCGCGTTGAACAGGTTCGTGCCCAGCAGGGACACCGCCACCCGTTCGTGGACGTTGAAGCCCACGCGCGCCGTCGCGGTGATGTAGCTGGGCAGCTTCACGCGGGTGGTGGTGCCCGCGTTCTCGTCCACCACGAAGCCGGGGTCGAAGCGCGGGCCCACGAACAGGCCGTAGAGCTCCACGAAGGCGAACTTCCCGATGTTGGTGCGGCCGCGCAGGTAGACGCGGTGGCTGGGCGCGTAGTCCAGCGGGTAGCTGGCCCCGCCGCCCACGGGCAGCGCCTGGGCATCCAGGAACTGGTAGGCCACGTCGAAGGACGAGTTGAGGGACGGCACCTGCGCCGCCGCCTCCGCCTCGAAGCCCGCCACGCGCGCGTCGCCCAGGTTGCGGAACTGGGACGTGGAGCCGAAGACGAGCTCCTGATTGATGAAGTTGCGGGCGCGGTTGTAGAAGCCCGTGCCCGTCAGGCGCACCCGGCGGTCGAACGGCCAGAAGTCCACCGCCGCCTCCACCGTGTCCAGCGTCTCCGCGCGCAGCGACGGGTTGCCCAGCAGCGTCGCGGCGTACATCTGCTGGTTGATGGCGAGCTCCGCCAGCGTGGGCGCGCGGAAGGCGCGGCCGTAGTTGGTGCGCAGCGTGAGCAGCTCCGGGATGGCGTGGAACACGACGCTGGCGCGCGGGGAGATCTGATCCGTGCGCGCCTCCCAGACCTTTTCGGGGATCTGGTAGTTGTCGTAGCGGGCGCCCGCGCCCACCACCAGCCGGTCCGTGGCGCGGAACTCCGCGTCCACGAAGCCGCCCAGGATGGTCTGCTTCGTGTCATCCAGGGTCAGGCCCGGGAGCACGTTCTGGTTGTTCACCTGGTCGGCCTTCACGTCGCCGCCCACGGTGACGGACAGCCGGTCCAGGGAGAAGAGCGCGCGCGCCTCGCCGCCCAGCCGGCTGCGCTTGCCCAGCGTGTCCTCCAGCGCGCCCGTGATTTCATTCTCCAGCGTCACGTTGCGGCGCTTGAAGAACGCATAGCCCTGGGCGAACACGCGCACGTTGTCCGTCACCTGCTGATCCAGCTGCACGGCGGCGTTCAGGTTCTGGACGTGCTCGTTGTCCTGCGCGGTGTAGTGGCAGCGACCGCAGTTGCCCACGGTGGAGATGTTCTGCCCACCGGGCCGGCCGATGTTGCCGTCGGTGAAGTCCGCGTCCAGCGCGAGGGGACCCACGCGGACCTTGCCGTTCACCTGGTGCACCAGCGAGTCCTCGTTGGTGTCCGTCTGGTTGAGCTGCGGGTTGTTGAAGAGCTGCGGGCCGTCCGAGCCGTAGCCGTAGTAGCCGAGCAGCGCCTCCACGGGGCCACCGCGGCCGGCGACGTTGGTCTGCAGGCGCCACGTCTTGTCCTGGCCGGCGAGGATGCGCGCGTCGGCGCCCACGTTCTGGCCCTTGGCGATGAGATCGCCCGGCTGGCGCTCGATGATGTTGATGACGCCGCTGAAGGCGTTGGAGCCGTAGAGCGACGAACCCGGGCCGCGGATGACCTCCACCTGCTTGAGGTTGGTCAGCGGCGTCGTCTCATCCGCGTAGAACTGGCCCGTCCAGGGATCCGTCAGCGGACGGCCATCCTTGAGCAGCAGGAGGCGGTTGGACAGGTAGTTGGAGCCCAGGCCGCGCGCGCTCACCGCCGCCTTGCGCATGGAGCCCCGGCGGCACTCCATGCCGGGGAAGTACTGGATGGCCTCGCAGAGCGAGAACTGGCCGGTGCCCTCCAGCTCCTCCGCCGGAATCCAGGACACCGTGAGGGGCACGTCGGAGATGCGCTGGCTGCGCTTGGAGGCCGTGGTGACCATGGCCTCGCTCAGCGCCTGGTTGACGGTCTTCTCGAAGTCGTCGCCGTTGCCCAGCGCATCCGGGCCATCCAGGCCGGAGAGGCTGGAGGGCGGCGGCATCGCGCGGTCCGACGCGGGCTCCGTGAAGGGCGCGCGGTCCGGGACGTTCTCGTTCATCCGCGGCTGCGAGCCCGACAGCACCGCGCCAGCGCCCAGGTGCTGCGCGGGCGGCGGGTTGGCCGGCACATCCGACGTCAGCGGGCCGTCGTAGGGAGACGGCGACGCGACGGGCGTCCCCGGCGAGGCGACGGGCATCGGATCCGCCACCGACGGGCCCGGGCCGGGCGCGGCCACCGGGGCCGGCTGCTCCACGGGCGGCGTGGCGACGAACGGCTCCTCCGTGGGAGATGGCGCGGCGTCCGGCTCCACGGGCGGCGGAGGCGTCTTCGCCCCCCTGCGCGTCTTCGCCGTGCGCGCGGGTTTCGTCCCCGGCGCGGCGCTCTTCGCCGCTGGCGTGGCGCTCTTCGCCGCTGGCGTGGCGGGCGCGGCACGCTTGCGCGTGGCCTTCGTCCGCGTCTTGGGAGCCGGCTCCTGGGCCTCCTGGGCCTGGGCACGTTCCACCGTGAACAGCGACAGGGCGCACAGCACCAACGTCAGACGCGCGAACGCGCCCGGCCGTCCTGCAAGCCCCTTCACCGCGAAGCTTCGCGGCCCACCGTACTCAGTCGAGTCCATCGTTCTCTATTCCACGAGGGGAAGCAGGGATGTCCGCGGTCCTTGCGCCAGGATCCAGAGCCGGTGCGACTGGCAATCGTCCACAGGGGCGTGTTTCCACCCCTGAACGGTGGCGTTCCGCTCGACTTCTCAAATTACCGCAATAACTGGTCTAAGGCCAAGTCATGGCTGTCGATCCCAGCAAATCGCGCGCGCGGCATCGCAAGGCCGCGCGCGGATCAGCCGCGCCACGCCGTCAGTCGTCGGGCTGTTCGGCGGAGACGGCCAGGTCGTCCGCGAACGGCGGCAGCGCGGGACCCAGCGAATCCGACTGCACCAGCGCGGGCGTCTCCACCCGCAGGTCGGGGGCGTCCGCGAAGACGGGCAGCCGGCGCGGAGGACCCTGGGTGACGAGCTTGCGGAAGTCGTCGAATTCACGGCCCTGGATGCGGGCGAAGGCGTCGAACGGGGCCACCGCCCCCACTTCGGGCAGGGACTGGGCCAGCGCGCTCCCCCCGCCCTTCAAGTCCACCAGCACCGCGCTCGGCACCCGGGCGCTGCGGAAGAGCACGCGCTGGTCCTTGGGGACGTGCGCCACGGGAACGAGCGCGGCCTCCGCGCCCTTCGCCTCCAGCATCTTCACCGCCGACTCCACGTTGGGCACCGGCACCAGCTTGAAATGACGCTGCGCGTCCAGGTCTCCGCCCAGGACGACGTGGGAGACGAACTTGGGATCCGCGGGGCCCGCGCCCTTGACGAGCGCCATGCGCTTGCCGGCGAGGTCCTTCACGGTGCCCTTCTGGGTGGAGATGATGGCCCAGCGCTGCTGCGTCTCACCGGCGTGCGGCGCGTACGCCACGGGGTCCGCCTTGGCGCCCAGCTGCACGGCGGCCCAGGCGTCCACCACGGCGAAGTCGATCTGCCCCTCGCCCACCGCCTTGGAGAAGTCCTCGTAGCGGCCGAAGCTGCGGGCGGCGACGGGGCGCCCCAGGGCGGCCTCCAGCTTCTGGGCCAGCGCCTCCGCGTACTGGAAGCGCTCCTGGCCGTCCGACAGCGTGGTGGCGAGGAACACGCCCAGCGTCGCCTTCTTGGGCGCCGCGGACGCGGGGAGTGCGACGAACAGCACGGCGGCGAGCAGGAGGCTCCACCGCGCGACAAGGGATGGCGTCTTCACGGTGTCTCCTCCGCGACCCCGGAGGCCTGACCGACGCCCTGCGCGTCGCCCAGCCCGTAGAGGCCCTGCAGGCGGTCCTTCCATTCCCGAACCTGGGCGGCGCGGGGGCCCACGCCCGAGGCCAGGTAGCGGCGCCAGGCGTCCACGGCCTCGGCGGGTTCGTGGCGGCGGTCCTGCGCGTCGATGCCAAGGTTGAGCGCGGCGATGGGGACGGCCGTCTCCAGGCGCTTCCACGCCGTCAGCGCCGCCGCCGTCTCGCCCTGGCGCCAGTCCACGCAGGCCAGGTTGTGCTGCACGAGCGCGTCGTCGGGCGTGGCGGCCAGCGCGGCCTTCAGCGCCTTCTCCGACGCCTTCATGTTGCCGGAGGCGTACGCGAGCGCCGCCTCGCGCCGGAGCAGCGCGCCGGTGAGGTTGCCCATCCAGCGGGGCTGCCCGGGCATGGGCTTCTTCTGGGCGGTGGTGAGCAGCTTGCGCGAGGGCGCCACCTTCCCCTGGCGGTACAGCACCCACGCGTCCGCGAGCGGGCGCGTGTTGGGCCACGCCCACTCCGGGGTCGGCGTGAGCGCGCGCTTGGTGCCGGCGGTGGCGTCCGCGAACTTGCCCTCCTCCGCGCGCGTGAGCGCCCGGGCGAAGGTGGCCAGCTTCGCCAGGTCCGCGCGCTTGCCGGTGCCCAGGCGGTCCACCGCGTCCAGGTCCCGGTTCGCCGAGGCCGCGTCGCCGACCTCCAGCTTCGCCAGGGCCCGGCGCACCAGCACGCGCGGCAGGTTCGCCTCCGCCACCTTCGCCGCCGTCTTGGAGGGCCCCGCGTCCGTCAGCCGCTGCACGGCGGCGTCCACCTGGCCCAGCTCCACCTCCGCGAGCGCGGCACCCGCGGAGGCCTCCGCGCGCTGATCCGGCTCCTGCGTGGCCTCACCGGACTGGGTGAAGGCGGCGAGCGCGGCCTGCGCGTCCCCGCCGCCCAGCCGGGCGTAGCCCAGGAGCAGGTGCTCGCGCCAGGTCGCGCCCGGCAGCGTCACCGCGCCCTCCATCACCTTGCGAGCCTCCGCGAACTGGTGGCTGTCCAGGAGCGCCGCGCCCAGCCGGCGGGCCATGGCCACGGAGCGATCCAGGTCGTACGCGCGGCGCAGGTCGCGCACGGCGTCGTCCAGGCGCTGCGTGCCCGCGCGGTCGCGCGCGCGGTGCGCCAGCGCTCGGGCCAGCCACTGGCTCGCGCCGGGGTGGCCGGGTTCGACCTGGAGCGCGCTGCTGTAGTCCTCGATGGCCTGGTCCCACTGGCCGGTGGCGAAGTGGTCCGCCCCCAGCAGCATCCAGCCCAGCGCCTGGCGCGGCGCCATCTCCACCACGCGCCGGTGCACCTCCACCGCGCGCTGATAGCGGCCGGCGCGGCGGTTGACGGAGCCCAGCGTCGCCCACAGCTCCAGGCTGCCTCCGCCCGACTTCACCGCCGCCTCCAGGAACTGGATGGCCTCCTCGTGGCGGGCCTGCGCCTGGAGCGCCTTGCCCACGGCGATCTGCCCCATCAACAGGCCCGGCTGCAGCTCCAGCACCTTGCGGAACTCGGCCTCGGCCTGCGCGGGCTGCTTCTGCGCGAGCCGCACGTCGCCCAGCAAGAGGTGCGCGGCGGGCGTGGCGCCCAGGTTCACCAGCGCCAGCGCCTGGGCCTCCGCGCGGGGCACGTCCCCCGCGGACAGGTACAGCCGCGCGAGGCGCTCCTTCGGCTCCGCCACCTGCGGGAACTTCGTCACCAGCCGCTCCAGCAGCGTGCGGGCCTCCGGGACGCGGCCCTCCAGCTCCAGCACCGCGGCGAGGCCGATCTGCGCGGTGGCGGACTCCGCCCTCCCCGCCTGGGCCTTCTCGAACGCGGCGCGCGCGGCGGGCGCGTCCCGGCGCAGCAGGTGCGCCTTGCCCAGCAGCTCGAGGATCTGGAAGTCATTGCCCGCGAGCTTCTCCGGGCGCAGCGACAGGTAGCGCTGGAGCCGCGCCACCGCGCGGTTCCCGTCCTGCACGTACAGGTAATAGCTGGCCAGGTAGTAGTGGACGATGAGGTGGTCCGGCTGATCCGCGGCGGCCACCTGCTCCAGGAGCGGCACGGCCTCCTGGAAGCGGCGCAGCTTGAAGTACGCCGTGCCCAGCGGGTACGCGAGCGACAGCTCCGCGCGGTTGCGCTCGAACACCGGCTGGAGGCGCGCGGCCGTGCGCTGGAAGTCCTGGAGCGCGTTGGCGGCGCTGCCCAGGCCCGCGGCGGCCGTGATGGACTGCGGCTCCTGCGTGAGGGCCTGCTCGAAGAGCTGGAGCGCCTTCTTGAACTTCTCCTCCGCCTCCTTCTTGTCGCCCTTGGACGCGGCGGCGTTGGCGGACACGAGCGCCTGCTCTCCCTGCTCCGTCATGCGCTGGGCTTCGGTGGCGGGCGGCGGGCGGAACTGGGCGAGCGCCGTCGGCGGGCCGGCCAGGGTGGCCAGCAGGACGAGCGCGGTGGAGACGCGGCGCGGGGGACGGTGGAATGGACGCATGCGGTTCGTCACGGCGAGGGGGCGGGGCTGAATTCGGCGACGATGACGGTGATGTCGTCGCGCTGAGGCTGGCCGGCGCTGTAGGCGCGCACGTCCGCGAGGAGCGCGTCGCGGAGGGCGTCGGCGGGGAGGTGGGCGTGGGCCTGGAGCGCGGCGGCGAGCCGCTGCGTGCCGTAGAGCCGGTTGGCGCCGTCGCGCGCCTCGGTGAGGCCGTCCGTGTACCAGACGATGATGTCACCCGGGCTCAGCTGCGCCTGGCGGGACGTGAACTGCGACGCCACGTTCGCGCCCAGCAGCGGGCCGCGCGCCGGCAGCGACGCCATCTGCCCGGTGTTCCGGTTGAAGACCGCCGCCGCGGGGTGCGCGCCCGCCGCGTAGTCGATCTGCCCGTTGTACACGTCGATGACCGCGAGCGCGCTGGACATCTGGTGCTCGCCCCGGCCCACGTTGGCCAGGGTCACGTTGAGCGCGGTGATGAGCATCTGCGCGTGCACCTGCGACGGCTCACGCAGCGTCATCGCGGACGCGAAGCCGCTGGTCGCGCTGGTGGCCACCAGCGACGTGGACAGGCCGTGGCCCGTCACGTCCCCGATGCCGATGACGACCCGCCGGTCATCCAGCGCCGCGCGGAACCACCAGTCACCGCCGCACGCGTCCGCGGGCACCACGAGCCCCGCGAGCCGCAGGGGCCCCACCGTCACCGCCTCGCGGCCGGGAAGGAGCGTCTCCTGCACCGTGCGCGCGAGCGACACCTCGCGCTCCAGCTGCGCCTTGGCGCGCACGTCCTCCAGCAGGACCTTGATGCGCTCGGCCATGTGGTTGAACACCACGCCCAGCGTCGTCACCTCGCGGCCCGCGCCCGGCGCCGTGCCCGCTCTCGCGCCCAGGTCACCGGCGGCCAGCTGCATCACCCGATGGGTGAGCACGCCCAGCGGCTTGGTGATGCGGCGGCTCTGGAACGCGGCCAGCACGCCGGCCAGCACCACGAAGCCCACGCCCAGGCCCACGATGCGCAGGGTGTTGGCGCGCACCGCGGCGCGGTTGGTCTCCTCCAGGTCGTGCAGCTGCTTCTGCAGGTCCTCCAGCGAGTAGCTGATGACGACCACGCCCTTGCCGCCCTGCGAGCCATAGTCGAGCGGCTCCTGGAATTCGAAGACGGGCTGGCCCTGGAAGAAGGCGCTCGCCCAGTGGCGCTCCGCGGTCCGGCCGCCGGAGGACTCCCCCAGCTTCGCCGCCGGGTCGCTGTCCGCGACGAGCTGCCCGTCCGCGTCGAACATCTGCACGCGCAGGATGTTGCGGTTGTCCGCGATGATGGAGCGCGCCACCTCCGTGAGGAACGCGTAGTTGTTGTCGCGCAGGCTGGTGGCGGAGGTGAGCGCCAGGGTGTGACTCACCGTCTGTCCCAGCTCGCGCGCCTGGGACTGGAGCCGCTGCGTGAAGCGGTCCGACGTCGCGGTGAGCTGCGCCTCCGTCGTCTTCGCCGACAGCGCGGCCAGCAGGCCCACGATGACGATGACCAGCGCCCCGGTGGTGAGCAGCAGCAGCTGATCCAACCGCAGCCCGCGGATGGCCGCCACGTTGGGCAGCTCCCCCGCCTCCATGGGCGCGATGACCGTGTGCGTCGCGTCCGCGGCCGGCAGCCCTACCGCGCCCGTCAGCCGGGTGGCCGTGCTCTCCCCGCGCAGGACGGTGAGCTCTCGGGAGTGGGTGCCGGTGTGCTCCGGCGGAGGAGGCGGCCCCCCGCTCGGCGCGCTCGGGGACGCATCGGGGGAATCGGGCACGGGGTCGAGGCGCGTGTTCGTACGGGACAAAGGCACACCTGGGAGGGCCCGCGAGGGGAACGCAGTCGGGGCGGGGCGGACTCTATCGCACTTCCTGATTGACGCGAGGAGTCCACCTGTCGGGTTTTACTCCGGGGGCGCTCCCTCCCCCGCCCGCCCGACGTGCTCCCAGCCGTCACGGGAGCGTTTCCGAGCGGCCGGAAACCCGCCCTGGCGCGGCATGGATGAGTTCCGCTCATTGCCGCGTCGCGCCACCCGGGGCTCGAAACGGTGGCGGCGGACACCGGCCGCTCAGGGAGCTTGAGTCGGGAGGTCGCGTTCGGAGTATAGGGGCATCCCTTTCCTTTCCCTTCGAGGTCCTCCGCGCGTGTCACGGCCCCGGTTGATCAAAGAAAACTCCGCGCCGCTTTCGCTCGCCCGAGAGCAGCTCATCCGCATCCACGACCTGATGGTGAAGGCGCGCGTCCTGGAGGAGCGCCTGATCCAGATGTACAAGCAGGGCCACGGCTACTTCTGGATTGGCGGCCCCGGTGAGGAGGCGTTCAACGTCCCCCTGGGCCTGCTGATGAAGTGCGGCGAGGGCCCCGCGTACGACTACCTGCACGCGCACTACCGCCAGTCCGCGACGCTGCTGGCCCTGGGCGAGGAGCCCATCGGGGCGCTGCGGCAGATGAAGAACACGGCCACGGACCCCTACTCCGGCGGCCGCAACTTCGCGGGCCACTTCAGCCGGCGCTCGAAGAACATCGCCCCGGTCACCTCCCCCATCGAGGTGCAGTACGCCATCGCGCCGGGCACGGCGATGGCCCAGAAGCGCCACGGCGGCGACGGCATCACCATCGTCACCGGCGGCGACGCGGGCACGGCCGAGGGCGATTTCGCCAGCTGCCTCATCTGGAGCAGCCGCCCCGCCAACCCGCTGCCCATCCTGATCATCGTCACGAACAACACGTGGGGCATCTCCACCACGTCGGACGGCCAGCACGGCGAGACGAACATCAGCGACCGCGCGCGCGCCTTCAACATCCCGGCGAAGACCATCAACGGCAATGATCCGGTGGAGTCCTACCAGGAGATCCAGGCCGCGATGGACTACGTGCGCAAGGAGCGCAAGCCCTACTTCCTGGAGGCGAAGGTGTCGCGCCTGTACGGGCACTCCTCCGCGTCCGGCGCCAACTTCGTGAACGAGGAGCAGGACTGCCTGCGCCTGTTCGAGGCGCGGCTGGAGCAGGAAGGCGTCCTCAGCCGGCAGCAGATGGACGAGGCGCGCAACCGCTACTCCGAGGAGCTGGCCGCCGCGGCGCGCACCGTGCGCGACGAGCCGCAGCCCTCCGGCGATTCCATCTGGGAACACATCTACGCGGAGAAGAAATAACCATGGCGAACATGGCACAGGCCATCCGCATGGCCCTGCACTACGCCGAGGAGAACCTGGGCGTCACCGACATCTTCGGCGAGGACGTGGGCGCCCCGCTGGGCGGCGTCTTCACCTGCACCCAGGGCCTGAAGACGGCGTGGAACAGCCCCCTGGATGAGCGCGGCATCATCGGCGCGGCCATGGGTCTGGCGATGGCGGGACACCGGCCGGTCGCGGAGATCCAGTTCTGCGACTACATCTACAACACCATCGACCTGCTCAAGCTGGCGGGCAACACGCACTGGGCGACGAACGGCGACTGGGCCATGCCCATGGTGGTGCGCACGCCCGTGGGCAGCGGCATCCGCGGGTCCATCTACCACTCGCACTCCTTCGACGCGACGATGACGCACATCCCCGGCTGGAAGGTGGTGATGCCCTCCACGCCGCTGGACGCGTACGGCCTGCTCATCTCCGCGTGCCAGGACCCCAACCCCGTCATGTTCCTGGAGCCCAAGGCGCTGCTGCGCGTGAAGGGCGACGAGCGCATCCCGGGCGAGCCCGACGACGACCGCGCGCTGTCGAAGATGATCGACGCGCCCCTGGGTGACCGCTCGCAGTGGAAGCCCCAGTGGCCCTTGGTGGAGGGGTTCGCGGTGCCCATCGGCAAGGGCAAGGTGGTGCGCGAGGGCGCGCAGGCCACCGTGGTCAGCTACGGCCGCACCCTGCCCCTGTGCGCGAAGGCCGCGGCCCAGCTGGCGGAGGAGGGCCTGAGCGTGGAGGTCATCGACCTGCGCTCGCTGTGGCCCTACGACTGGGAGCTCATCAAGGCCTCCGTGCAGAAGACGGGCCGCGTGCTCTTCGTCAACGAGGACACCGAGGTCACGAACTTCGGCGAGCACCTGGTGCGCCGCACCGTGGAGGAGCTGTTCTACTCGCTGCTCGCGCCGCCCCGGCTCATCGCCGGCAAGTTCGTGCCGGGCATCGGCCTGGCGGACGCGCTGGAGATGGCGTCCGTGCCGCAGCAGGGCGACATCACCGCGGCCCTGCGCACGCTCTGCCGCGAACAGCCCTGACCCCACCCCGGCCCGGGGGACCCACACCGAATGTCCGGTGCCCCCGCGCCAGAAGCCACCTGGGCCGCCGTTCCTCTTTGGAGGTCCGGCGGCCCTGTCGTTAGAATCCCAACTTCCGTGTCCCAGCCCATCGTCCGCACCATGACCCCCGCCCCTGACGCCAACGCCTTCCGCATCCGCCGCGCGCGCCGTGGCGACGCCGAGGTCATGGCCCAGCTGCTGCGCGAGCTGGGCTACCCCCAGGGCACCGATCAGCAGACAGTGCACTGGGTCATCAGCCATCCGGAGATTGAGATCTTCGTCGCGGGGGATCCGCAGGACCGCGCGGTGGGCATGGTGTCCTTCTCCCACCGGCCGCAGCTGCGGCTGCGCGGGCGCGTGGCCACGGTGGACGAGCTGGTCGTCTCCGAGGGCTGGCGCCGCCGGGGCGTGGGCCGAGCGCTGCTGGCGCAGGTGGCCCAGCGCGGCAAGGTGCTGAGCGTGAAGCAGCTCCAGCTCATCGCCCCCATCAACGTCACCGACGAGACGCGCGCCTTCTACCGGGCGTGCGGCTACGTCGAAGGCGACTCGGGGGTGTTCCGCCACGCCGAGAGCGAAGCCCAGCGGTAGCAGAAAGGGCCCGGCATCCCGGCCGGGCCCCGGGCTTTCAGCGCTTGAAGCTCGCGACGACGCGGCGCAGGCGCTCGTGGTCCTCTTCGCTCACGTCGATGAACCGCACGCCGATGGCCTCCGCCTCGTCGCGCACCCAGGCGACGATGCCGGTGAGGTGGAACTCCTCGCCATCCACCACCATGGCCAGGCGCACCTGCGCGCCCACGTCGTAGGACTTGCGCGTGCGCAGGCACAGGCCCCCCGCGGACAGATTCAGGGAGTAGGCCCGCAGCGCGCGCGCCGCGTCCTCCGCCTGCTCGAAGCGCACCTCGAACCGCGCCGCCACCCGTTCCTCGGCGCGACGGTTCAAGTACGGGTCTGGCTCCACCGGCCCATCCAGCTTCGTGTTCATGCGCACCCTGACCCCCTCGGTTCTCGAACCAGAAGTGTCGGCTGGTTTCCAGGCCCGGTTCAAGGGCCCCCGTGAGACGGAACGGCTCGTGTAAGTCCCAGGTTACTTCCACGGAGGGGTTTCCGGATGGGTGCGCGTCTCGTGTTGTTGGGTGGGGCCCTGATGCTGGGGCTGTGGGTGGCGGGCTGCGATGGCAGCGGAACTGTCCGTCCGCCGACGGATGGCGGCACAACCCTGGATTCCGGGGCGGACGCCGGTGATTCCGGGACCATCGGCGCAGGGGACGGGGGCGGCCCGTCGGACTTCGCCTGCAACGTGGCGAAGCAGGAGGGCTGCGCGGCGGGCCAGGGCTGCTTCTACACGGACCTGCTGGATGGCGGCACGGGCAGCCAGTGCTTCGCGGGCGCGTGCGATCCCGTGAGCCAGGGCTGCGCGAACGGGCTGCGCTGCACCTACGTGGGCCTGGATGCCGGGACGACGGAGCGCCAGTGCGTCGCCGCGGGCACCGCGGCCGAGGGTGCTCCGTGCACGCTGGCCGCGTCGCCCCCGGGGCAGACCTACGACACGTGCGCGGCGGGCCTGTACTGCAAGGACGAGGCGCAGGCCGACGGCGGCACCGGCTTCTTCTGCCGCAAGCTGTGCCACGCCGCCTCCGACTGCGGCTCCGGCGACTGCAACACCGTGCTGCGCCTGGCCGGCACGCGCGAGCTGCCGCTGGTGTGCGGCCCGCCGTCCGCCCGGTGCGATGCGTTCGCCCAGGACTGTGAGAGTCCGCTGGGCTGCTACCCGGCCGCCAACGGGCCGGTGTGCGCGGGCCAGGGAACGCTGGCCCCGGGCGCCGCATGCGAGTTCAGCAACCAGTGTTCACGGGGAAGCACTTGCGTGGTGTCCGGTGGCACCGGCGCGTGCCGGACGCTCTGCCGCACGCCGTCGGGCTCGCCTGGCTGCACCAACGCGACCTGCCGGGCCATCACCAACAACGGCGACGTGGGCGCCTGCATCCCATGACGCGGGGGGCACGCCCCCGGTAACACCGTGTGGAAGGCGACGGTTCTACCCAGGGGCGGAAGCCCTCCACCCCGGGGTGGCGATGCGACGGGACTGGACGGGCGCGCCGTCCCCCCTTGCGGTGGCGGTCATCCGCCGCCGCGTCCCCGCGGCCGGGCGTCCGGGCCCCCCGCGCGGCTGGCCCGCGACGTGAATCATCGGTCGCCAAGAAGGCGTGTCGTGCACATTCTCTTGCGCCGGGAGGTGGTGGGCATGGGTATGGGAAAGGCGCTGCGGTGGTGCGGCTTCGGTGCCCTGAGCCTGCTCGTGGGGTGCGGCGGCCTCATCGAGGACGGGGATACGAGGGAGTCAGCCCCGGGCCACACGGACGCGGAGGTCGGCGTGCCCGTGGGGCCCGTGGAGGCCGCCCCCACACTGACGCTGCATGACGGACACACGGTGCAGGCCACGCCGCCAGTGGCGCCGGGCGAGGTCCAGTTCCAACCGGGCTTCCACCAGGCCCTGCGCGAGTCCGGCTTCGTGGGGGCCGTCACCACGTACCGCCTGAGGATTCCGGTGGGTCGCGCGGGCAACCGCGTCCGCGTCACCTTCCGTTCGGGCAACGGCGAGCTGACCCTGCAACGGGCCACGGTGGCGAAGGCGGGCGCCGACGGCGCGCTGGCCTCCACGCCCGTGGCCCTCACCTTCAGCGGCAAGCCGGGCTTCACCACCGGCGCGCGTTCGCTGGTGACGTCGGATCCCGTGGCGTTCCCGGTGGCGTTCCGGGACGAGCTGGCCCTCTCCTTCGAGGTGAAGGGCGCCATGGGCCAGAGCCTCATCAACGCGTTCCCCGGCAGCTACGCGCACACGGGCGCGTACGCAGCGACGCAGACCGCGCTGGGCGGGCAACCCTGGCAACAGGCCGTGGCGGTGGCCACGGTGGACGTGGAGGGCACGCCGGGCCGGGCGTTCGTGGCCATCGGGGACAGCATCACCGAGGGCTACACGGACACCTGGAACGACACGCGCAACGCCTGGCCGGCCCTGGCGGAGGCGCAGCTCGGGGTCCCCGTGGTGAACTCGGGCGTGTCCGGGCAGGGCTTCTGGGACGCGAACATCCAGCTGCCGCAGGAGGTGCTTGCGATGCAGGGCTTCACCGACTGCATCGTGCTGCTGGGCACCAATGACCTGGGCGCGCCGGACGTGACGGTGGAGAAGCTGGAGCAGCGGATGACGCAGCTGCTGGATCAGCTCCAGCCCCGGTGCCGGCTGTGGGTGAGCACGCTCTTGCCCAAGGAGAAGACGAACGAGGGCAGCTACGAGGTCGTGAAGGCGCAGCGCCATGAGTTCAACGCGTGGATCCGCGCCCAGAAACGCGCGGAGGTCATCGACCTGGAGGCGGTGACGCGCCAGCCCAACAACGTGGACCTCTTCATCGACGGGCTGGAGGTGGACGGCATCCACGCGTCCAAGGAAGGCCACCGCGTCATGGCCGCGGAGGTGGTGCGCGTGCTCAAGGCGAGGGGCGGCCTGTAGCGCCCACCCGCAAGGAAAATGCACGGCGGGTGTGAATAGAGGCGGGGCCTCCGCGTCCGTGCGGCACCACCGCACCACTTCCTCCATCCGGAGCCGACATGCGCACCCTGTCCGCCAGCCTCGTCCTCGCTTGCCTCGCCCTGCCCTCGCTCGTCCACGCCTCCGCGCTGCGCTGCGACAACAAGCTTGTCTCCGAGGGGGCGTCCCAGGCGGATGCGCTGGCCAAGTGCGGCGAACCGGTGACGCGGCAGAGCCGCACGGAGTACGTCACCAACAAGGTCAAGTCGAAGACCCCCATGGAGGAAGCCTCCACGGAGGTCACCTCCTCGACCACCTTCGAGGAGTGGACCTACAACTTCGGCCCCCACCGGCTGATGCAGGTGGCCATCTTCCGCGATGGCCGCCTCGTGGACGTGCGCAGCGGCTCGTACGGCTACTGAGCGTTGGCCTCGGCCTCGGGCGGCGTGAGCGGCCCCAGGTGCCGCTCCAGGAACCGCCGCATGAAGGCAGGACGCTGGATCGCCGTCTCGCGCACCCACGCGAGGTTCAACCGCCAGGCCTCCATGGAGGCCGGCTGGCTCCAGCGCGCCACGTGGCCAGGCATCTCCGGCTCCAGGTCCGCGGCGGCCGCATCCAGATAGGCCGTCACCCGCTCCGCGGTGAAGGTGTGGTCCAGGTGCCAGAGGAAGCGCTCGATGAAGCGGGCCTTGAACTCCGGTGACCGGAGCAGCCGCCGCAGGAGGACGACGGACCATGCCTCCAACGTCGGGTCCTCCAGCACGCGGCCCAGGCTGTCGAAGTCCGGGCCCGAGTGCAGGGCGAAGTCCAGGTCATACACGAGCCAGCGCCAGCGGCCGTCCTGCCCGTAGGGCGCCCCCGGCGCGTACGCCTTCGTGCGCAGCCGCCAGAACTTCACGTTGTTCTCCGGCCAGTCCTCGTTGCCCAGGTACAGCTGCGCGACCTGGTAGTCGATGAAGTCATCCACGTCCATCCGCGTCCCCACCCAGGCGTAGTTCGCCGGGATGGCCGGGTCGTTCGCCTGGACGTAGTCGATGAGGTCCAGGTAGTGCTGCTCGTCGCCCGCCTCGCCGACGTTCACCTCCCCGAACCGCTCCAGGATGACGACCTTCTTGCGGTCCACGCCGTAGTGCGACGCGAGGTAGTACTCGTCATAGCGCTCGCGCAGCTCGTGCAGGCCCCAGTACTCGCCGTCGAAGAACACCAGCGTGGGCCGGCACGGCTGGAGCGCCAGCCGCGTTTCGGCGAGCAGCCGCTGCAACGCGCAGTCGCGAAGCTTCGTGTCGCCCTGGTCCTGCCCGGACGTGCGCACCAGCAACCGCGTGAAGTCCGTCACCGTGGAGCCGGGGAACACCGCGCCGGAGAACGTCTTCGGCCCGTACTCCTCCTTCGCGTACAGGCGCAGGCTCTTCTGCGGCAGCACGGCGCTGCCGGAGCCGTGGATGCGCACCCCGGCGTCCTGCGCGAAGACGCGCGCGCCCGTGGCTTCGAACCACTCCACGTAGACGGGCCGCTCCCACTCCTTGCCGTCCTGCATGTAGTTGCCCGCCCCCGGGTCACCGGGGCTCGCCTCGGAGATGCGGCCGGGGACGTAGATGCCCCGCTCCGCGTCGAAGAAGTTCGCCGCGTCGGTGACCAGCGACAGCACCGGGAGCGTGTACGGCGTCCGTCCAATCAGGAACGTGCGCGTGGACACGGGCCCCACCGGCACCGTCCCCACGTATTGCTGGTAGCGCACCACCGTGGCCTGCGGCACCACCTCCAGCGGCGCGGCCCACCGGGAACCCTCGGGGGCGCTCACCGGCGTCGTGGGGACATAGGCCCAGGTCACCGGCGTCGTGGGACGGGGCAGCAGCACCAGGGGCCCCGTGTAGAGCGGGGACTCGGGCGTGGGCAGGGAGCCGTCCAGCGTGAAGTTCGTCCGCACGCCCCGCGTCGTGGGCAGCGTCAGCAGCGCCTCCTGCTGATAGAGGCCGGGCCGCGCGTCGAACGCGAGGTGCTGGAAGTCGACGCGGGCCCGCGACTCGACGCCCTGACGGTCCTTCGCCACCACCTCCACCGCCAGCGCCCGTCGGCCCGGCCACCAGGGCAGGCTCCACCGGCCGGCCTCCACGTCGGCATAGCCCAGGAAGCGCCCGTCCTCGTACACCTCCACCCGGGGCACCCCCGCATCGCTCCACACCGTGCCGGACAGCCGGTGCGTGTCCACCGCGTGCCCTTCGATGGTGACGTACGGCCGCGCGGGCGGGGGAAGCTCCGCCTCCGAGACGCGCCGCTCCGGTTCGGGTCCACAGGCGGACCCGCTAAGGACGAGGAGACCTACGAGCAGGGACGGGAGGTATCGGAAGCCCATGATTGGCTCCGTCCTCTATCAAAGAATCATTTGACCTCCCATCGCCCTGTGACACGACGCGGTGGAAGGGCGCCAACGCCTAGGGGGCGGGCGCGACGGGCTCCAGCAGGCCATGCTTCTGGAGGAGCGCGGCCAGCGCGGGGGGGGCGAGCATCCAGTCCTCGCGGGTGGGCACCCATCGCACCGGGGCGTGAGCGGCGGCGAGCCGGGCGTTCACCTCCGCGATCATCGGGGCGAAGGTGGGCTGGGGCACATCCCAGCTCCCCACGCCGGCCTGGACCTCCACAGCGCCGGGCTCCACGCGCACGGCGGGCTGGCCCTGCACGGGCTGCACGGCGAAGCCCGGGAGGTAGGGCTGCATGGCGGCGGAGAGCCGCTCCAGCAGGGAGGGGTCCTCGAAGGGGTGGGCGCCCTCCCAGTCGAAGAAGGTGGGCAGCTGCGCCTGGAGCTCGTCGCGCAGCGGATCCTCGCGGCTGTCGCGCCAGGAGTGCTCGGCCAGGAAGCGGGCTTCATGGGGGATGCGGATCTCCCAGCGCTCCAGGAGCGCGAGCAGCTCCGCCACGCGCTCCACCTCCTCCCACGGGGGCTCCACGCGCTGAAGCCAGGACACCTCCGACACCGTCTGGCCCCGGCGCAGGCCCGTCACGCGGTCCCCCTTGCGCAGCTGGAAGGGGGGCGCGTGGGTGAACTCCGGATCCGGGTAGAGGGCGGTGTGGAGCACCCCGTCGCCCGGCGCGGGCGCGTCCGGGCGCAGCCGCGCGAAGCCGTGCTTCGGGTTGATCTCCTCGACGGTGAACGTCTCCTGGGCCATGGTCCGCGCGCTCCTGTGTCGCCCTTGTCTAACCGGTGTTCCGCATCCCCGCAGCAATGCCGTTGAGCGCCAGGAGCAGCGGGCGGTCGCACTCCGCGTCCCCGTCGCGCTTGCGCTTGAGCAGCTCCACCTGGAGGAAGGACATCGGGTCCACGTAGGGGTTGCGCAGCGCGATGCTCCGCTGCAACTGCGGATTGTTGTCCAGGAGCTTCGCCTCGCCGGTCAGCGACTTCACCGCGCGGCGCGTGCGCGCGTGCTCCTGCTGGATGCGCAGCCACAGGGGCCGCGTGGACGCGGGGGCCAGCTTCGCGTACCGCGCCGCGATGGCCATGTCCGTCTTCGCCAGCACCATGGTCACGTTGTCGATGACCGTGTGGAAGAAGGGCCACTCCTTGTACATGCGCTGCAAGAGCGCCGCGCCCTCGGGGGTGGCCGCGTAGGACTCCAGCGCGCTGCCCACGCCGTACCAGGCCGGGAGGATGGCGCGCGTCTGCGTCCAGGCGAAGCTCCAGGGGATCGCGCGCAGCGTCTCCAGCCCGCCCGCCTTGCGCTTGCTGGGGCGTGAGCCGATGGGCAGCGCGGCGATCTCCTCCACCGGCGTGCCCGTCATGAAGAACTCCACGAAGCGCGGGTCGTCCCACACGAGCGACCGGTACGCCTGACGGCCCGACTCCGCGAGCACGTCGAACGCGGCGCGGAAGGCCGACTCGTCCTCGGGGGACGGGCGCGGCTGCGCGTCGAGCGTGTGCAGGAGCACGCCGCCCAGCACGAGCTCCAGCGTGCGCTGCGTGAGCTCCGGGCGCGCGTACTTGTGGTCCATCGCCTCGCCCTGCTCCGTGGCCTTGTAGGCCCCGGCCACCGTGCCCGGCGGCAGCGCGAGGATGGCCGTCTGCGCGGGGCCGCCGCCGCGCGCCACCGTCTCCCCCCGGCCGTGGAACAGGCGCAGGGGCACCTCGGCCTCGTCCGCCACCTGGGTGAGCGCCACCTGGGCGCGGTACAGCGCGGCGCTCGCGGCGAGCAGGCCCACCTCCTTGCCGGAGTCGCTGTAGCCCACCATCACCTCCTGCACGCCCCGGCCCTTCAGGTGCTGGCGGTACTCCGGGTGCGCGAACAGCTGGCGCAGCACGTCGGGCCCGCCATCCAGCGCGCCCAGCTGCTCGAAGAGCGGCGCCACGTCCACGGTGGCGCACTGGCGCTCCGCGTCCCAGAGCCCCGCGTGCTTCAGGCACTGGAAGGCCGCCAGGACGTCCTCCGCCGTGGAGGCCATGGAGAGGATGAGGGTGCGGCAGACGGACTCGCCGCCCTCGTCCTGGCCCTCGCGAAGCCGCTTCAGCACGTCCAGCAGCCGCTGGCCCCCCTCGGAGGGAGGCGGTCCCCCGGCGATGGAGGCCGCCGCGCTCACCGCGTCCTCCGCGGGGACGCGCACCTCCAGCTCGCCCAGGCCCAGGCCCAGCGCGCGGACGCGCTCGGACATGCGGCGCACCTCGCGCAGCCCGGCGTGCTCGGCGCGGGCCGCGAAGAGCGACCGCTCCAGCACCGCCAGGTCGTCGCCCAGGGCCTCCGGAGAGCGGTAGGCGCCCGGCGCGAGCGTGGACGCCCTCCCCTCACGCCGGGCCAGCACGTGCTTGAGGGCCAGCGACAGCCGCTCCTCCATGAAGCGCAGCTTGCGCCGCCACGGCTCGCCCAGCGTGCGCGGCCCCTGCTGCTTCGCCACCTCCGGCAGCGCCTTCGCGTCCTCCTCCAGCGACCGCTCCAGCTCCTGGGTGGGGCGCGCGTGCCGCTCCGACTGCGACAGCATCCCCCCCAGCCGCTCCACGTCGCGCAGCAGCAGCCGCAGGCCCCGGGCCCGGTGCGCGCGCAGCGTGTCCGCGAACACGTCGGGCGTCACCAGCGGGTTGCCGTCCATGTCGCCGCCCACCCACGAGTGCACGCGGACGGGCGTGTCCAGCGCGCCCAGGGGCTCGCCGTAGGCGCGCTCGAAGGCCCAGTCCAGCGCCTCCGGCAGCCGGGACACCGGCTCCGCCAGCATCTCCTCCACGTACCAGTGGACGTTCTTCACCTCGTCACCCACGGTGGGGCGCTCGCGGCGCAGCTCGTCCGTCTGCCAGAGCGCGGTGATCTCCTCGCGCATGGACGACAGGTTCGCGGCCGCCTCGCGCGGGGTGAGCGCGCACCGGTCGCGCTCTTCCAAGAGCTGCGCCAGCCGATAGAGCTTCTCCAGCAGCGTGCGCCGGACCGCCTGCGTCGGGTGCGCGGTGAACGTCAGCGTCACCTTCAGCGTCCCCAGCGTCTCGCGCACCTTGTCCGCGCCCACCCCCGCGGCCCTCAGCGCGAGGAGCGTCGCCTCCAGCGACCCCTTCTGGGGCCGGGTGGCGGTGGGGCTCGCGTGGGCCCGCGCGCGGCGGATGCGGTGGTGCTGCTCCGCCAGGTTCACCAGCTGGAAGTAGACGGAGAAGGCGCGCAGCACCGGCTCCACCTGCTCCGAGGGCAGCCGCCGCAACACCGCCGCCAGCTCCGCCGCCGCGGCGCGCCGCCCCGCCACCGGCCCCCGCCGGCGCTGGATGGCCAGCTGGCGGACCTCCTCCTCTTTCTCGAACAGGGCCTGCCCCTCCTGTTCGACCAGCACCTCACCCAGAAGCCGGCCCAGGAGCCGGACATCCCGCCGCAGCGGGGGATCCACGGGACGTGTACGCGCCATAGCGGAGCGGAACCGTAGTCCCTCGCCCTGCCCTCGCCCCTACCCATTCTTCGACTTCCGCCGTCCACCAACGGATCACCCGCTCCGTCCTTGCAGGAAAAATTTAATGTCCCCGTCTTCCAAAACTCCCATGTCTTCCACTAGAAACAGGGGCATCCCGGACCCGCCGGGATGCCCGTCTTCAACATCTTGAAGGAGTCGCCATGCGGAAACCCCCATCCTGGCTTGCGTGGAGCCTGCTCGCGCTCGCGGCGCCGTCGGCCTACGCGGAGCGTGCGTGGTACGAGAAGCCGCAGCCTGACGTCGCGCCGAAGACGAAGTCCTTGCGCGCCGCGGCGGAGGACATCTCCGACGACCTGCCCCACACGCTGGGCGAGCAGCAGAAGGAGCTCAAGGCCCAGGCGCTGAAGGAGCGCATCGAGGGCAACGTTCAGCCCGGCAAGGTGCACAAGCTGGCGAACGGCAAGTTCGTGGAGCTGGAGCTGGAGCGCACGGACCGCATCTTCGTGATCCTGGTGGAGTTCGGGACGCAGATCCACCCGGTGTTCGGCAACCCCACCACCAACCCGGGCGGCAACGTGCCCGGCCCGCTGCACAACGCGATCCCCGCGCCGAACCGCGCGGTGGACAACACCTCCATCTGGCAGCCGGACTACGACCGCGCGCACTTCGAGAAGCTGTACTTCGACGCGACGCCGGGCGCGGACTCGGTGGCCAACTTCTACCGGACCGCGTCGTCCGGGCGCTACACCGTGAACGGCGTGGTGTCCGAGTGGGTGAAGGTGCCGTACAACGAAGCCCGCTACGGCAACAACCTGTGCGGCAGCTCCAGCTGCTCCAACTCCATCTGGCCGCTCGTCAGCGACGCCATCAAGGTGTGGACGCAGGATCAGATCGCCGCTGGCAAGACGCCCGCGGAGATCAAGGCGTACCTGGACACGTTCGACACGTGGGACCGGTATGACTACGACGGCGACGGCGACTTCAACGAGCCGGACGGCTACATCGACCACTTCCAGATCGTCCACGCCGGCATGGGTGAGGAAGTGGGCGGCGGCGCGCAGGGCCCCAACGCCATCTGGAGCCACCGCTGGTTCGCCTACAGCACCGGCACGGGCCCGGACGGCCAGGGCCCGGCCTGGAACAAGCGCGGCGGCACGCGCTTCGCGGCCAACGTGGACAAGTGGGTGGGCGACTACACCATTCAGCCGGAGAACGGCGGCCTGGGCGTGTTCGCGCACGAGTACGGCCACGACCTGGGTCTGCCGGACCACTACGACACGACGAACGCGGCGGACAACGGGACGGGCTTCTGGACCATCATGTCGTCCGGTTCGTACCTGAACGACGGCACGACGGACATCGGCAGCCGGCCGGGTGACTTCTTCGCCTGGGACAAGCTGCAGCTGGGCTGGCTGGACTACGCCACCACGAGCGCGGGCCTGTACTCGTACCACAAGCTGGGCCCCGCGGAGGTGACGTCGCAGAACGCGAAGCAGGCGCTGCTGGTGAAGCTGCCCGGCAAGCCCCGCCCGCAGCCCACCACCGCGCCCTTCGAGGGGCAGTTCGCGTGGCAGGGCGGCCAGGGCAACAACCTGGATCGCGTGCTCGTGAAGACGGTGAAGCTGCCGAACAAGACGCCCATCACGTTCTCGTTCCAGACGTGGTTCGACATCGAGGAGGACTGGGACTACGCCTACGTCGCGCTGTCGGTGGAGGGCGGCCCGTTCGTCAACCTGCCCAGCGCGGTGAGCCGGGCCACGAACCCCTATGGCAACAACCTGGGCAACGGCATCACCGGCACGTCCAACGGTTGGACGCCGCTGGAGTTCGACCTGTCCGCCCACGCGGGCAAGACGGTCACGCTGAAGATCCGCTACAAGACGGATAGCGCGGAGTTCGGCAAGGGCTTCCTGGTCGACTACTTCCAGCTGTGGGCGAAGAACAAGTACGTCTTCGGTGATGACGCGGAGTGGGGCGCCAAGTGGTGGGACGAGAGCACGTTCTTCCCCACGGACGGCACCAACACCTTCTACGATCACTACTACCTGGCCGAGTGGCGTCAGTTCCGCGGCTACGACGAGACGCTGGAGACGGGCCCGTACAACTACGGGTTCAGCGCGGACGGCCTGCCCAAGTACGCGGAGCGCTACGCCTACAACCCCGGCCTGCTGGTCACCTACTGGGACACGTCCATGAGCGACAACCGCGTGTCCGTGCACCCGGGTGAGGGCCGCATCCTACCCATCGACGCGCGCCCGGTGCCCCTGCAGCTCACCAACGGCCGCTTCTGGTCCGGCCGCGTGCAGACGCACGACGCGACGTTCGGCCTGCAGCCCAGCTTCCCGCTGTCGCTCAAGCCCAACGGCCTGCCGCGCGAGGAGTACCCGTCGCAGCCCGCGGTGCCGGTGTTCAACGACACCAACACCTTCTGGTACGCCGCGCAGCCGTACGCCGGCGTGAAGGTGCCGCCCACGGGCACCATCATCGAGGTCCTGAGCGAGAACAAGAACCAGACCGTGATGCAGGTCCAGGTGCGCCCGGTCGAGTGAGCGCCTGACGAAGGTCGCTGATGCTTGAAGGAGGCCGGCTTCCGCTTCGACGCGGGGCCGGCCTCCGGTCGTTTCCGGGGGCCGTCACGGGCCAGCGCTCACGCCTTCGCGAGCGGCAGCTCCACGCCGAACGTCGCGCCCTCCCCCAGGCAGCTCTCCAGGGACACGCGCCCGCCCTCCGCCTCCACGATGGTGCGGGTGAGGTAGAGCCCCAGGCCCAGGCCGCCGTAGTGGCGCTCGGACACCGCGCGGCCGTAGCGCTCGAAGAGGCGGGGGCGCTGCTCCGGCGAGATGCCGATACCGCCATCGCGCACGGTGAGCCGCGCCACCGGCCCCTCCACCGCGAGCCGCACGGACACCGGCGTGCCCGCGCCGTACTTGAGGGCGTTGTCCAGCAGGTGATCCAACACCTGCGCCAGTCGCGCGCGGTCGAAGCAGCCGCGCACCGACTCCGGGGCGTCCACGCTGAAGTCGCAGTGCTCCAGGGCGAAGCGCGGCGCGAACCGCTCGGACACGTCGCGCACCAGGGCCGCGACGTCCACCTCCTCGCGCTGGAGGCGGAAGGTCCCGGCGCTGATGCGGGAGACGTCCAGCAGGTCGTTCATCAGCTCCGTGAGCCGGCGGACCTGGCGGTGCCCCACCTCCACATGGGATGCGATGATGGGCGCGAGCGGTGAATCCGGGTGCGACTTCAACGCGCGTGTGAGCGCCTGGAGCTTCAGGCTCAGCGGCGTCAGCGGCGTCTTCAGCTCGTGGCTCGCGACGGACAGGAACTCGTCGCGCAGGCGGACGGCCTCGCGCGCGCCTTGGAGCAGCCGCGCGTTGTCCACCGCGAGCGCGGCCAGGTTCGCCAGCTCCTGGGCGAACTGGCGGTCCTCGTCGCCGTAGCGGCGGCCGGACGTGGTGCTCAGGAAGGACAGCGCGCCCAGGATCTGACCGCGGGCCATCAACGGCACGGTGAGCAGCGACCGCGGGCCCACCCGCCGCAACAGCTCCAGGTGCTGCGCGTCCTGCGCCAACGCCTGCATCAGCGCGTCGGTGACGTCGGACGCGACGGTGGCATGTCCGGTCGCGAGCGCCACCGCGGGGGGAGAGACGGGCCGGTCGAGAGACACCGGCGACAGCTGCCGCAAGGCGAACGCGAGCGGCGCCTGGGAGGCGTCCGCCGTCACCACCTGGGCCCGCTCGAAGTGTCCGTTGGGATGCAGCACGTCCACGATGCACCAATCCGCGAGCGCCGAAACGGACAGGTTCGCGAGCGAGGCCAGCGTGGTGGAGGCATCCATCGACGACGAGAACAGCTCGCCCGCCCGCGCGAGGAACGCGGCCCGCTCCTCGCCCAGCGCCTGGGCGTGGATGTCCACGCAGGTGCCCACCCACTCGCGCACGGCGCCGTCCGGCCCCAGCACCGGCGCGCCCCGGGCGAGCATCCACACGTACGCGCCATCCGCGCGGCGCAGCCGGTAGCGCGCGCAGAAGGGCGCCCGGGCGGCCACGGCCTTCTCCCACGCGGACCACGCCCCCGCCCGG
Organism: Corallococcus silvisoli; assembly: GCF_009909145.1. Taxonomy (NCBI): domain Bacteria; kingdom Pseudomonadati; phylum Myxococcota; class Myxococcia; order Myxococcales; family Myxococcaceae; genus Corallococcus; species Corallococcus silvisoli. The sequence continues at coordinate 418,288 of NZ_JAAAPJ010000005.1, forward strand.
TCATCCGGATGCACCGCCTGGAGCCAGCCCTGGTGCCGCATCTGCTCCGGCGTCTGTCCGGTGAAGGCCTTCCACGACGGCAGCAGCGCATCCGCTTCGTCGCGCGCGGGGTTCGACCAGGCGACCTGCGCCGCCGTGGCGAGCAGCAGGCGGAGCCGCTCCGACTCCTCGCGCAACTGGTCGAGCTCCGCCCGCGTCACGGCCTCCATCCCTTCAGGCGGCACGGCGGAACGCTGGGCATCCGAACCAAGGGACGTCATCGCGAGGACTCAATACACGTTGTACTTGGCGCGAAGCGCCTCGTGCTCCTGCGCGTTGCGCGACGGGTGCAGGACCCGCTGCGCGTCATGCAGGTAGTACCAGAAGTCGCTCTTCACCGGCCGCAGCGCGGCGAGCAGCGAGTCCACCGTGGGCGCCCCGATGGGGCCGGGCGGCAGGCCCGCGCGGGTGCGCGAGTTCCATGGGTCCGAGTTGTCGCGCAGCCGCTTGAGGAACGCCTTGCGGTCATTCCACTCGGCGAGCTCGTAGCGGCTGGTCGCGTCCACGCCCAGGGGGAAGCCCTTGTCCACGCGCTTCCAGAGGATGCCCGCGACGAGCGCGCGCTGCGACGGCACCGGCTCCTCGCGCTCCAGCATGGAGGCCATCACGACGATGTCGTGCAGGGACCGGCCGCTCTTCGCGATCTCCTCCTGGTGCGCGTCGTAGAAACGGGCGCGGAAGGTGTCGATCTGCCGCTGGATGAAGGCGTCCACGCGGAAGTTGTCCGCGATGATCCCGTACGTCTCCGGGTAGAGGTAGCCCTCCAGGCCGCGCGACGGCAGCGGGAACGGCGCGGTGAAGTGCTCCGGATGGGTGGCCGCGGCGATGTAGTCACCCGGCTTGATCAACCCCTGCGAGGCGAGCATCTGGTCGGTGTCGCGCAGGCGCCAGCCCTCGATCATCGCGAAGGGCACGTCCTCCGGCAGCGGCGAGCCTTCCAGCGCGGTGGCCAGCTCCTCCACGGAGGCGGTGGGGCTCAGCAGGAAGCGGCCCGCCTTCACGTTGAGGCTGCCCCGGCGCCACAGGTGGAAGCGCCACACCGTGGCGTTGTCCAGGAAGCCCTGGGCCTGGAGCTGCTGCCCCAGGGAGCGCGCGGACGCGCCCTTCTTCACGATGAATTCCTTCGGCGCGGGATCCGCCGCGGGGTGCGGCGCCACGGTGGCCTTCTGGAGGGACACGAACACTCCGCCCACGCCCGCGACCGCCAGGACGCCGAGCACGAGGAGCGCGACGAGGATCTTCTTCATGGGGCGGCAAACTATCACCGGCCCTGACGGTGCCAACGGGAACCGCCAGCCGCGCGGCCGAGCAGGCGGGCGCAGGCGCCCTCTTCTCAACACCCCCCGAGAAGGCCCCCCTCACCTCCAGGCGGAGGACCGGACCGCCTGCTCCGCACCCAAGAGATATACCCAGGGTCGCGGCGCCGTCCCTCCACCGAAAGGCGCGGGCCTCTTCGAGGATAGGCGCACGCCGCGGCGGCCCGGCCCACGGCCACTCGCGCCTGATGCCCGTTTCAGCGGTCCCGCCCGCCGCCGTGGAGGAGACGGTGAGCCTCCGGGGGTCCCTGGTGGGAACCGGACAGCCTGGATTCCGCGCGCGGCCGGCCGTCATGTGAGGCGGGTGGGCCCTGGACCGGGCGCGAGTAGGATGGGGGCTTGTTCGTCGATCCCCGCCGGCTCGAAACGTTCCGTGTCGTCGCCACGACCGGACAGATCTCCGCGGCCTCCCGGCTGCTCCACCTGTCACAGCCAGCGGTCACGGCGCAGGTCCGGCAGCTGGAGGCCGATTGCGGCCAGCCGCTCCTCGTGCGCACCGCGAGGGGTGTGCGGTTGAACGCGGCGGGGCGCGTCCTCTTCGACTACGCGCAGCGCATCCATGGGCTGCTCGATGAGGCGGCGCTCGCCATCGCGGCGGAAGAAACGCTCACCGGGGAGCTGGTGCTGGCGGCCAGCACGACCATCGCCAGCGACATCGTGCCGGGCCTCCTGGCCTCGTTCCTTCGCACGCACCGGGACCTCCAGGTCCGGTTGGAGGTCGGCAACACGCGGGAGGTGTTGTCCTGGCTGGCGGAGGGCCGGGTGCCGCTCGGGCTGGTGGAGGGGCACGCACGGGCGCCGCGGATCCGCCTGGAGCGCTACCTCGACGACGAGCTGCTCCCCGTGGTCGCGGCGCGGGGGCCGGCGGAGTGGCTGCGCATCCGCACGCTCGAAGCGCTGCGAGGGGTGCCGCTGCTCTGGAGGGAGCCGGGCTCGGGCACGCGCGCGGTGCTGGAGCGGGCCTTGCGCAAGGCGGGCGTGCGCAAGGGGCCGCGGCCGGGCGACCTCCAGTTGGGGAGCACGGAGGCCATCAAGAAGGCCGTCGCGCTGGGCCTGGGCGTGGCGCTGCTGTCCCGCTGGAGCATCCACGAGGAGCTGTCCCTGGGCCGCCTCCAGGTGTTGCCCGTGCCCGGCTTGCGCGTCCCCCGCGTCTTCTCCTGGGCCCTGCCCGTGGACGAGCCCTCCGGCGTCGCGGGGCGCTTCCTCCGCCACGCTCGCGCCACGCCGCCCGTGCTGTTGCCTTGAGGGTCCCCCATCCCCGGTGACCGGGCGCGCGGTTCAGGACACCCAGCCCAGGAGCAGCCCCCCCAGGCACAGGCCGGCCATGAGCAACCACAGCAGCACCGCCTGCGCGAGCGGCCGGAGCCCCACGGCGCGCAGCGTGTCGCGCGTCAGCCCCGCGCCCAGCAGGAAGAGCGTCACGACGAGCACCTGCCGCGCGACGGCCGCCACGCCCTGCCCCACCGGAGCGAGCGAGGGGAAGACCGTCACCAGCGCCGCCGCGCCAAGAAACCCGGCGATGAACCACGGTCGGCGCACCTTGCCCGTCACCGCGTTCCCCTTGCGCCGCTGCCACGCCGCGAGCCCCAGCGTCAGCGGGAGGATCCACAGGGCGCGCGCGAGCTTCACCGGCGTCGCCACCGCGAGGGCCTCCGGGCCATAGCGCAGCGCCGCGCCCACCACGGAGCTGGTGTCGTGGATGGCCATCGCGCACCACAGCCCGAACTGGTGCGGCGTCAGCCCCACCGCGTGGCCCACGGCGGGGAAGACGAACAGCGCCACCGCGTTGAGCAGGAACACCGTCCCCAGGGCCACGGACGTCTCGTGCTCCTTCGGCCGCAGCACCGGCACCACCGCGGCGATGGCGCTCCCGCCGCAGATGGCCGTCCCGACGCTGATGAGCAGTCCCGTCACGCGCGGAACCCGCAGCAGCCGGGCAAGCCCCACCCCCACCGCCAGGCACAGCGCGATGCCCACCACCGTGTAGCCCAGCCCTTCACGCCCCGCCGTGAGGACCGTGCGCAGGTCCATGCCCGCGCCCAGCCCGACCACCGCCAGGGACAGCAACCGGGGCGTGAGTCCGCGCGTCCGCGCCGCGAACGGATTGCCCACCGTCATCGCGACGCACAGCCCCGCGAGCAGCGCCGCGCCCGTGGAGACCTGGGGCAGCAGGCACGCCGCCGCGCCCAGCGGCACCAGGACGTGTCCGGGGGTCCATGACCGTACCCGGGCGACAGGGAGAGGAGGAGGAAGTGCCATGCGCGAAGAGATGCGCGCGGACCGCCCCGTCCACCAGATGGCAGAAGCGATGGGCCATCAGCTTTCCGGATACCTCCCGGAGACCCGCAGGTTCAGCTCGCTCGGGGTGAGGACTTCACAGCCATCGCGGGTGACGAGCACGGTGTGCTCGAACTGGGCGGACAGGCTGCCGTCCGCGGTCACGACGGTCCACCCGTCCGGCATCATCCGGATGTCCGGCCGCCCCAGGTTCACCATGGGCTCGATGGTGATGACCATCCCCGAGCGCAGCGTGATGCCCGTGCCCGCCCTCGCGACGTGCGGCACGTGTGGCTCGCCGTGCATCCGCCGGCCGATGCCGTGCCCGCCGAACTCCTCCACCACGCTGCACCCCTCCGCCTTCGCCAGCGCCATCACCGCCGCGCCAATGTCCCCCAGCCGCGCGCCGTGCCGCACCACCGCCACGCCCGCGTCCCGGCACCGCCGCGCCACGTCCACCACGTGCTTCGCGTCGGCGGACACCTCGCCGATGAGGAACGTGGCGGATGTATCGCCGTGGAAGCCGTCCAGGCACGTCGTCACGTCCACGTTCACGATGTCCCCGGGCTTCAGGTGCTCATCCGGACGCGGGATGCCGTGGCACACGACGTGGTTGCGGCTGGTGCACACCGTGGCGGGAAAGCCCTTGTAGCCCAGCTGGCTGGGCGTGCCGCCCCGCCGTGCCGTGTCCTCGCGAACCCACGCGTCGATGTCCGCCGTCGTCACGCCCGGCTGGAGCCTGCCAGCCACGTGCTCCAGCGTGCCCGCCGCCGCGCGCCCCGCGAGCCGCAGCCGCTCCACTTCACTGCCCTTGAAGAGAGGAATGCCCATGCCGGGCAAGGTGGCATCCGCTCCTTCGAAACGTCCAATGCTGTTCTGGCATCGCCCTGCCCCGTGCACGGCCCGCGGGTCCCGCGCTAACCTCGCGCGCGTGAGCATCACGCACCTCCAATCCTTCATCGCGGTGGCGGAAGAAGGCCACGTGGGCCGGGCCGCGCGCCGGCTGCACCTCACGCAGCCCCCGCTCAGCCGTCACATCCTCGCCCTGGAGGACGAGCTGGGCACGCCCCTCTTCGAGCGCGTCCCCCGGGGCATGCGCCTGCTGCCCACCGGAGAGGCCCTGCTCCAGCACGCGCGCCGCATCCTCGCGGAGGTGGACGCCGCGACGCGCACCGTGCGCGAGGCGGCCCGGGACCCGAAGCCGCCTCCCGCCTGACGGCCTACGACCAGGCGCTCATGCCGCCAATGCGGCGCAGCATCAGGATGGGGCCGTCGTCCATGCGCCGGCCGCGCAGATCGATCTCACAGTCGATGACCCAGTCCCCATGGCCCTCCGGGTCCATGATGCGCTGCTGCGCCTCCCACTGACGGGTGCCGGTCTCCTTGAGCTGGGTGTTCGCCGGCTTGCGCGCTTGCGGGGTGAGCACCACCAGCTTGTGCTCCTCGAAGTACGGCGCCATCGCCTGCTCCAGCTTCGGAGCCGTCCACTCGCCCAGCGCGTTGTCCAGCATGCCCAGCGCGTCCAGGAAGCGGCGCTGCCCCAGCGCGCGCAGCAGCCGGTGCAGCTCCTCGCGCACGCGGGCGGCGAAGGCGCGCGGGTCCTCGGTGAGCTCCTTGGGCTTGAGGTCCACCACCGGCTTGGCCTCGACGGGCGCCTCCGGGTTGCGCATCCGCTCCCACTCGTCCAGGAGGCTGGAGTCCACCTGACGCAGCGTCGCGCGCAGGTGGTCGATGATGTCGTCCAGGTCCTCGTTGCGGAACTTCTCCGGCACCGTCTGCACCAGCGACTTGTAGACGTCCCCCACGTAGCGCAGCAGCACGCCCTCGCTGCGCTGCAGGCCGTACTCCCGCACGTAGTCGTGGAAGGACATGAAGCGCTCGAACATGTCCCGGACGATGGACTTGGGCCGGATGTTCTCCTCGCCCACCCACGGGTGCTTGCGCGCGAACGCGTTGAACGTGCCGTAGACGAACTCGCGGTTGGGCTTGGGCCACTCCAGCTTCTCCAGCTCCTCCATCCGGTCGTCGTACTCGACGCCCCGCGCCTTCATCTCCTGGATCTTCTCCCCCTTGAGCTGGTGCAGCTGCGCGTACAGCACCACGTCCGGGTTCTCCAGGATGGACTCCACCAGCGTGACGACGTCCAACGCGTACGTCTCCAGCGTGGGATCCAGCAGCTCCAGCGTCTCGTGCAGGTACAGGGACAGCGTGTGGTTGAGGCTGAAGTCGCGCTGCAGCTCCTCCGCGACCTCCACCGTCGCGGAGCGCTTCTCCCACTGCACCACCTTCACGATGCCGGCGTCGCGCAGCGTGCGGAAGTACATCGCCGCGTCCTTCAGGAGCCGCCGCTTCGTGTAGTCGGAGTTGTGCGAGCGCATCACCAGCTGCACCAGCCGCCGGTAGCCCCCGCTGCCCTCCGTCTTGTCGCTCTGGAGCAGGTTGAGCAGCAGGCCGTGGCTCACCTCGAAGCGCGACTCCAGCGGCTCCGGCAGGCCATTCTGGAGGCGGTCGAAGGTGCTCTTGTCGTACTGCACGAAGCCCTTCTGCGGCGGCTTCGCCTTGGGCGACTTCTTCTTGCCCGCGGCCTCCTTCGCGGCCTGGCGGATGTTCTCGATCATGTACTCCGGGGCCTGCGCCACCACGCTGCCCTCGGTGTCGAAGCCCTTGCGGCCCGCGCGGCCGGCGATCTGCTTGAAGTCGCGCACGCTCAGCGTCGAGAGCTTCTCCCCGTTGAACTTGAACAGCTGCGTGAAGAGCACCGTGCGGATGGGGATGTTCACGCCCACGCCCAGCGTGTCCGTGCCGCTGATGACCTTGAGCAGGCCCTGCTGCGCCAGCTTCTCCACCAGCAGCCGGTACTTGGGCAGCAGGCCCGCGTGGTGCATGCCGATGCCGTGGCGCAGGAAGCGCTGGAAGTCCTTGCCGTAGGGCGTGTCGAAGGGGGCGTCCATCAGCGCCTGGCGGATCTCCTCCTTCTCCTCCTTGGTGTTGAAGTCCACGGACATCAGGTTCTGCGCCTGCTCGGCCGCGGCCCGCTGCGTGAAGTTCACCAGGTAGACGGGGTACTTCCCGCGCGCGATGAGGTCCTGGATGGTCTCGTGCAGCGGCACCTCGCGGTAGTCGAAGTCCAGCGGCACGGGGCGCTCGGAGCTGCGCACCGTGGCGACCTCGCGGCCGGTGAGCTTCTCCAGGCTCTGCTCGATGACGTGCGTGTCCCCCAGGGTGGCGGACATCAACAGGAACTGCGTGTGGGGCAGGGCCAGCAGCGGAATCTGCCAGGCCACGCCGCGCTCCTTGTCGGAGTAGTAATGGAACTCGTCCATCACCACCGCGTCCACGCGCGCGGACGCGTCCCGGAGCGCCAGGTTCGCGAGGATCTCCGCCGTGCAGCAGAGGATGGGCGCCTCGCGGTTGATGCTCGCGTCGCCCGTCAGCATGCCCACGTTCTCCGGGCCGAACGCCTTGGAGAGCGCGAAGAACTTCTCGTTCACCAGCGCCTTGATGGGGCACGTGTAGAACGACACCTTGCCCTCGGCCATGGCCTTGAAGTGGAGCGCCATGGCCACCAGCGACTTGCCGGAGCCCGTGGGCGTCTTGAGGAACAGGTGCTTGTCGCTCAAGAGCTCCAGGATGGCTTCCTCCTGGGCGGAATACAGGCTCAGCCCGTTCGTGGCCACGTAGCCCACGAAGCGGTTGAGGATTTCATCGGCGTCGAGACGGGGCTCGCCGGGCTTCGGCAACAGGGCGGCGAGAGGAGCGCTTGATTCGGAGGAGGCCATCGCCGGGGAACTCTAGGACGTGGCATGCGCGCCCAACTGGAAAATTGCGACTCGCCCTCTCAGAACCTGCGATTCGCGACGTTTTCGCACGACCCGTGGGGGAAGGAGGGGCCCGGGTGCTTTCCAATCGTGTCGGCCCGGTTTAGTAGGAATTTGGACCGCCGATGCAAAAGCCTACCGAACCCACCTCCGCGCAATCCGAACCGCTGACGACGGGCCGGGTCCTCCGTGGGACGTATGAGATTGGCACCGTGCTGGGCAAGGGAGGCATGGGCGCCGTGTTCCTGGCCCGGCACCTGCGCCTCCCGGGCAAGCAGGTGGCCGTCAAGGTGCTGCACGGCGTGGAGGCGCTGTCGGAGGAGGTCGCGGTGCGCTTCCGGCGCGAGGCGGAGATCGCCTCCCGGCTGGGGCACCCGAACATCGTGGAGGTGCTGGACTTCGACACGCTGGAGGACGGCACGCCCTTCATGGTGATGGAGTACCTGCGCGGTGAGGGGCTGTCGCGGCGGCTGCGCAAGCAGAAGCAGCTGCCCCTGGAGGAGGTCTTCTCCATCTCCCGGCAGATGGGCGCGGCGCTCCAGGCGGCGCACCGCGCGGGCGTGGTGCACCGCGACCTGAAGCCAGGCAACGTGTTCCTCGTGCCCACCGAAGCCGGCGGCGTGGTGGGCGAGCGCGTGAAGCTGCTCGACTTCGGCATCTCCAAGCTCGTCGACTCGCGCACGGTGCAGACGCTGGACTCGGTGCTGATGGGGACGCCGCAGTACATGGCGCCCGAGCAGGCCATGGGCCACAACAGCGACGTGGACGCGCGCACGGACCTCTTCGCGTTCGGCTGCATGGTCTACGAGATGCTCGCCGGCCGGCCCCCCTACTCCGGCGACAACATCGCGGAGCTCATCTATCAAATCGTCCACCTGGAGCCCGCGCCCCTGCTGACGCTGGCCCCGCAGACACCGCCGCACGTGGTGACGGCCATCTCGCGCGCGATGGCGAAGAAGCCCGCGGACCGCTACCCGGACGTGGGCGCGTTCATCCTGGAGTTGACGGGCAGCCCGCTGCAGTCGCTCGGGGAGCCGAAGCAGGAGCGCCCCCGGACCGCCTCCGACGGCCCCACGCCAATGCATCCCCGCCCGCTCCCCCAGGAGCACATCCCCACCGTGGGCATGCGGCCCCACGCGGGCAGCGATGATGCGGCGCCGCAGGCCCCCGCCAGTCCCCGGACGGAGTCACTTCCCGCGCAGCCCCTGTCCCGCGCCCGGCCGAAGTGGCCGGTCGCCGTCGCCGTGGGCGTGGCGGTCATCGTCGCCTTCTCCGCCGCCTTCTTCTGGAAGCGCCCGGTCGCGGCTCCGGCCGTGGCCGGACAGGCCCCGGTGGTTCCGGTGAAGCCCGCCGACCCGCCGCCCGCCGTGGCCGTGACCCCGCCCCCGGAGGACCCGACGAAGCCGGTGGATCCGCCGCCGGCCATGGAGCCCGAGGGCCAGCCGCCGACCGTCGATGCCCAGCCGTCACAGCAGCCCACCGAGCCAGCGGAGGCTCCCACCGTCGCCGTCAAGGGCAAGCCCCAGGGAGCCCGGGGCGCCCCCGAGTCGATGCCCGACAGCGTCCGCGAGGACCTGGCCGCGGCGCAGCGGGCGCTGGACGCGTCGAACACGGCGGAAGCACTGCGTCACATCCGGCGGAGCCAGCGGACGAAAATCACCGGCGCGTCGTACGCGCTGCTCACCCGCGTGTATTGCCAGCAGCACGACCTGGCGAACGCGCGGGCACAATGGACCCGGGTTCCGGCAACGGAGCGTCCAAGGGTCCGACAATACTGTGCGAAGTACGAAATCGACCTCTGAAGGGTCGTCCCGGGCGCGCGGAACGCTGCTTCCAGCGTCCCTGCCCATTCAAGGAGTGGCCGTGAGAGTTCTATTGGCAGTGAGCATCGTGGCGTTGTCCCTGGGGTGTTCCCGGGGCCTTCGGCCCGACAGCCCCGTGGCGGGCACGAAGCCCACCGTGGGCAAGGTGTATTCCAACGAGGCCGGCGAGCAGGTCACCGTCATCGCGCTGGAGCCCGCCGACGCGCACAAGGCGCTGGTGGCCTTCGAAGGCACCCAGGGTGAGCTGGACGGCAAGGTCCTGGTCGCCCACGTCAGCCGCGACCGGGGCATGGAGTACTGGACCCAGTGGCGCGGCCGCCGGCAGCGCTTCGTCACCGTGAACGACCGGGGCGGCTATGAGGACCTGGTCCTCAGCGCCGTGAACCACACGGGCTACACGCACCTGAAGCCGGACACGGGGAAGACCGCGGCGCTGAAGGTGGAGAAGGTCTTCGCGCGCTACGCGGACCAGGAGGGCGACAAGAAGTACCAGGCCCTGCTCGCGTTCGACCGCAAGTTCTGGACCCAGCAGGCGGAGGCCCAGCTGACGGAGGCGCTGACCGAGACGAACAAGGCCTGCGGCACGAAGCTGTCCTCCACCGTGGCCTGGGACTCCATCACCGACGAGCTCATCAACGAGATGTCCTTCGGCAGCTACTGCGCGGGCCCCCTGGAGTCGCTCCAGAAGCTGTGCGAGCGCTCCGATGAGGCGAAGCGCACCATCCAGCAGAAGGTCCAGACGGTGGAGTGCCGGGTGGACCCCAAGGCCGCGCTGAAGCTGGAGGCCCAGAAGATCATCTGGTCCGTGACGAACGGCGAGACGATCCAGCCCGACGCCACCACCGCCTACTTCACCGACACCCTCTAGAACGAAAGCCCACTGACATGACACTTCGACGCATGGTCATCGCCCTGGGGCTCGTCCTGGCCCCGCAAGCCGCGCTCGCGCTGGATCCGCCCTGGGGGAAGGAAGAGAAGCTGCGTGAGCGCATGGTGCTGGAGTCCACCAAGGTGTGCACGGACGGCAAGGGCCACTACACCGTCCTCGTGCCGCAGACGCCGGAGCACGACGGAGAGCTGTACTACGGCGACGGCAAGACGTTCATGCAGGTGGCCCCCGTGGGCTACCCCAACGCCACGCAGGGCGACTTCTTCGAGCCCCGCTTCTTCAACGCCAAGGCCAACGAGAGCTTCCGCGGCGTGGACTACCGGGTGGTCTCCGCCCTGCGGCTGAGCGAGGACGCCAAGACATGCACGCTGAGCTGCGGGGACCGCACCCTGCCGCAGCAGCCGGTGGCCGCGGAGCAGGCGAAGGAGCTCCTGCGCAAGTCCACCTTCACCCCCAGCCCGATGAAGTTCCAGCCGTACGCGCTGCTGCGGGACGACAAGGGCACGTACTACCTGGTGGAGCGCGGCCTGGGCACGGACAACAAGAGCTTCCGCATCTTCACGGGCCAGCGCGGCCAGGTGAAGCCGCAGAAGATGCTCAACGTCGTCACCGACTCGCAGGGAGAGATCTTCTCCACGCAGGGCGGCGACCTGCGCCTCGTGGTGGACCGCGAGGAGCCGTCCTTCTGGGTCGTGAAGAGCAAGCGCCAGAAGCTGCGCGCCGTGCCGGTGGGTGAGAACCTGCCCTTCATCTACAACGAGCTGGGCGTCTACACGGGCGCGCGGCTGGGCACGCCCTGCGACGACGTGTAGCGCCTCGGGGACGCACCGCCCCGGGCACGGTCAGCCGAGCACCTTCACGGCCTTGACCATGTCCGGGGCGAGCTCCGTGTCCTCCACGAGGGTGAACCCCAGCTTCTTGCTGACGGCCTGCATGGCGCGGTTGCGCGTGAGGATGTCCGCGACGATGCGGCGCAGGCCCCAGTCCCGGCCAATGTCCACGAGCCGCCGGAGCAGCTCCGTTCCCAGGCCCAGCCGCTGCGCCGGGTCGCTGACGGTGATGGCGAACTCCGCGTCCTTCGTGCCGCGCAGGCGCGTGAGCCGGCCCACCGCCAGAATCTCCCCCGAGCCCTTCAAGTCCGGCGAGCGCCGCTCCGCGACGAGCGCCATCTCCCGCGCGTAGTCGTTGAAGCAGATGCGCGCCAGCCGCTCGTGGGCCACGCGCTGGCTGAGCTTCATCAGGCCCGCGTAGCGCATGAACACCGTCTGCTCCGACAGGGCCTGATGGAAGCGCCCCATGGCGGGCTCGTCCTCCGGACGGATGGGCCGCACCATCAGCTGCTCGCCGTTCTTCAGCGTGAGCCACTGCGCGTACTGGTACGGGTACGGCTCGATGGCGAGCCCCGGCAGCTCCGCGGCGGTGACGCCCGGCGGGTGCAGCACCACGCGGGCATCCAGCGCGACGATGCGCTCCCCGGAGACGAGCAGCGGGTTGATGTCCAGCTCGCGAATGAAGCGCTGCTCCACCACCAGCTGGCTGAAGCGCACCATCAGCCGCTCCAGCGCGCCCAGGTCCACCGGGGCCTGGCCGCGCACGCCCTTGAGCGCCTGATGGATGCGCGTGCGCTCCATCATCCGCCGCGCCAGGGTGGTGTTGAGGGGTGGCAGCCCGAGCGCCCGGTCCTGGAACACCTCCACCAGCGTGCCGCCCGCGCCGAAGAGCAGCACCGGCCCGAACTGCGCGTCCAGGCTGCTGCCCAGGATGAGCTCGTAGCCGTCCCGCTTCGCCATGGGCTGCACGGTGACGCCGTGGAACGCGTCCGACAGGCCCCGCTCCGCGAGCGCGTCGCGGATGGCGCGGTACGCCTGGCGCACCTGGGCCTCGTCGCGCAGGTCCAGGCGCACGCCGCCCACGTCCGTCTTGTGCGTCACCGTGAGCGAGTGCAGCTTGAGCACCACGGGGAAGCCCAGCCCGCGGGCCTTCTCCAGGGCCTCGTCCTCGGAGGTGGCGAGCCACGTCTCCACGGTGGGGATGCCGTAGGTGGCCAGCAGGCGCTTGGACTCGTATTCGGACAGGAGGGTGCGGCCGGCGGCGCGGGCCTCGTCCACCAGGGCGCGCGCCACGTCGCGGCCCCCGCCGGTGGGCTCCTCCGCCAGGGTGGGCGTTTCATAGAGCCCGGCGAGGTTGTCCGAATAGCGCCACATGAAGTTGAAGACGCGCGCGGCGGTGTCCGGGTAGCTGAAGGTCGGGATGCCCGCGTCATTGAGGATGCGCTCGCCCGCGGCGACCTCGGAGCCACCCATCCAGCTCGCGAGCACGGGCTTGCCCGGCAGCTTCGCGTAGCCCTTGAGGCGATCCGCCGTCTGGGTGGGCTCGGTCATGTCCTGCGGGGTGAGGATGACGAGCAGGCCGTCGCTGTTGGGGTCCGCGCCGGTGGTCTCCAGGGCCTTCGCGTAGCGCTCCGCGTCCGCGTCCCCCAGGATGTCCACCGGGTTGGCGTGACTCCACGGGGGCGGCAGGAAGCCGTCCAGCCGCGCGCGGGTGGTGTCGGACAGCACGGCCAGCTCCCCGCCTCCGGAGACGAGCGCGTCGGTGGCGAGCACGGCGGGGCCGCCCGCGTTGGTGAGCAGCGTGAGCCTGCGGCCGGAGGGCCGGGGCTGGCGGGCCAGCACCTCCGCCATGTGGAACAGGTCCTCGATGGAGTCCACGCGCAGGACGCCCGCGCGGCGGAAGGCGGCGCTCAGCACCTCGTCGCTGCCGGCGAGCGTGCCGGTGTGGGACGCGGCGGCCTGCGCGGCCTGCGCGGTGCGGCCGGCCTTGATGACGATGATGGGCTTGGTGAGGGCCACCTCGCGCGCGGCGGAGAGGAACGCGCGCGCGTCGCCGATGGACTCCATGTAGATGAGGATGGAGCGCGTCATCGGATCATCCGCGAGGTAGTCGATGAGGTCGCCCCACCCCACGTCCAGCATGGAGCCCACGGACACGAAGGCGCTGAAGCCCACGGCTTCGCGCAGGCTCCAGTCGAGGATGGAGGTGAGCAGCGCGCCGGACTGGCTGATGAAGGCCACGTTTCCGGGCCGGGCCATGCCCTTCGCGAACGTGGCGTTGAAGCCGCCCGTGGGGCGCATCACGCCCAGGCAGTTGGGCCCGATGATGCGCAGGTTCGCGCCCTGCGCGAGGCGGAGCACCTCCTGCTCCAGCTTGACGCCCTCCGACCCGGTCTCCTTGAAGCCCGCGGAGAGGATGATGGCGCCCTTGACGCCGACCTCCGCGCACTCGCGGATGATGTCCGGCACCGACGCCGCGGGCGTGACGATGACGGCCAGGTCCACGGCCTCCGGCAGCGCGCGCACGGACGGCCACGCCTTGATGCCGAGCACGTTGGGGCGCCGCGGGTTGACGGGGTAGACGGTGCCGCCGAACGGGCTGCTGATGAGGTTCCAGAGCACGGTGCGGCCCACGCTGCCGGCGCGCTCGCTCGCCCCCACCACCGCGACGCTCCTGGGCGCGAAGAGGACCTCCAGCGGATGGCGCGTGCGCTGGTGGAGCAGGTCGATGGAGGGGTCCGTCCGGGCCGGGGGGCTGGCGGGGCGCTGCTCGTCCATGGTGCGCTCTTCTGCGGTGGGGGCCATTCCGGATCAATTTCCGGACGGTCCCCATCGTGCACCAGTTGGAAGGAAGAGGACGGGAGGGGGGAGGGTCCCCTGTCCGGTTCCGAATCCGGGCGGACGGCCGGACGCGCCGCCGTCCCCGCGCTCTGACTACGACGCGCGGGCCTGCTCCACCACCGGCTTGAGCACGGCGCCGGCGAACTCCGCCAGCGTGGTGGGCGTGGTCGTGTCCAGGGAGCGCGGCTCGGACGCATCCATGCGGCCTTCCTTGATGGCGCCGTACATCTCCGTGAGCGTGTCCGCCATCCAGCCCGGCAGGCCCGCGCCCGTCATTCCGTGGCGCAGGTCCTCCAGCCCCACCTGCACGTACTTCACGGGCTGCCCCAGCACCTGCGTGAGGATGCGGGCCACCTCGGGATAGGTGAGGTCCTTGGGCCCGTGCACGCCCACGTAGCGGTGGCCCTTCCACGACGCGTCCGTCAGGACCTCCGCGGCCTTGCTCGCGATGTCCGCCGCGGCCACCATCGGGAAGGCCCGCTCCGGCGACATGACGCTGTAGAGCGCGCCCGCCTTCGCCAGGCCGTGCACGTCGCGCAGCAGGTTCTCCATGAAGAAGCCCGCCCGCAGGCTGGTGACATGGGGCGCCGCCGCCTGGAAGGCCTCCTCGATGGGCTTGAGCGTGGACACCGGGCCCGTGCCCGCGCCGTTCTGCGCGCCCACGCTGGAGAGCACCACCACGCGCTGCACGCCGTGCGCCTTCACCGCGGCCGCCGCCTGCCGGGCCGCGTCCGTCGCCCAGGTGAAGAAGTCCGGCCGGGCCGGCGGGGGCGACAGCCAGAACAGCGCCTCCGCGCCCTTGAGCGCCGCGTCCAGCGTGGCCTTCTCGTCGATGGAGCCCTTCACCACCGCCGCGCCCAGCTTCGCCAGGTCCGCCACCTTCCCTGGATCGCGGGCGATGATCGTGACCTTCCGGCCCGCCTTCAGCAGCTTCTGCACGAGGGGACGGCCGATGTTGCCATTCGGGGTGTTGATGACGATGGACATGGGGTGCCTCCAGCGACAGCGAGATGGCACCACAGTGCCCCCCGGCACATCATGAGGCCACTGCATGCTATGCATGTCTCCATGCGCCGCGTTCATGAAACCCCGACGCCTCCCCCCGCCGAGGTGGACCTCACCGGCATCAACCTCAACCTGATGGTGGCGCTGGACGCGCTGCTCAGGGAGGCCCACGTCACCCGCGCCGCGGCCCGCGTGGGCCTCACCCAGTCCGCGATGAGCCACGCGCTCGCGCAGCTTCGGGCGCTGCTGGGTGACGCGCTCCTCATCCGGGGCCGGGGCGGCATGGTGCTGACGCCGCGCGCGGAGCAGCTCGCCGCGCCGCTGCGGCGGGGGCTGGCGGAGCTGCAGCGCGCCCTGCGCAACGAGCCCCCCTTCGAGCCCGCCACCGCGTCGCGCCGCTTCACCGTGGCCACGCGCGACTACTTCGGCTCGGTGCTCCTGCCCGGAGCGCTGGAGCTGCTGGGCCGCGAGGCGCCCGGCGTGGACCTGTCGGTGCGGCACGTGGAGAGCAGCACCTTCCCCGCGCTCCTGGAGACCGGCGAGGTGGACCTGGTCGTCGTCACGCCGCCCGTGGAGTCCGGGCCCGGCCTGCGCCAGCAGAAGCTGTTCACCGAGGACTTCGTCTGCGTGGTGCGCAAGGACCACCCGGCCGTGCGCCGGACATTGGACCTGGACACCTACCTGAAGCTCTCCCACGTCCTCATCAGCCCGCGCGGCGACGGCGTGGGCGCGGTGGACGTGGCCCTGGCGCAACGCGGCCTGCCCCCGCGCCGCATCGCGCTGCGCGTGCCCTACTTCCTCATCGCGCCCCTGGTCGTGACGCGCTCCGACCACGTCCTCACCGCGCCCCGCCGCCTTATCGCCGCGTTCAGCGAGACCTATCCACTCCAGGTCCTGGCCCCGCCCCTGCCCATCCCCCCCTTCGACATCATCCAGGTCTGGCACGAGCGCTTCGACGGGGACCCCGCGCACCAGTGGCTGCGGGGACTCGTGGCGCGAGCCGTCGGACTGAGGTCGGAAAACACCCGGAGTTCACGACGGGTGCGGCGCGCGAGCGCTTCCTGACACTCGAGAATCGCGACACTGAACGTCAGTACACAGGTGGGGGAGCATCGCATGGGGGGCATCGTGTAGGGTGCGCCCCATGAATCCTGAGAAGCTTGTCTTCGCGCAGACCGTCGAAGCGCTCTTCGTCCGAGCGCTGGAGAACCGACTGACGCCCGCGTGCCGCGAGCACCTGAAGAGGGCCGGACTGGACCTCGACCGCAAGCTGGAGCGCGCCTATTCGCTGGAGCAGTGGCGGGAGTTCCTGCGGATCGCCGCCGGCCACGTCTATGGCGGCGTGCCCGCGGAGGCCGCGTACTACTCCCTGGGCGAGCGCTTCATGGATGCCTACTTCGGCACCTTCTTTGGCCGCGCGCTGCTGGGCGTGGGCCGGCTGGCCGGTCCCCGGAGGCTGCTGCTGCGCGCGGACCTGGGCTTTCGCGCCGGCAACAACTTCAGTGAAATCAAAATCGTGGAGCGCGGCGCGACAGCGTTGGAGCTCTGGATGAACGACGTGCTGGCGGACCAGCCGACGTTCGCGGCGGGCCTGCTGGCGCGGGCGGTGGAGCTGTGCGGGGGCTGGCGGGTGGTGGCGCTGCCGGAGGAGTTCGACGGCACCGCGGCGACGTTCCACCTGCGCTGGAGCGAGGCCCCCGCCGAGTCGGCGCTCAACGCCACTGAGGATGGGTCCTCAGGCGACGCTCGACCTCAGGCGTGAGGGTGGCCCCATGGGGCGCCCGGGAGGAGGAGCGCTCCCAGCGCTCGAGCCACCGGGACCCCAGCGGGGTGGTCAGGGATTCCCAGCGGGTCGAGGCCACGGTGGTCTCCCCCTTGGTGCCGGTGGAGACGCCGGCCCCCACGAAGAACCCCGCGAGCAGCAGCGTGACGCGGGTGGGCGTGGCGGCGCTGTAGGTCATCAGCAGGGCGCCCTCCCCGTCCTCTCGGCAGTGGCGGCGCACCCGGGCGAGCACGGCTTCGGTCCACATGTCCGGGTTGGACGCCGGCGAGAACGGATCGAAGAAGACGAGGTCGGCCGTGGGCAGGGCCCCCTCCAGGTACGGCACCGCGTCCCCCAGGTGGAGGGTCCACTGGAGGCCGGGCTCCTCCCAGGTGCCGTGGCGCATGAGGGCTTCGGCGGCCGGGCGGAAGGGCTGGAGGAAGGGGAAGCCCTCCGCGTCCGCGAGGGCCAGGCGCAGCGGGGCCAGGTCCACCTCGAAGCTGACGACATGCAGGTCGCGGGCGCGCTCCGGGCCCAGCTCCCGGGCGCGGGTGAGCGCGGCGACGGCGTTGGTGGCGGCGCCCAGGCCCACGTCGTGGATGACGAGCGGCGGCCCCGGCTGGCGCAGGCGGTCCGCGAGGCCGGGTTGATCCACGTAGAGGCGCAGGGCCTCCTGCCAGGGCCCCACTGCGGGGTGCATGACCTCCCCGTGGCCCAGGTGCCGCACGGCGCGGTGGCCGTTGCGGAGGGTGACGAGCTCGAAGTCGCCGTCGCGCGGGTGGGAGGGCTCGGACATGGGACGTGAGGCTCCTGGCCTGGAAGGGACGCGTGGGAAAGGATGGGTCCCTAGCATGACGATTCCAGGGCAGGAACATCGCGGCGGGCTCCACGGGGAGGACGTCCGTCACGGGGAGGCGCACTTCGCGGGGGGCCGGGTGCGGCTGTCGCTCCGGGTGGATGCGCACACGCGGGCCATCCTGGCGGCGGCCTGGGAGGCGCCGGCCAGCGTGGACGCGGGGCACCCCCTGGCGGCGTGCCTGGAGTCGCTGTGCCAGAACGCGGTGGGCATCGGGGTGGACCAGTTCCTGCGCTTCGACGACTTCCATCTGCGCGCGGGCTGTCCGGAGGGGCTGGAGGCGACGGAGGAGGCAGGACTCGCGGTGCGGGTGTTCCGCTCCGCCTTCAGCCAGTTCCATCCCCGGGCCACCGGGCCCGCGTACCTGTCCAGCGGGCTGGTGCTGGCGAAGCTGCCCCACGGCACCCGGGCGGACTGGGAGGAGCCCGGGTTCTACTTCGCGCACTACTACCGCGAGGAGCTGTGGTCGGCGGCGGTGGAGGAGGCACGCCAGGGCGGCGTGCTGGGGCCGCGCGCGGCGTGCGCGTACATCGACGCGCTGCTGGCGAAGGCCGACGACACGGTGGAGCTGGACTGGCCCGTGCAAGAAGGCGCGGCGACCTGGGACTGGCTGACGCGCGTCTGCCTGCCTTCGGTGGCGGGGGGCGCGGAGCGGGCGCGGCGCCTGCTGGAAGGCGGCTATGGCGGCGCGAGCGGCACGGGGAGCTTTCCGTTCGGCCACCTGGACGGTGGCCCGTGGCATCCGCCGGAGGGCCTGCCCGAGCCACGGGGCGTGGGACACGCGGAGTTCATCATCGGGGACCTGGAGCACCTGCTGCCGGAGCTGCCCCGGGGCGGCATCCTGCTGGCCGCGCCCCGCTGGATGGCGGTGGGACAGACGCCGGATTCGCCAACGGTGCGCAGGGCCGGAATCACAGCCGCGGAGGCCGGAGGGTTCGGCCTGTTCAACGCGGCGGCGCACGAAATGGATGAAGCGGATGATTGAGCGCGGGCGTCAACGCGCATCGTCTCGGGGGGGCCATGACGCCCGAACGCGGTGACAGCGTGGTCGACGTGCTTCGGCGTCTGGGATTCGCGGCCATCGCCCGGGATGGGAGCGGAGGCCAGACTGTCATGGTCAGCCTGCCCTGTTTCGCCACGGGGACACCGCCCGTCGTCGGCTATCGCGACGCAGTGATTCTCCGGGAGACGCCTGACGGCTGGAGGGTCCTGCCGGTGCAGATGCTGGAGCGCCACTTCGGGACCTTCGAAGCGGCGGTCGAATCCATGCGCGATTGTCTGGAGCTCACCCGCACGGTGGACCTGCTGAAGGCGCGGGGCTTCCATGCGCGCCGGCACCGGGACTTCGGCGAAGACACCCTCCTCGTCAGTCTTCCCACCCAGCGGGCCCGTGATCCGCGAAACATCCAGGGGTGGCTCAAGACGCTGCGTCTTCGACGGGAGCAGGCGGATCGGTGGATTGTTTCAACCGACACACAGGAGCCACGCGAAGCCGAGGCCGTGGTCTTCTCCAGCCTCGACGCCGCGGCCACCTTCCTCCGCGAGCAGCTCACGCCGCCAGCCCCTTGAGGATCCGGGGCCGCTGAGCAATCCCAGAGGATTTTTTCACGCGTTGCCCATCCACCCGACGCACTGATAAGCCCCGCCCGAGATTGTTCACGTCGAGCTGGTCCCGGACGTTCGCGTTCGCGCCAGCCCTCGCGGCTCGGAGTTCGTTCGATGCGATCAAAGCGCGCGGTCCTTGGCAGGCTCTTGATGCTTTTCGCGGGCCTGGGCCTGCTGTCGTGTGGCGGCAATGAGCGCCCGGTCGCGGAGGGCGCCCGCACCGCGCACTCCCGGCTGGCCGCGGCACCGGCCTGGTACGCCACCACCCCCATGACCGTGGAGAGGGCCCAGCACGCCGCGGTCCTGCTTCCTGACGGAAAGCTCCTGGTCATCGCGGGCGTCAACACGACCGGGTTCGTGACCACGGCGGAGCTCCTGGATCCGGCCACCGGCACCTGGTCCTCCGCGGGCAGTCCCGGGATCACGGGCAACGTCACCGAGGCCGTGCTGCTTCCCAGCGGCAAGGTGCTGGCGATGACCGACGGCTCGCTGTCGGGCCGCATCTACGACCCCGCCACGGGCACCTGGTCCACCACTGGCGACATGGCGCGGACCCGCTTCCTCCCCACCCTCACGCTGCTGAACTCGGGGAAGGTCCTGGTCGCGGGCGGAGGCAACGGCGTCAACCGGCTCGCGACGGCCGAGCTGTACGATCCCACCACCAACACCTTCACGCCCACCGGCTCCATGAGCGTGGGCCGGGGTGCGCACATGGCCACGCTGCTGCGCGACGGGCGGGTGCTCGCGGTGAGCGGAATCAATGAGCTTGGCGAGGTGCCGGGCGCCGAGATCTATGACCCCGCGACCGGCACCTGGTCCAGCGCCGCGCCCCTGCTGGTCGGCCGGCACTACTCCACCAGCACCCTCCTCCCGGATGGCCGCGTCCTCGTCGCGGGCGGTTTCGCCTCGGGCGGCGCGACGGCGCAGTCGGAGCTCTATGACCCGGTGGCCAACACCTGGACGGCCACGGGCAGCCTCGCGTTCGCGCGCTCGAGCCACATGGCCACGCTGCTCCCCAATGGCAGGGTGCTCGTCACCGGTGGAGCCATCAGCGGGGCCGCTCCCGAGCGCGAGGCGGAGCTCTACGATCCCGCGACCGGAGTGTGGACCCCCGCGGGCACGATGCTCACCGGCCGTGAGAACCACACCGCGACGCTGCTGCCCTCCGGGAAGGTGTTCGTCGCGGGCGGATCCGCCCGGACGCCCGTGCTCGGCTTCTTCGCGACCACGGAGGTCTACGACCCCGCCGTCAGCGCGTGGTCCCCCGCCGGCGCCATGGGGACGCCCCGGACCGATCCCCTGATGGCCCTGCTGCCCTCGGGCCAGGTGCTCGTCGCGACGGGCCGCGGTCTCTTCGGGTCGTCGAGCGCCGCGGAGCTGTATGACCGCGCGAGCAACACCTGGACCGCCCTGCCCGCGCTCGACACTCCGCGCGAGCGCGCCACCGCGACCGTGCTTCGCTCGGGACAGGTGCTGATCGCGGGCGGCCGGCAGCTGAGCACCTCGACCGCCTCCGCGCAGCGCTTCGACCCCGCCACCCACACCTGGCTTTCCACCGCGCCGCTGCTGGCGCCGCGGCACCTCCACACCGCCACGGTCCTCCCCGACGGCCGGGTGCTCGTGGCCGGAGGTCAGCGCAACACGACCGCGCTGAACACCGCGGAGCTGTACACGCCCGACACCGACACGTGGAGCGTGGCGGCCCCGAGCGCCTTCACCCGCGCCGGGCATCGCGCCGTGCTGCTGTCCAACGGCAAGGTGTTCATCGTTGGCGGCCATGATGACGGCGGCGCGGCGCTGGCCACCACCGAGTTGTACGACCCCGTCTCCAACCTCTGGACGCCCGCGGCCGGCCTCGCCGTGGCCCGGGATGAGCTGACGCTGACGCTGCTGCCGTCGGGCCAGGTGCTCGCGGCGGGCGGCATCGCGGGCGGCATCGAGCTGACGTCCACGGAGCTCTACGACCCCGGCACCAACACCTGGGTGGCCGTGGGTCCGCTCGCGCAGCCGCGCTGGCTGCACAGCGCCGCGCTGACCTCCTCCGGCAAGGTGCTGGTCGCGGGCGGCCTGACCCTGGCGGGCGAGTATTCCGACACGGCGGAGGTCTACGACCCCCTCCTGCGCGCCTGGACCACCGTCGCCACCCCCACCACGCGTGGCGGGCTCTCCTCGCTCGCGCTGCCCTCGGGCGAGGTCCTCGTCGTGGGTGGCATGAGCGCGCCCGACGCGGAGCTGTTCGACGACACCGGCGCGCAGCCCGCGTGGAGGCCGACGGTGACCCGCCCGGCGACCCTCGTCGCCGCCTGCCCGACCGTGCTGGAAGGCCTGCTGTTCCGGGGCATCTCCGGCGCGAGCAGCGGCAACAGCACCGACTCTCCGACCGACTTCCCCCTGGTGCGCCTGAGCGCCGCCGAGGGCGGACGCCTCTGGACGCTCCCCAGCAGCGACACCTCCGCCACCCGCGCGACCGTGACCGTCCCCGCGGGCGTCCCGCTGGGCACCTACGGGCTCACCGTCCTCGCCAACGCCATCCCCGGCGGGCGCACGGTGCAGGTCGTCGCGAACCAGGCGCCCACCGCGCCGGACCAGACCGCCGCCACGCAGAAGGACACGGCCGTGGCCGTGACGCTGGGGGGCAGCGACCCGGATGCCGGTCAGGTGTTGACCTGGACCGTCGTGACGCCGCCCCAGCACGGCACGCTGAGCGGAACGCCCCCCGCCCTCACGTACACGCCCGCGCCGGGCTACACGGGCACCGACACCTTCGCGTTCCGGGTCAGGGACTGCCTCCAGGACAGCAACGTCGCCACCGTGACCCTCACCATCACGGAAGGCGCGCCCCCCACCCTCTCCTGCCCCGCGGATGTCACCGCCGAGGCGACGGGGCCGGACGGAGCGCTCGTGAGCTACGATCCCGCGGTGCCCAACCCGGCGGGCCTGCCGGTGAGCTACTCGCAGGACTCGGGGACGCGCTTCCCGCTCGGAGCGACGACCGTCACGGCCACGCTCCCGGCCAGCGGCGTGTCGTGCACGTTCCGAGTGACCGTGCGGGACACCACGCCGCCCGCCTTGACCTGTCCGGCGAACGTGACGGTGGCGCCGGGGGAGCCGGTGACGTTCACGCCCTCGGCCACGGACGCGGTGACGGCTTCGCCGTCCGTGACGTCCTCGCCCGCGTCGGGCAGCACCTTCTCGCCGGGCGCCACGCAAGTCACCGTCACCGCCACGGATGACGCCGGCAACTCCGCGCAGTGCACGTTCCAGGTCCGTGTCCAGGCGGAGGTGGTGGAGATCGCGGGCGGCGGTTGTGACAGCAGCGGCGGCAGCGCTTCCGCGCTGGCCATCCTCGTCGTGCTGGCGGCATGGAGCGGTTCGCGCCGCCGCCAGAACCCGGCGCGGGGGAACTGACCCATGCGCTCCCTCTTCTCTCGAATGGACCTCACCTTGCGTACCCAGGCACAGAGCTGGGCGCTGGCCGCGCTGTTGGCCACCGCCGTCGCCCCCGCCGCCTTCGGACAGAGTGTCGCCAGTCCCCTCGTCCCGCTGGACCTGGAGCGCCTGCGCTTCCAGCCCGCGGCGACGGACTCCATGCTGGTGGACACCGGCCGCGTGCTCCCCGAGGGCGGCTACCGCCTGCTCCTCATGGCCAACTACGAGCGCGGCATCCTCCTGCTCCAGGGCAGTGATGGGCTCAAGCGCTCCATCCTGCACTACCGCACGTCGGGGTGGCTCGCGGGGGCGTGGTCCCCGGTGGACCGCCTGGAGCTGTCCGCGCGACTGCCCGTCATCATCTCCCAGGGAGGTCATGGCGCGGAGCAGCTGGTCGGCGTGACGGCGCCGGACTCCTTCGGGTTGGGAACGCCCGAGCTGGGCGCGCGCTTCGAGCTGCTGCGGCGTGAGGAAGGCGCGCCGGTGTTCCTGGGCCTGGGCCTGGACATCGGGCTGCCCGGCGGCACCGCGGACGCGTTCGGCCGTCAGCAGGGCTGGGCCGGGTTCCAGGTCGCGCCTCGCGTGGCGGTGAGCCGCGAGGTGGGCCCCCTGGCGCTGGGGCTCAGCGCGGGCGTGCGGATCCGCTCGCGGGAAGTCGAGCCGGGCCGCGATGTCGGCACGGAGCTGGAGCAGGGCCTGGTGGTGGCGACGCGCGGCAAGGGTCTGCGGGGCGAGGTCGTGCTCCAGGCCGCGGAGTCGCTGGTGCAGTCCGACGTCGCGTTGGAGCTGTTGGGCGGCCTGCGGCTGCCGGTGGCCTACGGCTTCGAGGCCTTCGCGCTCGCGGGGCACGGCTTCACGGACATCCCAGGCACGCCGTCGTTCCGCCTGGCCGCGGGCATCGCGTACGCGAACGAGCCCAAGCCGGTGGACCGCTGCCAGGATGGACGCAGCCACACCCCGGCGCAGTGCCCGAACCTGGATGACGACGGGGACTCGGTGCCCAACGGGCAGGACCGCTGCCCGCTGGAGGCCGGCTCCGTGGACAACGGCGGCTGCCCGGACAAGGACACGGATGGGGACGGCGTGGTGGACCGGCTGGACCAGTGCGCGTCGCAGGCAGGGTCGGCCCGCTACAACGGCTGCCCGCCGCCGGACGCGGACCAGGACGGCGTTCCGGACGACGAGGACGCGTGCCCCCACGAGGCCGGCCCCGCGGCGGAGCGCGGCTGCCCCGTGAAGGAGCAGAAGCCGCCCGAGGAGCCCAAGCCCCAGCCGCCGCCCGAGGAGCAGCCCGCCCCGGTGGAGACGAAGTCGCCGCTGGAGCACATCGTGCAGTTCCCGGTGAACCAGTCGGAGTTCCAGGAGAACGAGCAGCGGCAGCTGGACGACATCGCGGCCTACCTGAAGGCGAATCCCCAGCTCGCGATCCGGATTGAAGGCCACACGGACAACAGCGGTCCGGAGGACGCGAACCGCACGCTGAGCCAGCAGCGCGCGGACCGGGTGCGCGCGTATCTCATGAAGAAGGGCATCGCGGGCTCGCGGATGGAGGCGAAGGGCTACGGCCCCGACCGTCCGCGCGTGTCCAACGAAACACCGGAAGGCCGCAGCGCGAACCGCCGCGTGGAGTTCGTCCCCGTGTCGGGGAGCTGACTCCAGGTCGCGCCAGAGTGACGCCGCTTCGTGGGCCTCCACGAAGCGGCGAGCGGTCGCATCCCGCACCCACCGGATGCGACCGCGCCGCGCGGACACATCCGGCCCTCACGGAACGCCGCTGTCCCCGCCCGGCGGCCGGTCCCCGCGGAGCCGTTCGCGGATGACTCAAGCCTCTTCGGCGTGCAGTTGCACCAGCCCAGGCAGCTCCGCCGCGCGCTCGCGCAGCCGGACCTTGGGGCGGATGGCCACCGGGACGCGGGACGCCGCGAGCAGATCCAGGTCGAACACGTTGTCCCCGAACGCGGCGCAGAGCGGCCGGTCCGTGCGCTGCCTCAAGCAGTTCACCTTTCCGGGGCCGTAGGGCACGGGCTCGAAGACGGACGTCTGCAACCGTCCCGCCTCCTCCTTCGGCGTGCACGCCAGGACGAACTCCGAGGAGATGCCCACCTCCTTCACCGCGGCCTCCACCACCGCGCGAGGCGACGCGCTGACCACGTAGCAATCCACCCCCTGCCCCCGCGCCCACTCCACCACGCGGCGGGCTTCCGGATGGATGCGCTGGGCCACGCCCCGGCGTGACACCACGTCGTGGGCGAAGCCGCGCACCTCCTCCGCGTGCCAGCCCGCGAAGATCCACGCCATCATCTCGTAGGTGGCCTTCTCCGGGAGCCGCCCGGCCTCGAACGCCGCGAACAGCGCGCGCGCCAGCGTCACCGCGTCCGGATGCCCCTCCACGCCGTGCCGAGCCCCCAACCGCTCCATCTCCAGGCGGGCCTCGGGCCGCACGCCGCCATGCTCCAGCAGGGCCAGGAACAGGTCATCGCCCACATCCCCGCTCCACAGCGTGCCGTCCCCGTCGAAGGCCAGCACGCCGTCAGGCGTCAGCGCGACCTCACGACGGATGCGCTCCAGCGTCTCCTCGACCCGCTCGATCCTCATGTCCCGCATCCTCGCTGGCCCGCCTGTTCGGTGTCACCCGCCCGAGGGCTTCCTTCCCTCGGGGTGTTCAGCATCGCGCCGGAGGGCGTGACTACGTTGCCCGTCATGGCACGGACGGAAAAAGAGAAGATGCTCGCGGGCCAGCTGTACGTCGCGGCGGATCCCCAGCTGGTGGCCGAGCGGGCCCGCGCGCGCAAGCTCCTGCGCGCCTACAACGCCTCCACCGAGGAGGACCTGCCGCGACGCGAGAGCCTGCTCGGCCAGTTGCTGGGAGCGGCGGGCGAAGGGACGTGGATCGAACCGCCCTTCTTCTGCGACTACGGCGAGCACATCCGCCTGGGCGCGCGCGTCTACATGAACTTCCAGTGCGTCATCCTCGACTGCAACACGGTGACGATGGGAGATGACGTGTCCCTCGGCCCCGGAGTGCAGCTCTACGCGGCCACGCATCCGCTGGATCCGGACGAACGCATCCAGGGCCCGGAGCTGGGCCGCCCCATCACCGTCGGCTCCAAGGTCTGGGTGGGCGGCGGCACCATCATCTGCCCGGGGGTCTCCATCGGGGAAGGGTCCACCATCGGCGCGGGCAGCGTGGTGACGAGGGACATCCCGCCGTATGTCTTCGCGGCCGGCAATCCCTGCCGGATCATCCGGAACCTGCGCTGAAACCACCGCCCGAGGCATCGGCCCCGTCCGCCCCCGGCCCCGCCACGGTGCGCGCCAGCGTGCGCGCCAGCGCATCCCGGGCCTCCGCCAGCGCCTCGTCGCTCCCGTCCCCCGTCCGCGCGGGCACGGTGGACTCCAGCTCACCGGGATGCAGGCGGAACCACTTCGCGATGAGCATCACCTCCTGCGCCTCCTGGGCGCGGAGTCCAATCGCCTCCGGCTCCGGCACCGAGAAGATGTCCCGCACCCGCGCCTCCAGGTCCGCGTGCGCCCGCGGCGTCCGGGGCGCAGGCACCTCCGCGCGGATGCGTCCCCGCCGCAGCACATACGCCCGGTCCGCTCCGCCGTGCCCCCGCACCGTGTAGACCAACGAGAGCCGCCGCAGCGTGCGCCCCAGCTCGACGATCCACGCCCGCACGTTCTCCAGCCGCTCGGCGCGGTCGCGCAGCTCCGCCGCGTACTCGAACTGGAGGCGACGCGCCGCCAGGGCCATCCGCTCGCGCAGGATGACCAGCGGACGGTCCGACTCTCCGTTGAGGAACGCCCGCGCCAGCGCGACGCGCTCCAGATACTCCACCTGCGAGCACCCTGCCGCGCACGGCGACAGACATCGCGCCGTCTGCCCGCGCAGGCACCTCGGGTCGTCCTTCAGCGCGAAGAGCGGGAGCTGATCCGCCAGCCGCATGGGCGTCCGCGCGGGGCAATCGCGCAGCTCCAGCAGGTCGTTCACCGCGCGGACCACGTCCTCCATGGTGTGCCGGCCGTGGAAGGGCCCGAAGTATTCCGCGCTCCCGCCGCCGGGCTGTCCCACCACGCGCAGCCGGGGCACCTCCTCCCGCGTGAGCTGGAGGAAGCAGTGCGCGCGGTCGCGCTTGTGCTCCACGTTGTAGAGCGGCCGGTGGCTCTTGATCAGCCGGAACTCACGAAGGAGCGCCGCGAACTCGCTGGCCGTGTACTCCCACTCCAGCCGGTGCGCCTGGGCGATGATCTCCGCGGCCTTCTCCCCCTCCTCCGCGCGGAAGTACGACAGGAGCCGCGTGCGCACGCGCACGGACTTCCCCACGTAGAGCAGCTCTCCGGCGGGACCGAGCATGCGGTACACGCCGGGCCGGTTCTCCGCGTTGGCGCGGACGTGACTCAGGAGGGTGGCGACGCGGGAGTCCATGCGGCGGTGAGCCGGGCCACGCCCGGACCTCGCAGGCTAACCGGCCACGTCCCGCCGCACCGCTGTTGCCTCTCGCGTCCCGTCGCCCCGGCCGGAGGGCGGGCGACGGGACACGGGCCCGAGGCTCAGCCCACTTCCTTCAACGTGGCGGCGCTGGCGGCGGCCTCGTCCTTCAGGTCCTTGGGCGTGGCGACGGCGGCCTTCAGCTCGCGGTACGTCTGCGCATAGCCATTGCGCAGGATGCCCTCGCGGATGCGCTCCATCAGCTTCTGGTAGTGCCGCACGTTGTGCACCGACAGGAAGCGCGAGCCCAGGTGGTGCTTGCCGCGCATCAGGTGCTGCAGGTAGCCGCGCGAGTAGCGCTTGCACACGTAGCAGTCGCACTCCGGGTCCAGCGGACCGTCCTCCAGCTGGTATGCCGTGCGCGTGATGCGCACGAGCCCCTGGAACGTGTACGCGTACCCCTGCTGCGCCATCTTGGTGGGGATGATGCAGTCGAACATGTCCACGCCGCGCAGCACCGCCTCCAGCAGGTCCGTGGGAGTGCCCACGCCCATCAGGTAGCGCGGCTTGTCCTTGGGCAGGGACGCGGTGGCGCGCTCGGTCATCGTGTCGCGCTCGACCTTCGTCTCCCCCACCGCCAGCCCGCCGATGGCGAACCCGTCGAAGGGCAGCTTCGTGAGGAACGCGGCGCTCTCGTCGCGCAGCGCCGGGTGGACGCCGCCCTGGACGATGCCGAACAGCGCCTGCCCCGTGGCGCGCTGCTCCTTCGCGGCGAGGCTGCGCACGGCCCAGCGGTGGGTGCGCTCCATGGCCTCGCGGGTGCCCGCTTCGTCCGTGCGCGAGTCGATGCACACGTCGAGCACCATCATGATCTCGGAGTTGATCGCCTGCTGCATGGCGATGCTCGACTCGGGGCTCAGGAGGCGCCGGCTGTTGTCGTAGAAGCTGCGGAAGTGCGCGCCCTTCTCCGTGATGAGCCGGTCCTCCGGCAGGGAGAAGATCTGAAACCCGCCCGAGTCCGTGAGCACCGCGCCGTCCCACCCCATGAACGGATGGATGCCGCCGAAGCGCTCGAAGACCTCCGGGCCGGGCCGGAGCATCAGGTGGTAGGTGTTGGCGAGGAGGACCTTGGCCCCCGTCTCCTTCACCTCCTCCATGGCGAGGTGGCGGAAGCCGGCGTGGGTGGCCACCGGCATGAACATCGGCGTGGGGAAGGACCCCTTGCGGGTGTGCAGGATGCCCGTACGGGCGCCAGTGGGGTCGGTGTTCAGGAGTTCAAAGCGGACGGCCATTGTCGGGCCTTATACCCAGCCCGCCCGCCTGGAGGCACCCGGTTCCTGGGGACGCCTGCCCGGCCTCCAGGGGGACGCCCCTCCCGGCCCGGCCCGGCGGGGGCGCCACTTTCCCTACCTGGGGCACATGGGGGACGGACCGGGGGGCGAGGGAAGCCGGCATTTCCGGGGCGGGCCGGCGGTTACATTGGGTCCTCCGGTACGCTGCCGGGCCTCGATTCACCGCGCGTCTTGGGTCGCCGCGCCATTTCCGTTACAAGCCGCCGCCATGTTCAACGTCATCAACGTCTCCAAGGCCTATGGGCCCAAGAAGCTTTTCGAGGAGGTCAACGTCGCCTTCTCGCCGGGCCGCCGCTACGGCCTGACCGGTCCGAACGGGGCCGGCAAGTCCACGTTCATGAAGATCCTCGCGGGTGACGAGGAGCAGGACATGGGCGACATCATCCGCCCGCGCAAGCTGGGCATCCTGCGCCAGGACCACTTCCGCTACGAGAACGACCGCGTCCTGGACGTGGTGCTGATGGGCAACCGCCACCTGTGGGCGGCGATGGACGAGAAGAACAAGCTGCTCGCCAAGGCGGACATCACCGAGGAGGACGGCAACCGGCTGGGTGAGCTGGAAGGCGTCATCGCGGAAGAGGACGGCTATTCGGCGGAGAGCGACGCGGCCACGCTGCTCGCGGGTCTGGGCATCGAGGAGAGCTTCCACGAAGGGCCGATGCGGCAGCTCACGGGCGGCCTGAAGCTGCGCGTGCTGCTCGCGCAGGCGCTGTTCGGCAAGCCCGAGGGGCTGCTGCTCGACGAGCCCACGAACAACCTGGACATCGACTCCATCCGGTGGCTGGAGAACTTCCTCCACGTGTACGAGGGCGTGCTGATCACCATCAGCCACGACCGGCACTTCCTGAACTCCATCTGCACGCACATCGCGGACATCGATTACGAGACCATCATCCAGTACACGGGGGGTTACGACGACATGGTCCGGCAGAAGTCGCAGCTGCGGACCCGGGTGGAGTCGGAGACGGCGGAGAAGAAGAAGAAGATCGCCCAGCTGCAGGACTTCGTGGCGCGCTTCCACGCGGGTACGCGCGCGTCGCAGGTGCAGAGCCGCATCAAGCAGATCGACAAGCTGAAGACGGAGGACCTGAAGCGCTCGAACATCGCGCGGCCGTTCATCCGGTTCGACCAGAAGGTGGTCAGCGGCCGTCAGACGCTGATGTTCGAGGGCCTGAAGAAGTCCTTCGACGGGGTCCCGGTCATCAAGCCGTTCACGGGGCTGGTCTGCAAGGGCGAGCGCATCTGCGTCATCGGCCGCAACGGCGTGGGCAAGTCCACGCTGGTGAAGATGCTGGCGGGGCAGCTGGAGCCGGACGCGGGCACCATCACCTGGGGCCACCAGGCGTCGGTGGGCTACCTGCCGCAGGACCACCACGGCGTCATCCACAAGGGGACGACGTGCTTCGGCTACCTGCGGGAGATTAGCGAGAAGCTGACCAACGAGGAGATCTCCGGCGTGCTGGGCCGGATGCTCTTCTCCGGCGAAGAGCGGATGAAGAACACGGACACGCTCTCCGGTGGTGAGACGGTGCGCGTGCTGCTGTCCAAGCTGATGATCATGCAGGACAACGTGCTCATCCTCGACGAGCCGACGAACCACCTGGACCTGGAGTCCATCGCGGCGCTGGCGGAGGGCCTGTCGAAGTTCGAGGGCACGGTCATCGTCGTGACGCACGACCAGGAGCTCATCTCCGAGGTCGCGACCCGCATCTGGAGCCTGGAGGCGGGCAAGGACGTGCTCGACTTCAACGGTCCCTACTCGGAGTTCATGGAGAAGCACTCGGACGCCGCGCTCAAGCGCCGGTAATCCGTTTCACGGACTTCCGTGGCGCCTGCGCCGCCCGCTTCCGGTTCGCCGGAAGCGAGGCGGCGTTTTCGTGCGCGTGGGCTGGAGGTTTCACGAATCACGGCGGCTCGTCACGACGGGGCACGGCGAGCTCTTGCGCGGCCCCGTCGGCGGCCTTCCTCTGCCTCCCTGCGCCCGCCCCCCCTCACCAGGACCCGCATCTCTCCTATACTCCGCGGACGCCGCTCAACGGCGGTCTCGTTCACGAGGGGGGCCTCCACCATGTTCGCGTTCGACCGGAAGCCGCGTCCGTCTTCGGAGCACTCTCCTGCCCCGAAGCGTGAATCACAGCGCCCAGCCGTCGGGCGCGCCGCTTCAGACGCAGACGTGGGAGGCGAGTTGTCGCCGCCGGTCGCGCCCGGTTCCCGGTTTGATTTCGCCAGCATCCCCATCATGCCGCCACGGACTCAGCGCAAGCTGACGATCAGCTCCCCAGAGGATCCGTTCGAGCGCGAGGCGGACGCGGTGGCCGACAAGGTCATGCGGGCGCCGCGACCGGCGCCCATCGGCCCGGAGCCGCACCGGGCGAAGGCCGGAGGGGGAACGGCGCGCGCGCTCGCGCCGCCGGTCGTCCACGAGGTGCTCGCTCGGCCCGGGCGCCCGCTGGAGCCGGCCGCGCGGGCCGCGATGGAGGGGCGCTTCGGAGGCGCCGACTTCTCCTCCGTGCGCGTGCACGACGACGCGCGGGCCGCGGAGAGCGCCCTGGCGGTGGGCGCGCACGCCTACGCCGTTGGGAGCGACGTGGTCTTCGCCGCCGGGCGCTACGGGCCAGGGACGGCCACCGGAGACCGGCTGCTGGCGCACGAGTTGGCGCACACCCTCCAGGGCGGCGCGACCACGCTCCACCGACAGCCATTGGACACGCCGCTCCTTGACGTCGGCACGGACGCTCCGCAGTCACTGAAAGGCTCCATCGATGACTCAAACCCGCGGGCAGTCCAGAGCGAGATCGCGAGGATTCGCCGCTGGCTGGCGCGGCAGCGTCCCGGGGCCGACAACGCGACGACGCAGCACCTGCGCGATGAGCTCGCCCGGCTGGAGGCTCGCATCGACCCGGCGTTGCAAAGGACGACGGTCTGGGACGCGTTCGCCCCCCTCTTCAACAAGGAGTTCGCGGGAGTGCTGAACGTGTTTGGCGTGCCGCCGGTCCCACTGGCGCCCGCCAGGCTCCAGGCGCTCTTCACGGACACCCAGCGCCAGAAGCTGCAGGACTTCATCCTCGCCCGGCGCATCCCCGACCGCCTGTTCAACGGCACCGACCAAGGGAAGACCACCGCGCAGCAGCGCCTCCTCCTCTCAGCCCACATCCTCGCGAACGGCGTCTACCGGCCCGGCTCGTTCGACCAGCGGGTGCATGCGCAGTACTGCTTCCATTGGGTGCAGATCGTCCACCACTACGCCGGCGCCACACCGCCCGGGGCCGGCTTCTCCGGGGGAGTGATGGGGACCTTCGACCCCATGGGCGCCGCGGCGTTCACCACGGGGAAGGAGATAGACGTCTCGAACCCGAAGCGGGTCTCGAAGCTGAAACTCCCCGACGATGAGTCTCCGGGCGTTGTCGAGACGCCCCCGTCTTGCGGCACCGGACAGGAGGGGACGCTCAAAGAGGTGTCGCCAGCTCCAGCGAAGCCGCCGTCCTGCGGCCTGGGCCCGCTGCACGCGGGAACGAAGCAGGCGGAGGCGTCGGAGAAGGCCGAGGCCGCGGCCCCCGGCAAAGGGGAGAGGTTCTACCGGCAACCGCATCTTCCTTTCGAAAGATTCAATGAGTTTCAAACGGGAGATTGGCTCTACATCTACAACGCCAACGCCTCGGAAGGCGGTGGGCACAGCGTCATCTTCTCTCACTGGGAGACGGGGAAAGACCTCGTCCAAACGCCACCCGGCGCCCGCTTCCGCGTGGCCATCGTCTGGAGCCAGCCGCGGCCCGACACCGGCGGCGTGCAGCATCGGGCGAACCTGGGCGACCGCTTCGTGCCCAACCCCGCGAACAACCTGGCCCCCTTCGTCACACCCGTGACGCACGTCTCGCGGGTGACACCCGACACGGGGCCCGCTACCACCGCGGCCGGGATGCTGCCGGGCCCCACTGGCGCGGCAGCAACGAAACTGGCGAAGGACAACGAGGACTTCATCAAGGGGAAGAGGCTCAAGGGGCCGGTGAACCGGAAGAAGCTCCACGCGTGGCTCCGGGACAAGAATCAGTCCTTCATGGCCTCGCTGGGGACCCACCTGGATCCGGGACAGCGCGCCGTGCTCGGCGGCGTGAACCAGGGCGACGACCTGGAGGCGCTGGTCCGCCTCTACCAGCGGCTGCGCCCCCTGAGCGCCAACGCCAGACTGTTCGACGCGAACATGCGCGCCTACTACGCAAAGCTGGACCCAACGTACCAGGCGGCAAAGGACAAGAAAGAGGCCGCGTCGGCGACAGCGGCCAAGCATCTCCACGATACCGAGGCCGAGATCCAGTCGGTGGAGAGCGACCCTCGGGTGAAGGACCCGACGCTCGTCCGCGAGCTCGAGGCCGCCGCCGCCGATGTGCAGCGCGAGATCTCGAAGCTGAAGGACGGCCCGGAACGCGATGAGCTGAAGATGCGGCGGGAGCGCCTTCTGGATCGGGCCGACGCGGCGCGCGGAGTGCAGCGAAAGAACGTGGAGCTGCGCGCCAGCCGCGACAAGGCGCTCAAGGCGCGCGACGCGACGGAGGCCATCAAGCTGCCCTTCGGCGTTGTCCACCCTGGCGACCTCCGAAAGGAGGCCCGGCCGCAACGGATCACCGGGAAGATGGCGGACATCGACTCGGACATCGACTGGGGCAAGTTGGTGGATCCCGCCCCGACCGCTCCCCCCACCACGACACCCAAGAAGCCGTGAGCGTGCACCGCCTCAACCGACGTGTTCACCGTTGCCATGCGCCTTCAATGCCGCCGCCAGGTAGTCCCGGCGCCGCTCGAAGCGATCCCGGGGAACGCCCCACTCGCCGGTCATCTTGGCCTGGTTGGAGAGCACGTCATAAAGGCCCTGGAGGTCGTTGTGGGCGATGATCTCCTGAATCTCCCTGCGGGTCGCGGGCGTGTAGTCACCTCGATACCGCAGGTCCACGACCACGTCCTTGATCGCGGGGTCCAGGTTCTCCCAGTCGACGTTGCCATATTTGGCGACCGTGTCTGACTTGCTGGAGATGCGCTTCACATCCGCGGCGTATTGGCCATACACGGCGCTGAACAGCTTCTTCTGCGCCATCGGTGAAATCTGGATGACTTTGACATCAGCCCTGGCGATGAAGTGGGCCGCCTCATTGCCGGTCAGCTTCGCGCCCTGGGCGAGGAGTTCGGCGTCCCCCCGGGGCACACCCGCGGCGATCAGATCGGAGACGACGGACTCCTGGGTCCGCTCTCTCATGTCGTAGCCGCGGCCAATCGTGACCCCCGAAGCGCCTCCGGGACAGTGGGCCTTGCGGCTGAAGTAGGCCCCCCTCGTCTCCTGCCCTTCGGCATCGAACGTGAGCTGCCCCTCCGGAACGGAGAAGTCGCTGACGAAGGTCTCCGGCGTGGAACTCTGGGAACCAGGATCGAGCAGGTCTGTCATATTTTCGACGAACTGTACCGGATCAAAAGCGGGCGTGGGAGGCGGTCCGTCTTCATCGAGCCGCCTGAAACATCGTAGGGAGTGCAATCGAAACGGAGCGGGGCCGTGTCGCTACACATGGGCATGACGATCCCCCCCTCTCCGTTGTTCGGCGCCCGCAGGCTCCTCGGCATCCTGCTGCTGCTTCCCCTTCACGTCGGCGCTGTCCCCCTCCAGGAGGATCCCGCGGAGCAGCTCGTGGGCCTCTGGGGCAGCGAACGCGTCATGGGGCCCCAGGTCCGTGGGGAGCTGACCCTGGTGCGTCGCGAGAGCACCTGGTCCGCGCGCATCGCGGGATTCGAGCTCCCGGCCCGGGTCGACGGCCGGAAGGTCTCCGTCGTCCTTCCCGATGGTCAGGGCGAGCTGCGAGCGACCCTGGCGGAGGACGGCACGAGCATCGCGGGTCATTGGATCCAGCCGCGGACCATGAGCAACGGCATGGCGTTCGCCACGCCCGTGGAGCTTCGCGCGCTCCAGACCGGCGTCTGGCGCGGGGTGGTGGCGCCCCTGGAGGATCGCTTCTCACTGTATCTGGTGGTTCAGAAGCAACCCGACGGCTCCGTGGCCGCGTTCATCCGCAACCCTGAACGGAACTTCGGCAACCGGATGCTGTTCCAGGTCCAGCTCCGGGACGGCGCCGTCCAACTCACCCCCGTGGCCGGAAACCCTCGGCTTGAAGGCACGTTCGATGCGGACTCAGGACGCTTGTCCTTGGTCCATCCGTTCCTGGACGCGACCTTCGACTTCACGCGCCGGACGCGGTCCGAGGCCGTGGGCCTTTACGCGCGCACGCCCGCCCCGGGCCCTTACGTCTACCAGAAGCCCGTGGGTGAAGAGGATGGCTGGGCCACGGCGTCACTCGCCGACGTCGGGATGCAGGTCGAGCCCATCCAACAGCTCGTGCAGCGCATCCTCGACCAGGAGCCAGGACAGGAGCCGGCGCCCGCCATCCAGGGGCTGCTGATCGCGCGCCACGGGAAGCTGGTCGTCGAGGAGTATTTCCGGGGCTTCGACAAGGAACGCCCGCATGACCTGCGCTCCGCGTCGAAGACCTACGCCTCCCTGATGATAGGCATCGCGTTGGATCAGGGCGCCCCCTTCACCGTGGACACTCCGGTGGTCTCGCTGTTCCCTGAATACAAGGGGAAGATTTCGAACCTGGACGCGAACAAGCGCAAGCTCACCGTCGCGCACCTGATGACCATGTCGACGGGGTTGGCCTGCGACGACAACGACCAGGCCTCTCCAGGAAACGAGGACCGGATCGATGACAGTGTGCCGGATTGGTACAAATACACGCTGGACCTCCCCATGGTGCGCAAGCCCGGTGAGAAGGCGGTGTACTGCTCCGCGAACATCAACCTGTTGGGCGGAGTGCTCCGCAACACCACCCGCACGTGGATTCCAGAGTTCTTCGAGAAGCATGTCGCCAGGCCGCTCCAGATGCGCGGCTACCACGTCAACCTGATGCCCGACACAGAGCAGTACCTGGGCGGTGGCATCTCCATGCGTCCACGCGACGCGCTGAAGCTCGGGCAGCTCTACCTCGGCGGAGGAACGTGGAATGGAAGGCGCGTCGTGAGCCAGCGCTGGGTGGAGCGTTCCACCGCCCAGCACGCGACGATGGAGCCCGGGCGAACGTATGGCTACGCCTGGTGGCGCCACGAGTTCCGCGTGGGTGACCACGTGTACTCGGAATACGAGGCCGGAGGGAACGGAGGACAGCTCGTGATGGTCATCCCCGAGCTCGACCTCGTCGTGATGTTCACGGGAGGCAACTACAACAATTCGGCCGTCTGGCGGAAGTTCCGGGAGGAGCTCCTGCCTCAGTTCATCATGAGCGCCGTCACCCCGAAGTAGGCGCCCCGTCTGCTAGCGTTCGCCGCCGTCATGAAGAACGCCTGCTTCCTGCTGCTGACCCTGACGTGCGCGCTGGCCGTCGTCTCCTGCGGTCCTTTCGACTGCACCCCGGAGAACTGCGGGGACGGCTGCTGCTCCGCGAACAACGAGTGCGTCGTCTACCGCGGCGACTCCGAGTGCGGTCCCAACGGCGGCGCCTGTGAGCGCTGCGCGGACGGCAGTGTCTGCCGGCTGGATCAACAGGCGTGCTTCGCGGGGGTGATGAGGACACGCGTGCAGCCCCGCTGGGCCGTCATCGCGGAAGTCGACCCGGCGAATGGGGAGGCGTGGGACTCCGATGGCTCACCGCCGGATGTCGTCGTGGAGATGCGCTGCCCATCCACCTCCGAGCGCACCCGCACCGAGGAGAGTGAGAGCTGGGAGCCTCGATGGAGGACGGGCAGTTGCGAGGTCATCACCTCCAACCTCCTCCGCTACCCCATCGAGATCTCCATCTTCGACAACGACGACTTCATCTTCGATGACGAGTTCGGCACCATTCATTACCAGGTCACCCCCGCCGACCTGAATCTGGGCCGGATCGACATCGCCATCCCCAGAGCCGTGGAACGTCTGGTCATCGACCTGACCCATTCCTATTCGGCTCGATAGCTACCGCGCCGTGGACTTGCGGCGCATCAGGAACACGCCCAGGCCCACGCCCGCGGCCCACTTCGCCGCCGCCGCCAGGGGCGTCTTGCCCAGCGCCACCGGGCGGCTCTCGTAGGCCGGCTGGGGTGAAGTGGGCCGGAAGTCCGTGGCGCCGGGCAGGTTCGCGCCCTGCTCCTCCGCCTCCGTCTTCGTCACGTTCGGTCCCGGCGCATCCGGATCGCGCTGGCCCGGCGACTTCCCCTCCGGCGACTTGTGCTCGAGGATGCCGTTGATCTCCGCCCCCAGCAGGATGACCTGGCAGGAGATCCACATCCACAGCAGCATCACGATGACGCCGCCGATCGCGCCGTAGTTCACGTCGTACGAGCCGAAGTTCGCCACGTACCGCGAGAACGCCCACGACGCAGCGACCCAGATGAGCACCGCCACCACCGAGCCCGGCGTGATGAACTTGAACTTCTGCTTCACGTCCGGCAGCACGTAGTACAGCACCGCCAGCAGGCTCATCATCAGCAGGCCCGCCACCGGCATGCGCAGCCACAGCACGATGCCCTGGAGGGGGTCGCCCAGCCTGCTCGCCACCGCCGGCGTCACGACCGCGATGATGGCCGCCAGCACCACCGTCAGCGCCGTCCCCAACGTCGTCAGGAGCGCGATGCCCCGCTTCTTCCAGAACGGGCGCTTCTCCTCCACGCCGTAGACCGTGTTGAGCGCCTCCATCAGCGCCACCACGCCGCCCGACGCGGCCCAGACCGCGCCCACGCCACCCACGGTCAGCAGCCCCACGGGATTGCTCGTCGCCAACGCATCCAGGCGCTCGCCTAGAATCTTCGTCACCTCCTGCGGCGCCACCTTCGACAGCTCGTGGATGAGCTGCTGCGCCTGATGCGGGTCAATCAGCAGGCCCGCCAGGGACACCAGGAACAGCAGGAAGGGGAACAGCGCGAGGATGCCCTGGAACGTCAGCGCCCCCGCTACGTTGCCCACGTTGTCCCGCGCCCACTCATCCTTGAGGGACTTGAAGAACTCCTTCCAACTCATTCCCCTGCCGGGCAAGACCATGCCGTCTCCTCCTCGGAAGAGATTGGGCATTCCATCCCCCGGCTGGCCTCCTCCCCACGGGCGATGCCCGCCCCCCTGCCTGCTCACCGCGCAGGGGGCACGCGAAGGCAAGCCCCCCGGTCCACGCCCGCCCGGCCGCTCCCGAATCAGTAGGCGGGCAACACCGGCGCGTCCTTGAGCCGGGGCGCGCGCTGATCCTTCACCGACAACAGCGGCTCCTTCACGGGCCAGGGGATCGCCAGATCCGGATCATCCCAGGCCACGCTCCGCTCGGACTCCGGCGCGTACAGCGACGTGCACTTGTAGAAGAAGTCCGCGGAGTCGCTCAGCACGCAGAAGCCATGCGCGAAGCCCGGGGGGATCCACAGCTGCCACTTGTTCCCCGACGACAGCTCCGCCCCCATCCACCGGCCGAACGTGGGCGAACCCTTCCGCACGTCCACCACCACGTCCCAGACCGCCCCCGCCAGCACCTGCACCAACTTCCCCTGCCCGTTCGGCTCCTGGAAGTGCAGGCCCCGGAGCGTCCCGCGCACCGACCTCGACAGGTTGTCCTGCACGAACGGGCCGGGGATGCCCGCGTCCGTGTAGCGCTGGGCATGGAACGTCTCCACGAAGAAGCCTCGCGAGTCCCCGAAGACGCGGGGCTCCAGCAGGAGGACCCCGGGAAGCTCCGTGGCCTGCACCTTCATGACGCCCCTCCCCGGCTCGCGCGGAGCGCCAGCAGGTACTGGCCATACTCGTTCTTCAACATGGGCGCCGCGAGCGCCTCCAGCCGCGCCTCGTCGATGTAGCCCATGCGGAAGGCGATCTCCTCCGGACATGCGATCTTCAAGCCCTGGCGACGCTCGATGATCTCGATGAACGACGACGCCTGCATCAGCGACTCATGCGTCCCGGTGTCCAGCCACGCATAGCCGCGGCCCATCAACTCCACGGTGAGCTGGTCGCGGCGCATGTACTCCGCGTTGACGTCGGTGATCTCCAGCTCGCCCCGCTTGCTGGGCTTGAGCCCCGCCGCGATGTCCAGGACCTGGTTGTCGTAGAAGTACAGCCCGGTGACGGCGTAGTTGGAGCGGGGCTTCGCGGGCTTCTCCTCGATGCTCACCGCCCGGTTGCCCGGCGCCAGCTCCACCACGCCGTAGCGCTGCGGATCCTTCACCTGATAGCCAAACACCGTCGCGCCGGACACGCGCCGCGTCGCCCGCCGCACCAGCTCGCTCAGGCCATCCCCGTAGAAGATGTTGTCACCCAGGATGAGCGACACCGAATCGCCGCCCACGAAGTCCCGGCCAATGACGAACGCCTGCGCCAGTCCCTCCGGCCGAGGCTGCTCCGCGTACTGGAAGGACATGCCCCACTGCGCCCCGTCGCCCAACAGGTCGCGGAAGCGCGGCAGGTCCTGCGGCGTGGAGATGATCAACACCTCCCGGATGCCCGCCAGCATCAGCGTCGTCAGCGGGTAGTAGATCATCGGCTTGTCGTAGACGGGCAGCAGCTGCTTGCTCACCACGAGCGTCAGCGGATACAGGCGCGTCCCCGAGCCTCCCGCGAGGATGATTCCCTTCATCCCGCCTCCCCGGCCTGGACCTGGAGCCAGCTCGCGTGGAAGCGCCTCAGGGACTCCGCCAGGGCCAGCGGCTTCTCCGCCAACTGCTCCCGCGCCTTGTCCGTCCGCAACCCGCTGCGCAGCGGTCGGGGCGCCGACAGCTTCAGGTCCGCCATCCGCGTGGGGACCACCAGGCCCGCGTCGAAGCCGAACACCTCGCACAGCGCCCGCCCGAAGGCCACGCGGTCCAACACCGTGGCGCCGCTGGTGTTCCACGTCCCACCCAGCCGCCGCTCCCCCAGCTCCACCAGCATCGCGGCCACGTTCTGCGCGAAGGTCGGCGACACCACTTGATCCTCGAAGAGCTTCACTGGTTGCCCCGCCGACAACGTCTTCACCAACCACGCGCCGAAGTTGAGCCGCCCCTCCACCGGAGGCCAGCCATACACCACCGCGGTCCGCGCAATCGCACACCCGGGCGCGAGCACGCGCGCGGCCTGCTCGCCCAGGTGCTTCGTCACCGCGTACACCCCCCGCGGGTTCGGCACCGCGTCCTCGCCGTAGGGGCCCGCGTCCCCGTCGAAGACATAGTCCGTGGACACGTGCACCAGGTGCGCGCGGGCCCCGTGCGCCCACCGGGCCACCGCCGCCGAGGCGGTGACGTTCGCGGCGTAGGCGGCTTCAGGCGCCTTCTCGCAGGCGTCCACCTCCGTCATCGACGCGCAGTGCAAGACGACCTCCGGCGACAGGCGGGACAGCACCGGCGCCACGTCCGCCTCGCGCGTCAGGTCCAGCGCCTCGTAGTCGAACGCCCCCGCCACCCGGCGCGGGCCCCGCCCCAGTCCCACCACCGCGTGGCCCTTCGCCGCCAGCAGCGCGCACGCCCGGCGGCCCACCAGCCCGTTCGCTCCCGTCACGACGAAGCGGCTCATGCTCCATGCCTCCGGGACGCCAGCGCGACGGTGTTCCGGTACTCGCGGCTCAGCACGCGCCCCCACCACTCCGGGTGCTCCACGTACCAGCGCACCGTGTCCGACAGCCCCTGCTCGAAGGAATGCGTGGGCGCCCACCCCAGCTCGCGGCGGCTCTTCGTCGGGTCGATGGCATACCGGCGGTCATGCCCGAGCCGGTCGGTGACGAACTGGAGCAGGGACTCCGGCTTGCCCAGCTCCGCGAGGATGCCCTTCACCAGGTCCAGGTTCCTGCGCTCCGCGCCGCCGCCCAGGTTGTAGACCTCCCCCGCCGTCCCCCGCTCCAGCGCCCGCAGCAGCCCCAGGCAGTGGTCGTCCACGTGCAGCCAGTCGCGCACGTGCTGGCCATCCCCGTAGACGGGCAGCGGCTGGTCCCTCAGCGCGTTCACCACCATCCGAGGGATGAGCTTCTCCGGAAACTGGTAGCGCCCGTAGTTGTTCGAGCAGCGCGTCACCACCACGTCCATGCCGTACGTGTGGTGATACGCGAGCGCCAGCAGGTCCGCGCCCGTCTTGGACGCCGAATAGGGACTGGAGGGCTGCAGGGGCGAGCGCTCCGTGAACGCCCCGGACGGCCCCAGCGAGCCGTACACCTCGTCCGTGGAGACCTGGACGAACCGGCGCACGCCGCGCGCGCGGCACGCCTCCAGCAGGTGCTGCGTGCCCAGCACGTTGGTGGTGACGAACACCGCCGGGCCCTCGATGGAGCGGTCCACGTGGCTCTCCGCGGCCAGGTGGAGCACGGCGTCGATGGCGTGCTCCTGGAGCACCCGGTCCACGCACGCCCGGTCGCCCACGTCGCCGTGGACGAAGACGTGGCGGGCGTCGTCTTCCAGGCCCGCCAGGTTCTCCAGGTTGCCCGCGTAGGTGAGCAGGTCCAGGTTGACGACCTTCCAGTCCGGCCGCTCTCGGAGCAGGAAGCGGACCAGGTTGGACCCGATGAAGCCGCACCCACCCGTGACCAGGACGTTCGTTGACATGGACCCAACCTCGGGGACGCGTGGGCGGCACTGGCTACTGTGTGGAAGTGCCTCCGTCAAGGCACGTCGAGCCCGCTTGTAAGGGCAGGCTCTCAGGTTGTAAGGGAACGCGCGCGTGTCACCGCGACCACCTCACGGCCCGGGCGGACCCTTGCACATCCATCAGCTGGTCACCCGCCTGGCGTGGGGCGACGCGATTGGCAACCAGGTGCGCTACCTCCAGAGCCTGCTGCGCTCCTGGGGACACACCTCCGAAATCTACGCGGACGCCTGGGATGACGCCTGCCGGGACCAGGTGCGCGCCGCGAAGAGCTACCCGCGCGAGGCCACGCGCGACTCCGTGCTGCTCGTGCACCACAGCTTTGAATCGAAGCTGGTGCCGCTCATCGCGCGCGCTCGCGGCCGCAAGCTGCTCGTCTACCACAACATCACCCCCGCCCGCCTCTTCGAGGGCTTCGACCGGGGGGCCGTGCTCGCGTGCGACGCCGCCCGCCAGGAGCTGCTGGCCCTGCGCCCCCACGTGGACGGCGCGTTCGCCTACTCGCGCTTCAGCGCGGAGGAGCTCGTCGCCGCGGGCTACCCGCGCGTGGACGTGCTGCCCTTCGCCATCGACTGGCATGCGTTCGACACGCCGCCGGATCCGGCGCTGATGGCGGAGCTGGACGACGGCTGCTCCAACATCCTCTTCGTGGGCCGCGCGGTGCCCAGCAAGTACGTGGACGACGTGCTGCGTGTCTTCACCGCCTACCAGCGCCTGTACCAACCCAAGAGCCGCCTGCTGATCGCGGGCAACATCCACCGCGACGCGCCCTACGGCGGCTTCCTGCACGGCCTCAAGGACCTGCTCGGCCCGGAGCGCATCCAGTTCCTGGGCCGCGTGAACGCCGCGCAGCTGTCCGCCTGCTTCGCCTCCGCCACCGCCTACCTGTCCATGAGCCGGCACGAGGGCTTCGGCGTGCCCCTCCTGGAGGCCATGTACCGAGACGTCCCCGTCGTCGCGTACGGCGCCGCCGCCGTCCCGGAGACCCTGGGCGGCGCGGGCCTCACCACCTTCTCGCGCGAGCCCGTGGACGTGGCGCAGCTGCTCGCCGTGCTGGAGCGAGACCCCGGCCTGCGCGCCCAGGTCCTCGACGCGCAGCGCGCCCGCGTCGCCGCCCTGTCCCAGAAGGCCGTGGCCGCGCAGGTGCGCACCGCCCTGCAGGGGTGGTTGGGGGGTCGAGGGCCCGGAGCGACCTCCGCGGCGCTCCCCACGGCCGCCATCGAGCTCGTCTGTCCCGGCCTCTGCGCGCGGCCGGAGGCCCCCATGTCGCGGCTCGCGCGCGAGCTGCACCGGCGCCTGCCCGATTCGCGCCTGCTCGCCCTGCGGGGGCGCGGAGAGGCGCCCGTCCTCTCGCTCGGGCCCCAGACCCGGGACGGCGTGCCCGTGTGGCACTTCACGCCAGACCAGCCCGTGGGCCCCGCCCCGGAGCCGCTGCCGGGCTCGTCGTCGCTGGAGACGGCGGTGCGGGCCTCGCCCGCGACGGTGGTGCTCCTGGGCACGGACACCGCGGCGGCGCAGGCGCTGATGCCGGGCGTGGGCCGCCGGAGCTGGGGCGTGCGCGACGCGGCCGCCGCGTCCGACGAGGCCTCCACGGAGGCCGCCCGGCAACACCTGGGGCCTCGCCTCCTGGAGCTGGACCGCGCGGACATCGACGCGGTGGCCCAGCAGCTGGTCCAGGCGCTGTCATCGAAACGAGGAGCCCGCCATGCACGCCGATGATCTGCTCACGGCCCAGCCCACGGCCCAGGCCGTGGCCGCCGCCACCGAGCGCCTCCCCGAGCCGTCCACCGCCGCGCGCGACCAGCTGCGGCGCACGCTCGCCGCGTCCCTGCGCGCGCCCTCCGCGGGCCAGTGGCCGGCGCTGCTGTTGGAGGCGCGCTCGAAGGCGGACGTGCGCTACGTGGAGCCCGCGACGTCGCACCGCCCCGTGCTGGGCCCCGTGCTCGTCTTCGCCAAGCGCTCCTTCCGGGGCGCGTTCCAGCCCTTCATCAACGAGGTGCTTCGGCGCCAGGTGCACTTCAACGAAGCCATCCTGGACGCGCTCACCGTCGTCATCGAGAACCAGCGCGAACACGCGCGCACGCAGGCCCTGTGGCGCCGTGAGATGGAGGGCCGTTTGAAGCAGCTTGAAAAGGATCCGCCAGGCCCATCCTCCCATTGAGTGCATGGTCGCCTGCCCGACGGGACGGCGGCCGGACAGGGCGTTGACGCAGCAACCTTCTCCGCGCTACATCGGCCGCTCGCTTCGCCTGCCTCGTCAATCCTGAGGGGGATGCCACGGGGAGACTCAACGGCGGCGGCGAATCGTTTCCTCCGGGCCGCATCCAGCCCACGACGCGAGTTGCCAAGGCATGAAGATCGGGTTCCTCGTTGGAGACATCGCCAATATCTCCGGTGGTTCCAACGTCATCCTCGAATACGCCTCCCGGTTGCAGGACCTTGGCCACGAGGCCGTCCTCATCACCCCGGGCCCCGTCAAGCTGACGTATCCGCTGTGGCACCCGCGACTGGCGGACCTGCCGCGCCGGTCGCTCGCGGAGGCCGAGGGCGAGTCGTTCGACTTCGCGTTGGCGACGTGGTGGATCACGTTCTACGACCTGTGGCGCGTCAACGCCCGGGTGTACGGCTACCTGAACCAGAGCCTGGAGTCGCGCTTCCACGCGGAGCGCCACTACAAGCTGCTCAACCGGCAGACGTATTCGCTGCCGCTGCTCTTCGTCACCGAGGCGAAGTGGCTGGTGGAGTTCATCCAGACGCTCCAGCCGGAGGGGCGGTCCCTCTACGTCCAGAACGGCCTGTCCCGCGACCACTTCCCCTGCGTGCAGGCCCCGCCGGAGCGCGGCGGGAAGCTGCGCGTGCTGGTGGAGGGCCCCTGGGGCGTGGGCTTCAAGGGCGTTCCGGAGACCTTCGAGGTGCTGGAGCTGGCGGCCGCCCAGGGTGTCCAGTTCGAGACAGGCTGGCTGGCATCGTCGTCCGGTGGACAGAAGCCCACCGTGGGAGGGCAGCCGGTGCAGGTGCACGAGCGCATCCCCATCAACCAGGTGCACCAGGTCTACGGCCAGTACGACGTGCTGCTGAAGCTGTCCCGCGTGGAGGGCATGTTCGGCCCGCCGCTGGAGATGTTCTCGCAGGGCGGCACCGCCATCACGTACACGGTCACCGGCACCGACGAGTACATGGTGCACGGGCAGAACTCGCTGATGGTGGAGCCGTACAACCACCGGCAGATCGTCCAGTTCCTGCGCCTGTTGAGCACGCAGCCCGCGTACCTGGCGCACCTGCGCGCGAACGCGCTCGCCACCGC
Organism: Corallococcus silvisoli; assembly: GCF_009909145.1. Taxonomy (NCBI): domain Bacteria; kingdom Pseudomonadati; phylum Myxococcota; class Myxococcia; order Myxococcales; family Myxococcaceae; genus Corallococcus; species Corallococcus silvisoli. The sequence continues at coordinate 462,446 of NZ_JAAAPJ010000005.1, forward strand.
GAAGGCGTTCACGGACTGGGAGTCGAGCACGCGCCAGGTGGCCTCCGGCCTGGAGGCCCTGCACGCGGAGGGCTGGACGAACACGCACCTGCGCCCCGCCCTGGCCGCGATGTCCACGATGCACGGCCACTGGCTGGACGACGTCTGGCGCGGGGCGCGAGGGGAAGGCGCCTCCCCGCTGCACCCGTACGTGGGGCCCGGCGAGCAGGTGCTGCTCGAGCGCTACCGCCGGTTCAAGAAGTCCCGCCCCGTCCGCGCGCTGCAGAACCTGGTGTCCGACGACTTCAAGAAGTCCCTGCGCGCGCGCATCACGCGAGTCCTGTCATGAGAGTCCATCCGCCCTCCTCCCTCCAGCGCGTCGCCTTCCTGGGCGAGCCGGCCTTCGAGCCGCACGTGCCCGTGCAGGCGGCATGGGCCGAGGTCCGCTTCTTCCCCGTGACCGCCGGCCGGTGGGAGGACGCCATCGGCGCCGCCCAGGCGTGGGGCGCGAACGCGACGCTCGTCTTCCGCCCGCAGGACCTCACGCCGGAGCTGGCGGCGCGGCTGCCCGGGAGCATGAGCATTGGCGTCATCCCCGCGCCGCTCTTCAGCGCGGATGAGATGGAGCGGCTCTCCCGCATGTCCGGCCCGGACGTGAAGGGCTTCCGCTGGCTCACGTACCTGGAGACGCCCACGTCGCCGGAGCTGGCGCGGCTGCCGCTGCTGCAGACGCTGCCCCTGCCGGTGGACACCGCCCGGTGCCCCACGGGCCCGCGGCTGGACTGCCGCCGGGTGCTGGTGGCGGACTGGGCCAGCCCGACGCCGGAGGCGCTGGAGGCGCTGCGCAAGGTGGGCCCGGTGGACGTGCTGCCGTCGCAGGCCACGGCCGGGGACATCACCCGCGCGCTGGAGCAGGCCGGGACCCTGGTGTACGCGTCGCGAGACCTGATGGGCCGGTTTGATCCGCTGCCGCTGCTGGCCATGGCGCACGGGCTGCTCGTCATCGCCGACACGGTCTTCGCCCCCGAGTGGAACATCGAGCCGGAGGACGAGTTCCTCTACCGGCCGGACGGCCAGTGGGCGCGCTCGTTGGATGAGACCGTGCGCATGCCGGTGTCCTTCCGGGCGGTGCGCATCCGGGCCTGGCAGAAGATGCGCGAGGCGTTCGACGCGTCCGCGTGCTTCCAGCGCGTGCTCCACGACGCGCACCTCTTCGCGGACCCGGTGGCGCACCTGGCGTCGCTTCGCCCCGTGGGGCCGCCGGTGGCGGTCCCCGTGGCCGTGGAGGCCGCCCGGTCCCCGGAGTCCTCCGCGAAGGAGCCCCTGGGCGCGGAGAAGGTCACGCGTCTGAGCCGCGCTCGCGCGGCCGTCACCAACTAGAGCGCAAGGACACTGGAAGCAGATGAAAGCCCGCCGTGAACCCGCAGCGGCCGCGCTGCTTCCCTCGCTCCAGCGCTGGGCCGTGGAGGCCGCGCGCGACCTGTACCTGACGCAGAAGGGCGCCCCCCCCGCCTCCCATCATCCCCGCGCCAGCCCGCGCGAGCGCGTGTCGGTGCTCGCCTCGGAGGCCCTGCCGGAGTGGGTGGAGGGGCTGTCGGAGGCCTCGCGCGTGTTCCGCCCGGGCGACGCCCCCCCCATCGAATCCTCCCCCTTCGCCACCCTGCGCGAGCGCCTGCTCACGGCGACGGCGGGCTACGACGTGGTGGGCTTCGACGTCTTCAACACGCTGGTGGTGCGCAGCGTGGAGGGCGAATGGCTCAAGACGGCCGTGGCGCGCGGCTTCCATGCGCGGCTGAAGGAGCTGCTGAGCCCGACGCGAATGCCCACGGCGGCGCAGGTGCGCCAGCGCCGGTTCGACCTGGAGATGGAGATCGCCGGGGAGCAGGTCGCCCAGGGGCGCGACAACGAGGTGGACTTCGAGGCCCTGGTGCTGCGTTGGGCCGGCACCTGGGTGCCGGTGGAGCCGCACCGCTCGCGCCTGGCCGCGGAGCTGCGCGCGCTGGAGCTGGAGTTGGAGAAGCGGGCGCTGCGGCCCGCGCCGGGCATCGCGGAGCTGCTGTCCGCGCTGAAGGCCCAGGGCAAGCGGCTCATCTTCGTGAGCGACATGTACCTGTCCGCGCCCCTGCTGCGGGAGCTGCTGAGGCACTGCGGGCTGGAGCAGTACTTCGACGCGGGGTACGTCTCCATCGACGAGGGCCTGCGCAAGGCGTCCGGCCGCCTGTTCCCGCGCGTGCTGGAGCGAGAGGGACTGAAGCCCGAGCAGCTCTTCTTCGTCGGCGACGACGAGAACGCCGACAACGTGCAGCCCCGCCGGCTGGGCATCACCACGTTGCGCGTGGAGGATCCCGACGAGAAGCAGCGCCGCCGCCGGCTGGAGGCCGCGCAGAAGGCCGTGGAGCGGAATCCCTACTGGGCCGCGCACTACGTGGACGTCGTGCTGAGCAACGAGGCCCACCATGTCCGCGGGCCGGAGGACGACCCCAACTACCAGCTGGGCCGCACGCTGGCGCCGGGCATCGTGGCCTTCGTGGTGGACGTCATCGAGCGCGCGGAGAAGCTGGGCATCGACCATGTCTACTTCCTGGCGCGCGAGGGCCTGACGCTGCTCAAGGTGTTCGCCATCCTGAAGGACTCGGGGATCTTCCGCCGGGTGCCCCAGGCGCACTACCTGTTCGTCAGCCGCGCCTCCACCATCCTCGCCTCCATGCGCGAGCTGAGCTGGGAGGAGGTCCACCGCTTCTGGCGCCAGTACAGCCGCCAGTCGCTGCGCGGCCTGCTCAAGAACCTGTCGCTGCCCCAGGACGAGTTCATCCAGCTGGCCGCCGAGTGCGGCATCACCGACCCCGACCAGCCCATCCTGGAGCCCACGAAGGACGCCGCCTTCATGCGCTTCCTCGCCTCGCGCCGCGTGCGCGTGGCCTTCCACCAGCGCCGCGACGAGGCGCGGGCCGCGCTCGCGCGCTACCTGGAGTACCGCGGGATGATGGGCCTGGAGCGCACGGCGCTCGTGGACATCGGGTGGAAGGGCAGCATGCAGGACAACCTGATGCGCGCCTTCGAGCACGACGCGCGCTTCCCGGAGCTGCACGGCTTCTACCTGGCCTACGTGCCGGACGGTCAGCCCCAGGCGAAGAGGTCCTTCAAGTACGGCTACCTGTCGGACCTGCGGCGGCGCGACCTGGAGGAGGCGGACTTCCTGCGCAACACCGCCATCTTCGAGATGATCACCACCGCGAACCACGGCAGCACCATGCGCTATGGCGCGAACCCGTGGGCGCCGCACCTGCCGCTCCCGGAGCTGCTGCACCACGAGCAGGAGAAGGACAACAGCGCGCGCTTCTTCCGCCGCGTGCAGGAAGGCATGTACGACTACGCGCGGGACTACGCGCGCCTGTCACCGCTCCTGCGCTTCACCGCGGACGAGCTTCAGCCCGGCACGCTCCAGGAGCTGCTGCGCTACACCCGCTACCCCACGGACGAGGAGGCGCGCGAGTTCCTCAAGTACTCGCACGTGGAGAGCTTCGGCGTGCATGAGGTCACCACCTTCGGCCTCAAGCTGGACCTGCGGAAGCTCACGCAGCACGGCTCGGTGAAGGGAGCGCTCAAGGAGGCGTGGAAGGCCTTCGAGACGAACTCCTGGCGCGACGGCGTGGTGAAGCGCAGCGGCCTGCCGCTGGCGAACCTGGCCTATGACGCCTGGTTCACCTGGCGGGCCATCCGCTAGCCGCCCAGGCCGTCACGCCGGCGGACGGCGCGCGCTGGGCACCTCGTGGGCCAGCGTGCGCACCGCCAGCGCCTCGCCGTCCTCGGGGTGCCGACGCAGGTCGCAGTCCCCCGACAGCAGCGTGAGGTTGGGGTTGTAGTAGGGGTCCCCTCTCAGCAGCCACGGCCGGTACGACGTGAAGGAGCGCCAGTAGTCCGGCTCCGGGATGGCGTCCGTGCGGCGGCTGGCGGACTCGTGGTGCACCACGCGCGCGAAGGGCGTGCACACCACGCGCAGGCCGCGAGCGTGCAGGCGCAGGCCCAGGTCCACGTCGCTGCCGCACAGGAGGAAGCGCTCGTCGAAGCCGCCCAGCGCGTCGAAGAGCGGGCGGCGGATCATCACGCACGCGCTGGTGACGGACAGCCAGTTGCGCACCCACTCCGTGTGGCCGAAGGGCGTGGCGATGGGCCCATCCGGCAGGCGCCAGAAGGGGTGGCCCGCCATGCCCGTCATGCCCACCACGATGCCCGCGTGCTGCACGGTGCCTTCCGGAAAGAGGAGCTTGGCGCCTACCGCGCCCACCTCCGGGCGCTGCGCCTGGGCCACCAGCTCCGTGAGCCAGCCGGGGTCCACCACTTCCATGTCGTTGTTGAGGAACAGCAGCAGCTCACCCGTGGCCTCCCGCGCGGCCCAGTTGTTGATGGCCGGGTAGTTGAAGGGGAAGTCCCAGGTGCGCTTCACCAGGCGCGGATCCTCCAGCCTGTCCAGCAGCGCGAAGGTCTCCGGGCGGACGCTGTTGTTGGACACCAGCAGCATCTCGAAGTGCGGGTACGTCGTGCGCTTCAGCAGCGTGTCCGTCAGGGTCTCCAGGAGGTCCGGCCGGTCCTTGAACGGAACGATGATGGACACCTTCGGCGTGCCCCGGACGGCGTAGCGCACGCGGTAGCGGCCCGGCCCCGGCACGGTCACCTCCGCGTCCTCACCCCGGCGCGTCAGGTGCTCGGCGAGCGCGCGACGGCCCTCCTGGGACACCTCGCCCACCTGTCCGGTGCGGCGGTGGTAGAGCAGGTGCGGCACGTGCCCGATGTGCTCGGAGGCTTCGCTCACGCGAAGGAAGAGGTCGTACTCCTCCGCGCCCGGAAAGCCCTCGCGAAAGCCGCCCACGGCCTCCACCAGCGCGCGGCGCACCATCACGCCCCGGCCCAGGTAGTCCACCGAGCGCAGCAGGTCCGGCGACCAGTCCGGCTTGAAGAACGGGGCCGTGCGCCGGCCGCGCGAATCCAGCCGGTCCTCATCGCCGTAGATCAGATCCAGGCCTGGGTCGGCGCCCAGGGCCAGGGCGACCTCCGCCAGTGCGTTGGGCGCGAGCGTGTCCTCCGCGCCCAGCACGCCCACGAAGTCCCCGCTCGCGGCCTGAAGGCCCACGCGCAGCGCCCGGGCGAAGTCCGTGGGCCCGGAGAGCGTCACGCGGCGGATGCGCGTCTGGCGGTGCGCGGAGGCCCACGGCTCCGGCAGCGCGGGGCCGTCCTCCGGCCCCACCAGCACCAGCTCCCAGTCCGGGTACACCTGGGCCTCCACCGACGCCAGGCATTCGCGCAGGTGCGCGGGACAGGCCCCCGCGGTGGCCACCAGCAGGGACAGCCGGGGCCGGAGGGGCAGCCGCTCCAGGGCCTCGCGGGCGGCGTGGATGTCCGCCGGTTCGCGGAGCGTGCACCAGTGGTGGAAGTCCTCCAGCGCGGGCAGGGGCGGAGGCGGCGTGCGCACCCCGAGGATGGCGGCCAGCGCCACCACCGCCTCGCCGTTGAAGCGGGACTGCCGACGCAGCACCTCGCGCCACAGCGGCGCGGAGGCCCGGATGCCCCGGGGAAGGCCCGGACGCGCCAGCGGGGAGGCCAGCGCCACGAGCCGCGCCACCCGGTGCGTGGCATCCACGGTATCCGGCGTCCCCGCGCCCGGGACGGCGGCGACGGCCACCAGTGTTTCGCGCATGAGCGCGTTCCACTCCGCCTGTCGCGCGAGCAGGGGCTCCAGCACGGGCCCCAGCGCCCGGCGCCATGCGCGCCACGCCAGCTTCCACGCCACCGACGCGGGCGCGAAGCTTCGCGGCCCACGGTCAGGGGGCCTGCCGGTGCCCTGTGCGTCGAGCTGCTTGCGGGCCCACTCCGTCAAGTCGTCCCGGCCGCCCTGGTCTCGCCGGGCCTCCAACCGCTCCAACACCCGGAGCACGCGCTGGTTGAAGGCGGCCTGGGGCCGCAGCAGTTCGACGTGGAGCGGACGCAGGCCCAGGACGAAGGCGCGCTTGGCGGCCGTCACCCACTGCCCTCCCGAGGCCCGGTGCGACGGCGGAACGGAGAACTCGAACGGGACGGCGAGCCGGGCCGCGGCCAGCAAGGGCGACAGGGCCGTGTTGGCCGGAGGCGCCAGCCGGCGCAGCTGCTCCGTCAGGTCCGCGAGCGCCGCGGCGTTGGCCGCGTCGGGCTCGGCGCGCAACGCGGCGATCCGCTCCGCGATCTCTCCGGCGGACGCTGCCGCCTGCCCCCCCTCGGGCATGGTGTGGAACAAGGTGCTCACCTCCCAGGCGCCTCCCCTTTTTCAAGGCCCCGGGCCGCGGCGCGCGGGAGGCCTCCTCCCCTCAGGAGGCCGCGGCATGCGTGGGCACGGAGACCGCCTGGACCGGGGCGGCCGGAGCCTCCTCCACCACCCAGGCATGCTCCGGCCGGAAGACACCCCGGTCGTCATGCTCGGTCGACACGGAGAAGGTGCAGCGCGCCTCCCGTCCCGGCTCCGGGTTCGCCGTGTTGCCCGTCTTCAGCTCCACGCTCAGCACGTAGGAGCCACCCAAGAGCCCCAGCCGGGGCAACACGAAGCGCAGGCGCCCCTGCGGGGGCAGCGGCGCCGGCAGCGGCACCCGGTCCGTCCGGGTGCTCGTCACGTACAGCACCGCCCCGTCCGCGTGGGACAGCGTGAGGACGAACTCCACGTCCTCCACCGGCTCGCGCGCCACGTAGTCGATGCACGCCTCCACCCGCGTCTCCGCGGTGACGGGCCCCAGCTCCTCCCCCCGAGGTCCGCACAGCGAGACCCGAGACACGGCGAGCGCGGGCGACACCGGCGGCTCGTCCCGCACCACCGGGCCCTCCGGAAGCGACGGCAGCGCCCCGCCCCCTTCCGTCAGGGCCGGCGGCGTGAAGATGGTGGAGCGCGCCTCCGCCAGCGACACCGCCTGCCGGTACTCCGCGGCGATCTCCGCCGGGGTGCCCACGCGGCGGATCCTCCCGCCGTCCAGCCACGCCGCCTGGTCGCACCAGCGCTCCACGGTGGACATGTCGTGGGTGACCAGGACGATGGTCTTCCCCAGCCGCTTGAACTCCGTCATCTTCGCGAGGCTCTTCTTGCTGAAGTGCTCGTCGCCGACGGCGAGGATCTCATCGATGATGAGGATGTCCGGGTCCACGTGGGTGGCCACGGAGAACGCCAGGCGCATGTACATGCCGCTGGAGTACGTGCGCACCGGCTCGTCGATGAACTCCCCCAGCTCGCTGAACGCGATGATGGCGTCCATCTTCGCGCGCACCTCGGCGCGCGACATGCCGAGGATGATGCCGTTGATGAGGATGTTCTCCCGGCCGGAGAAGTCCGGGTGGAAGCCCGCGCCCAGGTCCAGCAGCGCGGAGATGCGCCCGTTCACCTGGATGCGCCCGGACGTGGGCGTGTAGATGCCGGTGATGAGCTTCAGCAGCGTGCTCTTGCCGGAGCCGTTGCGCCCCAGGATGGCCACCGTCTGGCCCTTGGGGATGCGCAGGTTGACGCCGCGCAGGGACTCGATGAAGCGGCCCTGCTGGGACGCGTTGCGATGCCCGCGCAGCCAGCGCACGAGCTCCGACTTGAACGTGGTGTATTCCCCCCGGATGGTCTTCTTCCGGAAGTTCTTCACCACGTCCTCGATGACGATGGCGTCCTCGGTCGTTGGATGGACCATCTAGATGGACTCCGCGAACTCCTCGCGGCGGCTCTCGAAGATCTGCGTGGCGCCCCACAGCAGCACGACGGAGACCCCCAGGAGCGACACGAGCGGCACCGCGTCCGGCAACCGGTGCTCGTAGAAGATGGCCTGGTACGAGGTGATGAGGATGGACATCGGATTGAGCACCTGCAGCACCCGCCGGTACTCCTCCGGGATGGTGGACAGCTTGTAGAGCACCGGCGTCACGAAGAACCACAGCGTCATCAGGTTCATCACGATGTGCTGCAGGTCCCGGAACGTCACGTTGAAGGCGCTGACCGCGTAGACCACCGCGAAGGTGAAGCACATCTGGACCAGCACCACCGCCGGGAAGAGCACCACGTGCCAGGACGGCGCCACGCCGAACACCAGCCCCAGCGCCACCATCAAGGGCAGCGAGAAGATGAAGTTGCAGAAGTTGGTCGCCACCACCGTGGCCGGCAGCACCTGGGCCGGGAAGCGCACCTTGGTCATCAGGTCGCGCCGGTCGCTGATGGCGCTGGCCCCCGCGGACACCGACGTGGAGAACCAGATCCACGGCAGCAGCCCCACGAACATGAAGTAGGGGTAGTGCGGAATCTGGTTCTTCATGAACACGCCGAACAGCAGCGCGTAGACCAGCATGTGGAGGGTGGGGTTCAGGAACGTCCAGAAGAAGCCCAGCACCGAGCCGCGATAGCGCGCCTTCAGCTCGCGCTGCACCAGGCTGAGGAGGAGCCCCCGGTACGAGTAGAGTTCCCGGAAGTTGCGAATCATGCGCCGGTATCCATACCGCAAAGGGTTCGCTGGTGGCGAACTACCCGGAACAGCGGACCGCCGGCCCCTCGCGCGCCCGCCTGGTGTCGCGCCCCTTGGAAACAAACAGGGGAGAAAGAAAAAGGCCCCCTGGTTTCCCAGAGGGCCTTTATTTTGGAGCGGGAAAAGGGATTTGAACCCTCGACCCTCGCCTTGGCAAGGCGATGCTCTACCGCTGAGCTATTCCCGCATCAGGACTGCCGTACCGCTTGCTGCTTTCCGTCGGGCGGTGCCGCGCCGGAAGTGAGGTGGGGTATACAGAGGCCCTTCGGACACGTCAAACACTTTTCGCATCCGGATCCGCGCCCCCTCTGCGGGCGAGCATCCCGAGGAACGCGCGGAAGTACACGACGGCGCTCCACACCGAGAACGCACCCGACAGGTACACCAGCACCTTGCCGACCTGGTTGTAGTCGACGGTGACGGTGCGGAAGCCCAGGTCCAGCGGATGCACGTAGTGGACGCACAGGGAGATGATCCCCACCAGTTGGAGGGACGTCTTCCACTTCCCCTCCTGCCCCGCGGCGATGACCATGCCCTCGCTGGCGGCGATGGTGCGCAGGCCGCTGACGATGAACTCCCGCGCTAGCAGTACGATGACGACCCACGCGGCGATGCGCCCCAGGCGGACCATCATCACCAGGGCGGCCATGGCGATGAGCTTGTCCGCCAGCGGGTCCATGAACTTGCCCACCACGGTGATGAGGTTCCACTTCCGGGCGAGGTAGCCATCCACCACGTCGGTGATGGAGGCCACCGCGAACACCAGGCCCGCCAACAGGGAGTGCAGGGGGTCCGCGTCGTAGGTGAGCCAGACGAACAAGGGGATGATGAGGATCCGCCCCAGCGTGAGCATGTTGGGCAGGTTCCAGAACTCCTGCACCAGGATGCTGGGACGGCGGGAGGCGCGGCGGCGGGCCCGCTCCTCGCGCTTGCGCTGCTTCCTGAGGGCTCGCTCCGTGGCCATGGGCGCGCGTTCTACCGGACCCCGAGTGTGATGAGGGCAAAACCTTCACCGCCCAGCTCCACCGCGCCCCTCACTGTCTCCCCGCCAGCGGAGGCCATGAGCGGCACCACGCGGGGCGTGAGGTTGCCCAGCCAGCCCACCAGGTGCGTGAGGGGCACCGTCACCGGCGCGTCCATGGCCACCGCCACCGAGCGCAGCGGCCCCGTCAGGCTCAAGAGCACCCTGCCCTGTCCCCGCAGGTGCACGAGGTCCAGGTCCGGCGCCAGGTCCGAAGGCACGCGGCCGTTCTCGAACACCACCGGCTCCTCGAAGGCGAAGACGCACGCGTCCCGCAGGTAGACGGACTCCTCGTCCAGGACCACCGTGACGAACTGGCGGCCCTGGGCGGGCTCCAGGTGCAGCGTGCCCAGCCCCTGGGCGCGAACCATGGCCTGTTCGCCCTCCCCAAACGGCTTGTCCGTGGCCCGGCCCCGGAAGCGCTTCATCTCCGGCTGGAAGCGGACCTGGCCACGCACGGCGACCAGCCCCTCCAGCCGGGTGAGCAGCTCGCCATCCACCTCCAGCGCCACGCCCGACGCGCCCTGCGTGAAGGGCTGCCCCGACGCCACGCCCGGCAGCGCCACGGTGTGGACCCACTCGGTGAGCATCGGCGGATTCACGACTGGTGCGGGAGGAGTCGCGGCGGCGACCGTTCGCCGCGCCACCGGGGCGGGCTCGCTGGCGGCCAGCGCGGCGGAGGTCTCGGCGAAGGCGGCGCCGGGCTCGGCGTCCAGGTCGGACGCGAGCGCGGGCGGCTCCTCGGAGACTTCGATCTCCTCCGACACCGGCGTGGGGGGCAGCTCGTCCGCGACCTCGACGTCGGCCCCGGACGTGTCGGCGTCCTCGGCGAGGCTCGAACCGGCGGCGAGGCTCGGATCCTCGTCCTCCTCCTCATCCGCGCGGGCGCTGAAGGCGTGGTCGTCCGTCGGCGCGGGCGGGCCCTCGTCCTCGGCGAAGCGCAGGTCGTCATCCTGCGCCGCCGTGGACGGACGGGGCGGCGCGGCGCCCGGGGCCCTGGGGCCACGGGGCGCTTCATCCAGGCCGAACTGGGCGCCCCAGTCGTTCTCCCCGCTGGAGGCGGGAGCCGAGGCGGGGCCCGCGCTCTCCTCCTCTTCCTCGCGCGGGCGGGACGGCGCGGCGGGAGGACGGCTGTAGCCCTCGCCCGCGATGGCGCGAGACATCTTCTCCGCCATGGCGTCGCTGCCGGACAGGAGGAAGTGCTCGCGCGCGCGGCCGTACTCGCCCATCTGGGCGAAGGTCAGGCCCAGGTAGTTGTGGGCCTTCTTGTGGTCCGGGGCCAGGTCGGTGGCGGTCTCGAACTCGCGCGCCGCGCGCTGGAGCGCGTTCGTCTTCAGGTACACGAGCCCCAGGTTGACGCGCAGCGTGGGGTCCACCGGGTTGTCCCGCACGAGCATCTCGTACAGGTCCGCGGCGCGGTCGAAGAGGCCCAGCTTGAAATACGTCAGGCCCAGGAGGTTCTGGGCCTTCTCGTGGCGCGGCTGCAGCTGGTGCGCCCGCTCCAGGAACTCCTTCGCTTCGGTGACCTTGCCGGCACCGAGCAGCTCTCCGCCTCGGTAGAGCTGCTGCAGGAACTCGTCGTCAGCGGGGCCCGGCTCCTTCGTCCCCTTCGTGCGCGTCGTCATTCTCGGGTGTGGGCTCACGGCTGCTGGCCTCGGCCTGGGCGAGCCGCTCGCGCTCCTTGTAGTGGTAGTAGAGCTGGAGGACCTTGCGCACGTATTCCTGCGTCTCGGCGTACGGCGGCACCTGGCCCCCGTACTTCTTCACCGCGTCCGGCCCGGCGTTGTACGCGGCGACCATCTTCACCATGTCGCCGTCGAACATGTTGGCCAGCACGCGCAGGTAGCGCACGCCTCCTTCGATGTTGTCCTTCGAGTCGAAGATGTCCTTCACGTACATGTCCGACGCGGTGCCCGGCATGAGCTGCATCAGCCCGCTGGCGCCCTTGTTGCTGAGCGCGTTCGGGTTGAAGTTGCTCTCCGTGTGCATGATGGCGCGCACCAGCGCGGGCGGGATGCGGTAGCGCAGGGCCGCCGTGGTGATGTGCGGATCCAGCTCCGTGGGCGTCCGGGCGCGGCCCCGCACGGGCGCGGTCTTGGAGGGCGCGGGCGTGAACGTCCCGGCCAGCTTGCGCGCCTTGCGCGAGCCCCCCGGAGGCACGTTCGTATAGACGATGGTGCCGTCCTTCTCCACGTAGCTGTAGATGCCGTCGGAGGCGTACGCCGGAGCGGCGACGGTCAGGAGGGCAACGAGGGCGGTCAGGACACGCATGGCGGCGGCCGAAACCTTAGACAACGGCCGGAAAGTCCTCAAGAAAACGCCTTGTTTCCGGCACTTACCGCCGTTAAGGCTGTTCGCCATGCCCCATCGGTTTGATTTCGTGGTCATGGGCGGCGGAGTGGCCGGCCTGTCGTTCGCCCTCCAGGCGGCCCGGCATGGCACGGTCGCGGTGCTCACCAAACGGGAGCGCGGCGAAGGCAACACCGCCTACGCGCAGGGGGGCATCGCCAGCGTGCTCTCCCCCACGGACACGTTCGACTCGCACATCGAGGACACGCTCGTGGCGGGCGCGGGCCTGTGCCACCGCGACGCGGTGGAGGTGACGGTGCGCGAAGGGCCCACGCGCCTCAAGGAGCTGGTCGCGCTGGGCGCGGAGTTCGACCGGCGGGGCGGCGGCGAGTTCGACCTCACGCGCGAAGGCGGTCACTCCGCCCGCCGGGTCATCCACTCAGGTGACATCACCGGCCGCGAGGTCCAGCGCGCGCTCCTGGCCGCGTGCGACGAGCAGCCCAACATCACCTTCTTCCAGAACACGGCCGCCATCGACCTCATCCTGGACCGCCGTCCGCACGCCCCCGCGGCCAGCCGGTGCGTGGGCACGTACGCGCTGCTGGAGGACGGCTCCATCGAGCGCTTCCTGTCCAAGGTGACGGTGCTGGCGACGGGCGGCGCGGGCAAGGTGTACCTCTACACGTCCAACCCGGACGTCGCGACGGGCGACGGCGTGGCCATGGCGTACCGCGCGGGCGCGCGCGTGGCGAACATGGAGTTCTACCAGTTCCACCCCACCTGCCTCTTCCACCCGGAGGCCAAGAGCTTCCTCATCAGCGAGGCGCTGCGCGGCGAGGGCGGCAAGCTCCGGCTCAAGGGCGGCCAGACGTTCATGGAGCGCTACCACGCCATGCGGGACCTGGCGCCGCGCGACGTGGTGGCGCGCGCCATCGACGCGGAGCTCAAGCGCACGGGCAACGACTGCGTCTACCTGGACATGACGCACCTGGGCCGCGCGTACCTCACCGAGCGCTTCCCCAACATCTACGCCACCTGCAAGGCCTTCAACATCGACATGGCCGTGCAGCCCATCCCCGTGGTGCCCGCGGCCCACTACCAGTGCGGCGGCGTGGTGACGGACCTGCACGGGCGCACCAACGTGCCGGGCCTCTACGCCATTGGCGAGGTGTCCTGCACGGGCCTGCACGGCGCCAACCGGCTCGCGTCCAATTCGCTCCTGGAGGGCCTGGTGTTCGGCCACCGCGCGGTGCAGGTGGCCGCGGCGGAGCTCGCGGACCTGTCGCACCCGAAGGAGGACCCGCCGGCCTGGGACTCCGGCGCCGCGGTGGACTCCGATGAGAGCGTCGTCGTCACCCACAACTGGGATGAGATCCGCCGCCTGATGTGGAACTACGTGGGCATCGTGCGCACGGACAAGCGGCTGATGCGCGCGAGGCGCCGGCTGGAGCTGCTGCGCGAGGAGATCCGCGACTACTACTGGCGCTTCAAGGTCACCCGGGACGTCATCGAGCTGCGCAACATCGCGGAGGTGGCGCACCTCATCGTGGACTGCGCGAGCCGCCGCAAGGAGAGCCGGGGCCTGCACTACACCCTGGACTACCCCCACACCGACGAGCACCAGGGCACGCGCGACACCGTGCTGTCCCGGGAGCTGTGAGAGCGCATGTCCCGTCCGCGCCGAATGCTGGATGATCTCCCGGGCCCGTCCGGCCTGGATGACGCGCAGGCCCCCGAGCCGCGCGGCCGGGATGGCGACGGCCCGCCCCCGGCCCCGCCCGCCCCCCCGCGCGTGCTGCCCACGCCCTTCGTCTGCTACGCCATCATGGCCGGCGCGGTGGGGATGTTCTTCCTGACCCGAGGCATGGGGCAGCCCGTGACGGGGCCGGACGGGACGCCCCTGGGAAGCCTGCCGCCGCTGGCGCTCTATGGGCCGGCGGTGCGCGCCGGGGAGTACTGGCGGCTGCTGGGCATGGTGTTCGAGCACGGCAGCGTGCTGCACCTGTTCTTCAACATGTCCGTCGTCTACACGCTGGGCATGTCCCTGGAGCGCGCCATCGGGAGCCCGCGCTTCCTGGCGCTGTCGCTCGTCACCGCGCTGGGCGGCTCCGCGTTCGCGCTCTTCTTCAACTTCGACACCGTGACGGTGGGCGCGTCCGGGATGATCCTCGGCTGGGGCGGCGCGATGCTGCCCATCTCCACGCTGCAGGGCCGGCGGGACCTGATGTTCTGGCTGGTGCAGGTGGCGGTCATCAGCCTGCTGCCCGGCGTGAGCTGGTCGGGCCACCTGGGGGGCTTCGTCTTCGGCCTGCCCTGCGGCATGGCCCTGCGCCAGGGACCGAAGTTCTACTCGCGCGCCATCCCCGTGCTGCTCTTCATCGCCGCGGCGCTCGCCGTGGTCGCCGCCCATCCCGGGCGGCTCGGAGGACTCTAGCGATGCCCGAAGTCACCGTGCGAAGCGTCTGCGTGTTCTGCGGTTCGCGCTCAGGCGTGCGCGCCGAGTACCGCGATGCCGCCTCCAAGCTGGGCGCGGCGCTGGCCCGGCGCGGGCTGACGCTCGTCTACGGCGGAGCCAGCGTGGGGTTGATGGGCGCGGTGGCGGACGCGGTGCTCGCGGGCGGCGGCAAGGCCGTGGGCGTGCTGCCGCACTTCATGGACGCGAAGGAGCTGGGCCACCCGCGCCTGACGGAGCTGCACCGGGTGGACTCCATGCACTCGCGCAAGGCGATGATGGCCGAGCGCGCGGACGCCTTCATCGCCCTGCCCGGCGGCTTCGGCACCCTGGACGAGCTGTTCGAGATCGTCACCTGGGCCCAGCTGGGCCTGCACCGCAAGCCCATGGGCCTGCTGGACGTGGACGGCTTCTTCCAGCCGCTGCTCGCGCTGGTGGGGCGCATGGTCGAAGCGGGCTTCGTCCCGGAGACCCAGCGCATGCCCTTCGCGGTGGAGGCGTCAGCGGACGCGCTCCTGGACCGGCTGCTCGCGGGGCCCTCGATGCCCGCGACGCCGAAGTGGCTGAAGGGCGGCCAGCAGACCTGAGTCCGCGGCCCGGCCCTTCGCGGAAGCCTCAGTGCGCGTGCACCTTCAGCTCGGCGTTCCCCAGCGACGAGGCGACGCGGAGCGTGACCAGCTCGGTGCCTTCGGGGATGACGGGCTGGCCGTTGGAGAAGGTCTGCGGGAAGCGCACCCGGTAGGCGACCCAGAAGAGGCTGGCGTACGGGTAGTAGGCACGCACGTTGAGGTCGGCCCGGCCCACGCGGCGGATCTCCACGGGGGTGACTTCGCCCGCGGGCGTCACCAGCGCCAGGCGCCAGATGCTGCGCCGGTGGGCGAAGTCGTCGTAGCGCGGGTCGTTGACGTGCACGCCCAGGAAGAACTCGTGGAACTGCGCCGCCTCCGCCTGCTCCTCCGCGAGCAGCTGCTCCACCTTCGCCGCGGGCAGCGTCTGGAAGAGGGCCCGCCGGTGGACACGCGCGTCGCGGAAGGCGGGCGTCTGGAGCGTGGCCCCCGCGAAGATGCGCGTGTCGAAGCCGTCGTAGATCTCCTGGCGGCCCGTGTACCGGTTCAGCACCGCGAGATAGGCGGCCTCCTGCTTCGGATCATCCAGCGTGGGGGCGGGCTCGCCGACGATAGGGGGCGTGTTGGCGCAACCGCCCAGCACGCCCAGCAGCACCGCGGCCACCAGCAGCCTTCTCACGGGATGAAGTCCTTGCGCGTGAACAGGGTGGTGAGGCGGTGGCCAGCGGCCTCCACCGCCTCCCGTCCACCTTCCAGCCGGTCCACCAGCGCGAAGGCGCCCAGCACCGTCAGGCCCTCCAGCTTCGCGCGCTCGATGGCCTTGAGGGTGGACGCGCCCGTCGTCACCACGTCCTCCACGATGGCCACGGGGGCGCCGGGGCTCAGGGCGGACAGGCCTTCAATCCACTGGCCCGTGCCGTGGCCCTTGGGCTCCTTGCGCACGATGAACGCGTGCAGCGGGTCCTTGCCCTCCAGGAAGCTGGTCAGGCTCACCGCCGACGCGAGCGGGTCCGCGCCCAGCGTCAGTCCGCCCGCGGCCACCGCCGCCGGGGCGTCCCGCCGGATGGCTTCCAGCAGCAGCCGGCCGATGAGGTAGTGGCCCTCGGCGAGCAGCGCCGTGCGCTTGCAGTCGATGTAGAAGTCCGACTCCTTGCCGGAGGACAGCACCACGCGGCGGCGCTCGAAGGAGCGCTGCGTGAGCACCTCCAGGAGCCGGGCGCGGTCGCGAACGAGCGGTTCCGCCATGGCTACAGTCCCTCCAGGTACGCCACCAGCTGCGCCGAGTAGCGCAGCTGCATCAGCAACTCCGCCCTGCGCGACTCGTCCAGCGCGGCGAACACGTCCGCGAGCAGCGAGAGGTCCTGGTTGAGGGCCCCCATGCGCTGCGCGACGTCCACCGCCAGCTCGTCCGCGTCGATCTCCTCTTCCACGCCCTCCGGCGCCAGCGTCTCCTCGGTGGCGAGCGCCTTCTCCAGCATGTCGCGCACCGGCGCCGTCAGCCGGCCTTCGGCCTCCAGCGTGTCGCGCTTGGCCTCCAGCACGTCATGCTCCACCGGCGAGGCGTGGATGGCCTCCGCCAGGGACAGGAGCAGCGCGTCCTCGTCGGACAGCGTCTCGTGCACGCGCACCTGCACCTGGTCGCGCTTGAGGAAGCGCAGCGCCGCCACGCGCCGGAAGCCGCAGATGAGCTGGTAGCGCTCCTCGCCGCGCGGGCGCACGTCCACCGGGAACAGCTGCCCCAGTCGCGCCAGGTCCGTGGCCAGCTCGGACACGTCGCCCTCGTCCCGCAGGCGGAAGGTGGTGTCCTCCTCCAGTCGCTCCAGCGGCAGCACCATCGCCGTCACCTGTCCCATCACGCGAGGCGCCAGGGCCTCCGCGGGGGGCTCCCCTTCGGGGGTCGCCGCGTCGTCGTCGGAGCCTGCTTCGGAATCGTCTCGCACGTCGTCCCCGGAGCCAGATTCCTCCTGGCTCGCGCGGCTCGCCACATCCCAGATGCCGGCGCCCAGGAGCGCTTCATCCGCACCGGACACGGGGCCGGACCGCTGCTCCGCCAGCACGTCCTTCGCCTCGCCGCCGCCGCCGTCGCTGCCTGCCCCAGACGCGTCCGGCACGTCCTGGCCGGACGACAGCTCCACGTAGCGGCCAGGACCCGTGGGGGCGTCCGCCGCCGCGCCGCTTCCCTGCGCCTCGCTGCTGGCATCCAGGCGGGTCCGCGACGTCGCGTCCGCACCGCTCACGGCACCGGCCGAGTCACCCTCGCCCGCCGACGCGCTCCCTTCCGAGCCCGTCGCGGACACCGCGCCGTCCGAACCAGAGTTCGCGCCGGGCTGGGACGCCGTGCCGTCGGCACCCGCCGCGGAGGCAGAGGACTCCCCGCCTTCGCCGCCCGACGGGCCAGCCCGTGACGAGTCCGTCTCGCTGCCCGCGGGGACCTCCGCCCCCTGGGCATGGACCTCCTCGCCGTTCGAGGACGCTTGCGCCGCCTGCGACGCCGGAGCGGCTTCGCCGGGCAGGTCCGTCCGTGTCCCACCCGCTCCTGACGGAGCGATGCCTTCCGAAGTCACGTCTCCACCCACGCCCTCTCCATGCCGCGGCACGGACGCGCCCTCCTGCGGGGGCGGCGTCGCGTTCTCCCCAGTCCCTTCCTGTCCCTCGGCCCTGTGCTCGGCGTCCATGGTGGCACCCCCGGTTGTTCCACCCCCGCGCCGCCGGAAGCGACGGCGCGGCGGGCGGGCTCTAGCGGGTCTTCTTCTTCACCACGACCTTCTTCTTCGCGCCAGCACCCATCACGGGGGGAACGGGCGCGGAGGCACTGCTCGCCTGCTCAGTGAACACCGGGCGCGGGGGTTCAGCCGCGCGCGGGGTGTAGGTGGGCGCCGCGGGCGGCGGCGGCGGCAGCGGCTTGGCCGCCGGGCGGGCCACGACCGTGGCCGGTGCCGCCGACGCGGGCGGCGTGCGCGCCGGAGGCGGGGGCGGCGTCGGGGCCGTGCGCTGCGGCGCGACGGGCGGCGGAGGCCGCGGCGGGGTCGCGCCGGGGCGCACCGTGGGACGCGTGACGGCCTGGGGGCGCGTCACGGCGGGGCGCTCGGCCGGCAGACGTCCCGGCTCCACGTCGCCCATGTCCACGCGGCCGCGGAAGCTGGCGCCGTCGACGATGATGACGCGGGGGGCGCGGATGTCGCCCACCATGCGGCCCTCGCGGGTGAGCTCCACGCTCTCGGTGGCGTTGATGTTGCCCACCACCACGCCGCTGACGATGGCGTTCTTCACCGCCACGTTGGCCTTCACCACGCCGGACGGCTCCACGATGAGGGTGCGGCTGAGGGTCAGCTCGCCCTCCACGCGCCCGCGGACCGTGAGGTCCTCGTCACCCGTGAGCCGACCGCTGATGAGGATGGAGGGCCCCACCACGGTGTTGTCTACGGTGTTGCCTGCAAGCTCCTTGGCGGTGGCCACGGATCAGCGCTCCTTCATGTCCATGTCGACGTTGCCCTTGAAGGACGCACCGTCGGCGATGAGGATGCGCGGGGCCTTGATGTCGCCCACCACGCGGCAATCCGTCTTCAGCTCCACCTTGTCGCTGGCGACGATGTTGCCCGTCACGCGACCGGCGATCTCCACGTTCTGCGTCTCGATGTCCGCCTCGACGACGCCCGAGCCCTCCACGTACAGGCTCTCCTTGAGGGAGATCTTCCCCTTCACGGTGCCCTGGATGACCAGGTCCTCGTCACCGGAAATCTCCCCGTCGATGACGATGCTCGAACCAATGACCGTATTCGCCATGAGTGTTGTCCGCCTTCTCGAAGCTTGAGCCTGGGGGACCGTGGGACGGGCCCCGGTGGATGCTAGATGTCGTCCGGCAACTTCACGTCCATCTCGATGGAGCCGTTGAACACGGCGCCGTCCTCGATGATGACCCGCGGGGCCTTGATGTCGCCCGCCACCTTCGCCGAGGCGTTGATGGCCACGCGCGTGGAAGCGTCGATGTTGCCGCTCGCCTCGCCGTTGATGGTCAGCTCCTCGGCGCGGATGTCCGCCTGCACCTTGCCGGTGCCCTCGATGGTGAGGTGGTTCTTCAGGGCGATCTGTCCCTCGACGCGCCCCTCGATGACCAGGTCCCCTCCGCCCGTGAGGTTGCCCCTGATGACGATGCCCTTGCCAATGATGCCCGTTTCACCCTGTGCCATGAGGTGATCCTCGCCAGCGCCTGCTCCGTCGGGAGCGGGGCGACCTGATTATGTCAGAGATGCGCGGAGATCCAGCCGGAGATGTCCTGGAACACCGCCGCGCGGTCCCGTTCGTTGAGCGGCTCGTGCCGCATGCCGGGGTACTCCTTGAACTTCTTGTCCGCCGTGCCCGCCGCCTCGAAGAAGGCCCGCGCCGCCGCCGGAGCCGCCACCCCGTCCTCCTGGCCGCACAGCACGAACAGCGGTACTTGAATCTTCGGCGCCAGCGCGAGCGTCTGCGCCTGGGCCGCCGTGGACTCCACGAACCAGCGCGGCGTGGCGAAGGGCACGTAGAGCGGGTCCGACCCGACCGCCTTCTGGACCTCCGGGTCGGTGCTGAGCATGTCCGGGGCGAGGCCGGAGGCGACCTTCATCCAGGGCACCACGGTGCCCACCATGCGCGCGGCGAGAATCTTCGCGGTGGGCGGGGTGATGGCCAGCTTGAGGTAGGGCGCGGAGAGGATGGCGCCGGTGAGGCCGTCCAGGCCCTTGGCCAGGGCGTGCACGGCCATCAGGCCGCCGTGGCTGTGGGCGAGCAGGAAGATCTTCTCCGCGCCGGCGGCCTTGCGCACGCGCTGCCAGAAGCCGTCCAGGTCGTCGAGGAACTCGGTCCACTTGCTGGCGTAGGCGCGACGGCCGTCCGCGCGGCCGTGGCCCCGGTAGTCGAAGCCGTGCACCGCGAAGCCGTCCTGGACCAGCGCGTCGATGACGGGCCGGTACCGGCCGATGTGGTCGCCGTAGCCATGGACGATGGCGACGTGCGCGCGCGGGGCCCCGTCTGGCAGGTCCAGCGTCCAGAACAGCCGGGTGTTGTCCTTGCCGCTGAAGAAGCCTTCGTCGTGGCGGGCCATGAGGCCCACGACCTTAGCGGCCCTGCGCTGTCGAGGGTAGCGCCTTCAACTTGCGCTCCAGCGTGGCGCGCTGATCGGCGGGTTCGGCGGCCTCCGGCTCCAGCGTCAGCACCTCCAGGGCCCGCCGCCAGGCCCGGGCGGCCTCCGGGGCATGGCCCGCCTTGAGGTGCGCGTCTCCCAGGTGCTCCAGGATGGCGGGTTCGTCGGGCGCCAGCTCCGCCGCGCGCGCCAGCGCCTCCACGGCCTTCTTCGCGTCGCCGCGCTGGAAGTACACCCACCCCAGCGAATCCACGTAGGCCGCGCTGTCGGGCCGGAGCGCCAGGGCGCGGCGCACCAGCCGCTCCGCCTCGTCCAGGTCCCGTCCCCGCTGCGCGAGCACATAGCCCATGAAGTTCATCGCCGCGGCGTGGTCCGGCGCCAGCGCGAGCACCGCCCGCATGCGGTTGAGCGCTCCGCCGACGTCGCCCTGGCGCTCCATCAGGGCGCCCAGGGAGAAGAGCAGGTCCTGGTTCCGGGGCGCCTTCGAGACGGCCTCCCTCAGGAGCGCGAGCGCGTCCGGCGCGCGGCCCTGCCGCTCCAGCAGGGTGGCCAGCGCCTCGTACGCCAGCGCGGCGCCCTCCCCGCCCAGCGCCTCGCGCAGCACGCCCTCCGCCTTCGACGCCGAGCCGCCGCGCTCCAGCGCCCGGGCATAGGCGACGCGCGCCTCCAGGTCCTCCGGCGACTCCGCCATGGCGGCGCGGTAGAGCGCCAGCGCGCGCGGGTGGTCCCCCGACAGCGACAGGCACCGGGCCTGGCGCAGGCGGGCGTCGGGGAACACCTCCGAATCCGGGGCCACGGCGGCGAAGTCCCGGGCGGCGGCGGCGAAGCGGCGCGTCCGCTCGGCGACGAGGCCCGCGTAGTACGCCAGCCGGGGCTCGTCCGGCGTCTCCTTCCTCGCGGCCTCCAGCACGGCCTCGGCGGCGGCGGATTCGTGCGCGGACAGGTAGCTGAAGGCCACCCGCACCGCCAGCTCCGGAGAGCTGGACAGGGACAGGAGCCGGTCGAAGTACGCCCGGGCCCGCGTCACCGAGCCCCCCTTGAGCGCGGCCCTCCCCGCGGACAGCAGCACCTCGCGGCTGTCGGGATCCGCCTCCAGCGCGCGAGCGAGCGCGTCCTCCGCGTCCTTCGGGCGCCCCGCGTCCTCGTGCAGCCGGGCCAGCGTGGACCACACCTCCACGTCGCCCGGGTCGCGCTCGGCGGCCTTCGTGAGCAGCCGCTCGGCGCGGGCCGTGTCGCCGCGCTCGGCCAGCACCAGCCCCAGCCGCCGGTAACCGGAGGCCTCTCCGGGCAGCGCGTGCGCGAGCGCCTCCACCACCTTCACGGCCTCGTCCGGCGCCTTCGCGTCCAGGTGCAGCTGGGACAGCACCAGGTACGCCTCGGGCTCGCGCGGGCGCAGCGACAGCGCCCGGCGCAGGTGTTGGCGCGCGCGCGCCGGCCGGCCGGCCTCCATCAGCACCCGGCCCAGGAGCACGTGGGCGGGGTAGTACGTGGGGGCCCTGTCCACGGCCCGGCGCAGCTCGCGCTCGGCGCGCTCCAGGTCGCCCAGCCGCGCGTACTCCTCGCCCAGTTGGGTGAGCAGGCGCGGGTTGCCGTCGTCGGTGGCGAGCGCGAGCCGAAGCTCGTCCACCGCGCCCCGGTGGTTGCCCTCCAGGTGCATCAACCGCGCCTGGAGGTAGTGCGCGTAGCTGGCGGACGACGCGGCCGGCTCGTCGTCGCGCTCCCCCGAATCCATGGCCTCGCGCATCGCCTCGCGGTCGACGTGCGGGGTCTTCCTCGCGGGGACGGCCCCCGCGCCGCCGGCGGCCAGGGCGAGGCACAGCACGGCGGCACGGCTGAGGAGCGGGAGCGGGCGCACGCGGGCTAGTGGACCTCCGGAGGGGGCGCCCCCAGCTTCTCCAGCAGCTTCTCCACCGGGTCGCTGTCCTGGCTGACGTCCGCCATGGCGGCCCGGTATTCGATGGAGGTCACCTTCTCCACGTCCGGCATCAGGCGGTTGATGACCGTGCGCGCGGCGTCCGCGTTGCACTCGGGCAGCACCACCGCGAAGACGCCCTGCCCCAGGTGGGCGATGGCGTCCGGGTGGCGAACCCGCTTGCGCATCACGTCCCCCATGTTGGGGGGCATCACGTCCAGCTCCCGGTCCGGGCGGAGCACCGCCAGCGTGAGCGCGCGGTGGTAGCGCCGGCTGCGGGCCACCTCCTGCTCCAGCCTCAGGAGCAGGCCGCGGCGGTCGTGCAGCCCCGTCGCGGGATCGCTGCCGGTGCGCCTCTGGAGCGCGGACGACTTGTCCTGCTGGTCCTTCTCCCCCTGGCGCAGCTTGAGGGCGCGCTCGGTGCGGTTGAGCAGCTCCACCGCGTTGAAGGGCTTGGCCATGTAGTCCACCGCGCCCAGGTTGAGGGCGCGGACCTTGTCGGCCACGCCCTGGTGGGCGGACAGGAGGATGACGGGGATGTGCGCCGTGTCCGACGAGGACTTGAGCGCCATGGCCGCGTCCAGGCCGTCCAGCTTGGGCAGGAACACGTCCATCACGACCAGGTCCGGACGCGACGCGCGCGCCTTCGCCAGGCCCTCCGCGCCGTCGCGCGCCACCTCCACGCGGTACTTCGAGCGCAGCACTTCCGACAGGACCGCGGCGATCTCCGGCTCGTCCTCCACCACCAGCACGCGCGGCTGCTCGGGCGCGGCGCCCGGCACGGGCTGCGGCCGGGGGTTGCGCGCGGCCTCCTGCGCCAGGGGCAGCGTGAAGACGAAGGTGCAGCCGCCGTCGGCCGGGCTCTCCGCCCAGATTTCACCGCCGTGCAGCTCCACGAACTCCTTGCAGATGGCCAGCCCCAGCCCCGTGCCCTTGGGCCCGTGCCGGTAGCGGTCGAACACCAGGTGCAGCTCGTCCGGGGGGATGCCCACCCCGTTGTCGCTCACCATCACCCGCACCGCGTCGCCGTCCGGCCGCGACAGCCGCTGCGTGCGCACCACCACCTCGCCCGGTTCGCTGGCGTGCTGGATGGCGTTGCTGATGAGGTTCTGCAACACCTCGTGCAGCTTCACCTCGTCGCCAATCAGCATCAGGCTGTCGGGGCACTCGGAGCGCAGCGCCACGGCCTTCTCCGCGGCCAGGATCTCCAGCTCCGCCACGGCGTCGCGGCACAGCTGCGCCACGTCCAGCACGCGGGGCTCGATGGACAGCCGCGCCGCCTCGCCCTTGCCCTTCTCCAGCAGGGACTCGACCAGGGTGAGGATCTTCCGGCCCTGGCGGATCATCGCCTCCGCGGACTGCTTCTGCTGGACCTCCAGCGGCCCTTCCAGCAAGAGCCGGCCGTGGCCCAGGAGCACCTGGAGGGGCGCGCGCAGGTCGTGGCTGCACACCGCGATGATCTCATCCTTGAGGCGGTTGAGCTCCTTCAGCCGGCGGTTCGCGTCGTTGAGCTCGCGGTAGCGCTCCACGTACGCCAGCTCCAGGTCCTCGCGCTTCTTCTTCACCGCCGTGTGCAGGCGCGCGTTGCGGATGGAGTTGGCGAGCACGCCCGCCACCGCCTCCGCGAACTCCTGCTCGTCGCGCCCGATGGACGCCTCGCCCTTGGACACGCGCAGGAAGAGCGCGCCCAGCAGGTCGTCCTGGCAGATGAGCGGCTGGACCAGGATGGACTTCACGCCCTGCGGCAGCAGCGACGTGCGCACCTCCGCCATCAGCGGATCGCGCTGCGCCTCTTCAATCAAGACGGGCTGGCGCGTCTCCAGCGCGCGGCGCAGCTCCGGGTAGCGCGCCACCTCGATGTCCAGTTGGACGAGGCTGGGGTCCTCCTGCGTCGCCACCACCGCGGCCGTGCGCGCGTGGCTGCCCTCCACCAGCACCACCGAGCAGCGATCCGTCCCGGTGACCTGCCCCACCTTCTCCACCGCGATGCGGAGGATCTCCTCCAGCTCCAGGGAGCTGGTCGCCGCCTGGGTGATCTCCAGCAGCATCCCCATGCGCAGGCGGATCCGCTCCTCGCGCTCCTTGAGCCGCCAGGCGCGCAGCGCGGACTCCAACCGGGGCACCAGCTCATCCGCGCCGCGCACGAAGTCGTCCACCGCCAGCCGCTTGAACGCCTCCGCCGAACGCGCGCGGCCCTGGTCCACCAGCACCGGCAGCCGGTTCAGCTTGTCCACCTTGCGCACCGTCTCCAGCAGCTCGGCCGCGCGCTTGGCCGTCACCGACAGGAGCACCACCTCCGGCTGGAGCTGATCCACCATCTCCGCCAGACCCGTCTCCCGCTCGGTGGAGGCGCACTGATAGCCGCTCGCGGTGAGGCGCTCCACGAGCGCGTCACCCGCGGCCTTCGCCGCCAGCACCAGCACCCGTCCCCGCTGTTCAGACGACAACATCTCGATCCTCACGGCGCGCCTCCGCCCCGCCCAGACAGGGAACGACGTCGCGGAAGCCCGTTGGGTGCGTAAGGGGTCATGGTCGATTCTGGATCATGCCGTCTAACCCGTCCGTGAGCCAGCGGATGAACGGGGCTCTCCGAGAGAGAGGGGTGAGAGAAGGGGCGCGACGTATACCCCGGCCCGACGTCCGCGCCGCGGAATCCCGCTCGCGATGACGGGCCGGTGACCGGGGAGCACCCGCGGTCTCCTCCCTCGGGAGGATGGGAAAAAGCCGCCGGAACGCCACGGCTGTGACTTTCTTCCCCCACCGCGTCCCTGCGCCTGCCTGGAGGGCCGGTCGGCAGGCAGGAGGGACCCGGGGTGGGTGCGGTTCACCGGGGCCCTGGAAGCCCTCTCCGACGGGGTCTCCAGGCCGCTTCGCGATCAGGAATGGGGGATGGAGGCGGGGGTGGCCCCGGACGGAAAGGCCGGGCCCCGCCCGCTTCCCAGGGGAGCGCGGTAGAGTGTGGAACCATGCACTCCGTTCCTTCGCGCCCGTCCGCGCCCCGGGCCCTCCTGGCCATGCTCACCTTCTGCGCTTCCGTGCTCGCCGCCTGTGGGGACCCGAAGCCGCCGCCCGTGCCGGACCCTCCGGTGGTGTCCCTCAACGTCCCGCAGCCCAACTCGGCGACGCCCACGTTGACGGTGCGGGTCATCGTGTCCGGCTGTGACGCGGTCGCCCGCGTGGACATCTATGACCAGGACACGTTCCTCAAGACGGTCCCGTACACGAGCGGGTCCATGGACTTCGAGCTCGCCGCGAACGAGATCAAGTACACCCGGGGCCTCGCGGTCAGCCTGTCGCTCAACGCGCGGGCGACGTGCGCGGACGGCCGGACGAACGTGTCGCAGCCCGCGTCGGCGACGTTCCTGCCGGTGACCAAGGTGGTGAAGGACCCGGACCCCAACGGCCAGGTGGTGACGGACTTCTTCATCACCGAGGGCACCGGCGCGAACATCTCCTTCATCGGCTGCGGCAACCCCACCACTGGCAGCGGCACGCTCTTCCGCGTGGACGCCGCGGGGGTCCTGCGCAACTCGGTGGAGATGGGCATCCCGTGCAGCGCGGCCACGGTCATCACCCCCATCAACCCGAGCAGCGGCAAGCGGTGGGTGTGGACGCCCGGCGCTGGCGCGGTGGCGGTGGACGCCAACTTCACCATCACCGGCCGCACCTCGCCGACCTACTTCCTGGTCAGCCTGTCGGTGATGAGCAACGGCGACGCGCTGGTGCGCGACCGGTACACGGTCTCCCGCCTCAAGCACACCAACGCGGGCGGCACCTTCCAGTGGACGTACAAGGGCGCCGTGCTGGGGCCCATCGCCCCGCCGCAGGAGAAGGGCCAGCAGGTGCTGGTGCCCTACGTGGCGCAGCTGGAGTTCTCCCAGGTGCCCCAGGTCATCGTGGCCTACCTGGACGCGAACGGCACCAGCCAGGAGCTGCAGCCGGTGCAGGAGCGGAAGATCTACGCCTACAACGGCCAGCTGGATGCGCCGCCCGTCACCACGTTCAGCGCCGACGGGTCGACCATCTACTTCGCGTTCCTCTTCGGCAACAACCAGTCGCGCGTGCAGGCCTGCTCCACGGACCTGGAGGGCTGCGAGGGCGCCGCGTTCAAGTGGGCGAGCCCCACGCTCCCCGTGCCCATCAACTTCCTCCTGCCCTACTCGGCGGGCTCGCGGATCGCGGCCATTGGCACGCAGCGGGTGTGGTTCCTCGACGCGACGAACGGCATCGTCACCAACAAGGGCGGCACCTCCGTGGACGCGTCCGGCAAGCTGCGCATCGTCCAGGTGCAGCTGGGCCAGCCGACCAGCCCGGAGTTCTACCTGCTGAACGCCCCGGACGTGGCGGGCGTCCTGCCGCAGGAGATCGTCGCGGTGGACGCCTCCGAGAAGGGCGAGCTGTTCCGTTACGAGGTCTCCAGCAGCCTGTCCTGCTCCGTGGATGACACCGGGCGGCTGTGGATGCGCGTGGGCAAGAACCTGGTCCAGGCGCTGCCGCTGAGCGAGTACCGCGCGGTCCGCAAGTAGCGGCCCGCGGCGAGAGCGTCAGGGCCTGTCGGCGACGAGGAGCGCTTCCACGTTGCCGGCGGGCCCGGGCACGGGCGAGTCCATCACCCCGCGCACGGCGAGCCCCTGCTCGCGCACGAACGCCGTCACCGTATCGATGGCGTCCTGCCGAGCCGCCGGGTCGCGCACCACGCCGCCCTTGCCCACCCGCTCCGGCCCCACCTCGAACTGGGGCTTCACCAGCGCCACCAGCAGGCCGCCCGGCGACAGGAACGTCAGCACCGACGGCAGCACCTGGGTGAGCGAGATGAAGCTCACGTCGATGACGACCACGCCCACCTTCTCCGGCAGGTCCTCCTCCGTGAGGTAGCGCGCGTTGACCCGCTCGCGCGAGCGCACGCGCGGGTCGGTCCGGAGCTTCTCGTGGAGCTGGCCGTAGCCCACGTCGATGGCGTGCACCCGCACCGCGCCGTGCTGGAGCAGGCAGTCCGTGAAGCCCCCCGTGCTGGCGCCGATGTCCGCGCCCACCCGGCCCGCCACGTCCAGGCCGAAGCGGTCCATCGCCGCCTTGAGCTTGAGGCCTCCGCGCGAGACGTACGGCAGCACCTCGCCCTTGAGGCGCAGCTCCGCCTCCACCGGCACCAGCGCGCCGGGCTTGTCCACGCGCTGATCCGCCACCACCACCTGGCCCGCGAGGATGAGCGCCTGGGCCTTGGTGCGCGACTCGGCCAGCCCGCGCTCCACCACCAGCACATCCACCCGCTCCTTCTTCGGCTTCACGGGGCCTCCTCTCCCAGCAGCACCCGGCCCGCGTGTCGCAGGCCCGCCGCGTCCAGTCCCAGCTGCGCCCGCTGCACGCGCGCGTCTCCGTGCGGAAGGAACACGTCCGGCATGCCCAGGAGCTTCACCCGGGGGGCCACGCCCGCCGCCGCGTACAGCTCCAGCAGCGCGCTGCCCAACCCGCCCCGGGTGGTGCCCTCCTCCGCCACCACCACGTGCCCGCCCGCCGCGGCCTCCAGCAGCGCGGCCTCGTCCAGGGGCCACGCCTGGCGCGCGTCGAGCACGCTCCAGTCCGGCTCGCTCCGCGCGGCCTCCAGCGCGGACAGGCCCAGCGGGCCCAGCGTCACCAGCGTCAGGCGGGACGCGGCCGGGCGCTTCAGCCAGCGGGCCCCCGACACCGGGGCCTCGCCCGGCGACAGCTCCGGGGGAGCCTCCGGCAACGTGCCCCGAGGGAAGCGCAGCACCGACGGCCCGGGAGCCTGGAGCGCCGTGGCGAGCAGCGGCGCCAGGTCCTCGCCCACCACTGGCGCCCACTGCGTGAGGCCCGGCAGCGGCCGGAGGAAGGACACGTCGTAGGCGCCCTGGTGCGTGGCGCCGTCCGCGCCCACGAGCCCCGCGCGATCCACCGCGAAGACGACGGGCAACCCCGGCAGGCACACGTCGTGGACCACCTGGTCATACGCGCGCTGGAGGAACGTGGAGTAGATGACACAGACCGGCTTCGCCCCCGCCGCGGCCAGCCCCGCGCAGAAGGTGACGGCGTGCTGCTCCGCGATGCCGACGTCGTGCACGCGGTCCGGGAAGCGCGCCTTGAGGCCGGTGAGCGCGCTGCCCTCCAGCATCGCGGGCGTCACCGCCACCACGCGCGGATCCTTCTCCAGGGCCTCGCCCAGCACCTGGGCGAAGGCCTCGCTGAACGTGGGCCGGCCTCCGCGAGAGCGCACGAGCTTGCCGTCGCGCCACTCGTACGGCCCCATCGCGTGGCCGCGCGTCACCTCGTCCGCTTCCGCGGGAGGAAAGCCGCGGCCCTTCTTCGTCAGCGCGTGCACCACCACCGGGCGCGAGGAGGCCTTCGCCTCGCGCAGCGCGCGCGTGAGGGCGCCCAGGTCGTGCCCGTCCACCGGGCCCAGGTAGGTGAAGCCCAGCGACTCGAAGAAGGCCCGGGCGTTGCGCGTGCGGAGCAGCGCGGGGATGGCGCCCACGTTCGCGCTGATGGACATCTGGTTGTCGTTGACCACGACGACCAGCGGCAGGGGACTTCCACCCGCGTTGTTGAGACCCTCGAAGCTCAGACCGCCGGTGAGCGCGCCGTCGCCCACCACCGCCACCACGTGGCCCGAGTGCCCCAGCTGCCGCCGGCCAGAGAGCAGGCCCAGCGCCGCGGAGATGGCCGTGCAGGCATGGCCCGCGGCCAGCGCGTCATGGGGGCTCTCGCGCGGGTCCAGGAACGGCGCGATGCCTCCCGCCTGCCGGAGCGTGTGCATGCGCTCCTGCCGGCCGGTGAGCAGCTTGTGCGCGTACGCCTGGTGCCCCACGTCGAAGAAGAGCGCGTCCTGGGGCGTGTGGAAGACGCGGTGCAGGGCCACCACCAGCTCCACCGCGCCCAGCGACGCGCCCAGGTGTCCGCCCACGCGGCCACACAGGGTGATGATGGCTTCGCGCAGGGCGTCGCACAGGCCGGGCAGCGCGTCCTCGGGGAGCGCGCGCACATCCGCGGGAGAGGCCACTCCGGACAGCACGTCCGCCATCAGGACTTCCGCTCCACCGAGTAGCGCGCCAGCGCCGCCAGCGGTCCGTCCGCGCCCTCCAGGGGCAGGACCGCGGCCTGGGCCCGGGCCACCAGCTCATCCGCCATGCGCCGCGACGCCTCCAGCCCCATCACCGCCGGGAAGGTGAAGCGCCCGGCTTCCGCGTCCGCGCCCACGGGCTTGCCCATCGCCTCCGCGCTCGACGTCACGTCCAGCACGTCGTCGGCGATCTGGAAGGCCAGGCCCACCGCGTCGCCGTAGGACTCCGCGCTCGCCAGCGCCGCCGCGTCGCCGCCGGCCGCCACCACGCCCATCCGGCACGCCGCGCGGATGAGCGCGCCCGTCTTCAGCCGGTGCAGCCGCAGCAGGTAGTCCAGCGTCGCGGCCCGGTCCTTCGCGATGTCCAGCACCTGGCCGCCCACCATCCCGAATGCGCCCGCCGCGCGCGCCAGCTCCCCGCACAGCGCGCCACGCACCGGCTCCGGTCCGGACGCCAGGAGCCCGAAGGCCTCCGTGAGCAGCCCATCCCCGGCCAGCAGGGCCAGCGGCTCGCCGTAGACCTTGTGGTTCGTGGGCTGGCCCCGGCGCAGGTCGTCGTTGTCCAGGCAGGGCAGGTCGTCGTGCACCAGCGAATACGTGTGCACGTACTCCAGCGAGCACGCGGCATCCAGGACCACCGCGCTGACGGTGCTGGCCTTCGCCACCGCGTCCGCGAAGCCCAGGCACAGCACGGGCCGCAGCCGCTTGCCCCCCGCCAGCAGCGAGTAGCGCATGGACTCCAGCAGGGCGGGCGGCGTCCCCGCGGGGGCGAGCCGATCCGCGCGCTCGCGCAACAGCGCTTCCACCCGTTCCTGGTGCGAACGCATGAAGGGTTCCAGGTTGAAAGCGGCCATCGGCTTCAGGGCTCCTTCGCCACGTCGGCGGGGATGAGTTCGCGGATGCGGTGGACCAGCGTGTCCAGCTCCAGCGGCTTCACGAAGTAGTCGGCCGCGCCGACCTCCATGCCGCGCCGCTTGTCCTCCGGGTCTCCCCGCCCGCTGATGAAGATGATGGGGATGTCCCGGAACTGCTTGTTCTGCTTCACGGCCTGGCACAGCTCGAAGCCGTTGATCCAGGACATGTTCACGTCCAGCAGGATGGCGTGCGGCCGGTGCAGCTCCAGCGACGCGACGAGGCGCAGGCCGTTGGCCGCGGACGTCACCTCGAACCCCTCGGCCCCTAGGGCCTCGGCGAGCAGCTCGCGCGTGTCCCGGTCGTCATCGACAATGGTGATCTTCGGTTTCGACATGCCCGGCCTCCGCCCTTCCCCTGATACCTAGAACGGGACATCGTCCTCCGGTGGCGGACGGGCCTGCGCGGCCGTCCGGGGAGCAGCCTGGGGAGCAGGCCGTGCCGCCACCGCCAGCGGCGCGACGACCTCCTGGCCGTCCTCGTCCACGAGCAGCTGTTCGATGCGCTGCTCGGCCTCCGTCAGGAGCTTCTCGCCCCGGCGCACGAGGCGGATGCCCTCCTCGAATGCCTTGAGCGACTCTTCCAGCGACAGGTCGCCGCTCTCCAGCCGCGCCACCGTCTCTTCCAGGCGCGACACCACGTCCCCGTACTGCTCGGGAGCGGGTTCCACCTTGGGGTTCTTGTCCGACTTCGCCACGGCCATCCACCTCCCCGAGCGGGGCGCGGAATGTAGAGGGTGGCCCGCTAGCAGTCCACCGGCCCTTTCAAGCCAGTGACCGTGGCTTCGATTTCTTCACACCCGCCCAGCGTCTGGGCGCCGTGGGCCGCCAGCTTGATGCCCAGCACGTCCCCCACCGCGACGTCCGCCACGGAGCGCACCACCCCTCCGTCCTTCTGTCGGAACGTCACCGCGTAGCCGCGCGACATCACCTTCAATGGGCTGAGGGCGTCCAGCCGTCCCCCCAAACGTCCGAAATGCGTCTGCGCGGACGCGAGCGCCCCTCGCTGGAGCTCCAGGAGCCGCGAGCGGGCCAGCGCCACCCTCGCCCGCTCGGACGCCACCCGCGCCGTGGGCGAGGCCCGCTGAAGGCCCAGCCGCGCGTCCGCCAGCGCGCCCCGCCGCCGGGTCACCCCCGCGCGCGCCGCCTCCGACAGGCGCCTGGCCAGCTTGAGCAGGTGCGCGCGCTGCTCGGACAGCCGCGTCTGGGGCCGCGCGCGCTGCAGCCGCTCCTGGAGGGCCCGCAGCGTCTCCCGGTGCTCGCGCGTCCGGGGGCGCAGCACGCGCATCATGGCCTCCACCTGTTCCGACAGGTGCAGCCGCTGCTGGTTCACCGCGCGGCGCGGATCCGCGAGCCTCGCGCGCAGCTGTCCCTGGCGTTCGCGCAGCTCCAGCACCCGCCGCTCCATGGCGCGGCGCAGGCGCCCGGACTGCGTGGCCAGGGTCAGCTCCAGGTCCGCCAGCACCGGCGCCAGCCGCTCCGCCGCCGCGCTGGGCGTGGGCGCGCGCAGGTCCGCGACGAAGTCCGCGATGGTGAAGTCAATCTCATGGCCGATGGCGGACACCACCGGCACGGGCGAGGCGAAGATGGCGCGCGCCACCCGCTCCTCGTTGAACGTCCAGAGGTCCTCCACGGAGCCTCCGCCGCGCGTCACCACGATGACGTCCACGTCGGTGCGCGCGAGCCGCTCGATGGCCCGCGCCACGTCCTCCGCGGAGCCCTCGCCCTGCACGCGCGCGTCCGCGAGCAGCACGCCCAGCCGGGGGTTGCGCGAGTGCAGCACGCGCAGGAAGTCCTGGAGCGCCGCGCCGGTGCGGCTGGTGACGACGCCGATGCGCCGGGGCAGGAACGGCACCGGACGCGGAGGCCGCACGCGCCTGTCGCCGATGAGGCCCTCGGCCGCCAGCCGCTGCTTGAGCTGTTCGAACGCGAGCGCCAGCGCGCCCTCACCCACCGGCTCCAGCCGGGAGATGATGAGGCTGTAGCGGCCCTGCGGCTCGTACAGGTCCACGCTGCCCTCGGCCAGCACCTCCATGCCGTCGCGCAGCGCGAAGCGGATCCGCGCCGCCATGGACGCCCACACCTTCGCGTCGATGGAGGCGTCCACGTCCTTGAGCGTGAAGTACCAGTGGCCGCGCGCGTTGGCGCCCCGGAAGCTGGACACCTCGCCGCGCACCAGCACGCGCGGGAAGCGCGACTCCACCGTCTGTTTGATCTGCCGGGTGAGCTCTCCCACCGTCAGCACCGTGCGCTCGGGGCGCGGCGGCGGGAGCGGAGCGGAGGGCGGAGCCGGAGCGAGGTCCGCCTTCGGCGCGGGCGGAGGGGCCTCGGGCGTCTTCCTGCCAGAGGCGGAGGCCTTCGCCGGAGAGGCGGGGCGCAGGGGCGGCAGGAGCGACGTGCCGAAGAGGTCGCCCTGCCCCGGCTCGTCGGCCGGGGGCGGCTCCAGCCCCTTGCGCTTCTTCATCGCGACAGCTTCTCGACCCAGCCCTGGGCCTTGCCGTGCAGCTCGTCGTCGGGCGGCGTCATCGCGACGACGTCGCGGAACTTGGGCAGCGCGTCCTCCGGGCTGGAGTCCTTGATGGCGTAGGCCTGGAAGTACAGGTCCTTCGCCTTGGCCTTGAGGTCGTTGACGATGTTGGCCGCGCCGGTGTGGGCCGGGTCGGCCTGGAGCGCGCGGCGTGCGAACTCCATCGCGCGAGACCACTGGCCGGCGGCCTTCGCGCCCGCGGCGCTCTTGTAATAGATGGTCGCCGCGCGGGTGCCCGCGTTGCGCGCCATCTTGCTGCCGCGGCCGTCGGTGATGTCCTTGTCCAGCGCCAGCAGCCGGCTCAGGCCCTTGGCGTCCAGGTCCTCCAGCTTCTTGTAGAGGTTCCCGAACTCCGTCACCTGCCCCATGAGCTGCTTGCACTGGGGTGCCTTGGCCGCGCACGCATTGAGGATGGCCACCGCGCCAGAGACGTCACCGTCGCGGAAGCGGTCCACCGCGGGCTCCCACGGCTTGGGAGCGGCGGCCACGCGGACGGGATCCGGACGGGTCATGTCCGCGATGACGCGCGCGGCCTCGTCGTTGATCAGCTTGCCATCGCGGTGGTCCGGGAACGTCGCGAGCACGTCGTCGGTGATGGCCTTGGCCCGCTGCACCGCCTCCAGCTGCCGCATGTCCAGCTGCTGCTTGGCTTCCTTGGTGCGCTTGTCGGCGGCGTCCACCAGGTTCTTGCGCGCCGTCTTCACCTGCTCATAGAGCTGGGTGTCGCTGCTCACCTTGTCGATGGCCGCCTTCGCGTTGGCGAGCTCACCCTTGCCCAGGGCCGTCTGCGCGGTGGCCAGGTGCCCCTGGTTGGGGATCTCCCGCTCCGCCGCCTTCAGGTAGTCCTCCACGCCAGGGTAGTCCGGAGCCTGTGAGTGCAGCTCCTCCAGCTTCGCCTTGGCCTGCGCCCACTGGCCCTCGCGCACCAGGTTCTTGGCCTCCTGGAAGAGGCCCCCCAGCTGCTCGCGGTACTGGCGCTGCTCGGCCTCGATGCGGCCCTGCTCCTCCTGCTGGTGCCGCATGCGCGAGCGCGCGACGCCCAGGCCTGCGAAGAGCACCACCAGCACGCCCACGGCGGCGAGCTTGATCCGCATCCGCTTGCGCAGGACCTCCGGCGTCAGCTCCGCGGCCGCGGACGCGCGCGAGGTCTGCGGGCGCGAACGGCCCTCGCCTCGGGGAGCGGGACGGGCAGGCACCGCGCCGGAGCCGCGGCCACCCGCCGCGGACGGACGGGGACGCGGGCCGGAGGGGGCCTGCACCTTGGCGGTGCTGTTGGCGGTGTCCTCGTATCGCAGCTCGGAGTCGCCCAGCGTGATGACGTCGCCGTTGGCCAGCAGCGTCTCCTCGCTGATGGGCTCGCCGTTGAGGATGGTGCCGTTGCCCGACCCCATGTCACTGACCATCCAGCCAGCGGACTCCTTGCGCAGCGTCACGTGCTTGCGGGAGACGGACGTATCCTGGAGGCAGATGGGGTTGTCGGTGGACCGGCCGACCGTGTACTCGGCGTCGGAGAGCGCGAACTCCTCGCCCTCGCTGGGACCGGCGATGACCACGAGCTTCGCGGGGCGTGCCGCGGCGGCACCGGCGGTCGACCGGCGGACCGGGGCGCGCTGCCCGGTCCCGGAGGAGGGCGTACCGGACGTAGGCCTTCGGCGGGCGGGAGGAGGGGCGTTCGACATGGATTTCACCGCGTCCTACTGAGGGGGGCACGAGCCCTAAAGCTCATGCTCATAGGCTTTTTCCAGCGCGAGATTGTGGCAGCGATGCTCGGTGGTAGGGAAGCGTCTCCGTACGTCTTCCAAGGTCGCGACCGCATCGCGTCGGCTGCGGAACTGAACCGCCCGCTGGAATTGCATCATCAACTGACCGCAGCGGTGGTCCAGCTCCGTTGAAATCTGGGAGATCCGCTCCCGTACGTCCTCGTACAGGTCCGGCTTCTCGTCGAGCGCTTCCAGGGTGATCCACGCGGCCCGGTACTCCCGCCACGCCTTGAAGAGGTTCTCCGCGCCCACATCCTTGAGCTCGTAGAACCGGGCTCCCGCCCGCGCGGACTCCCGAGCCGAAGCGACCAGCTGATCCGGCGGCGCCTCGGGTACCGGGATGATCTCCAGCCGGAGGTTCCAGATGCGCCACCGCTCACGGCCGGGCGGATTCAGGGCGTTGTCGAAGAGGAGCTGGTTGTTCGCGTTGCGGCGCAGGAGGCTGGGGGGAAGGACCTGCTCCAGCTCGCGCTCGGCGGTCTGGGCCGTGTCGGGAGGGACCCAGCCCAGGGACACGCCGTTGAGGGAGAGGTTCACCTCATCCCGGGAGATGTCACTCGCCTGGTAGTGCAGCACGGCCACCGCGCGTGTGGGGGACACGAAGCGGAAGTCGAAGAGCTTGTCGTCGGCGTGGGCCCAACGCACGCCATCGCCCAGGCCGAAGGAGTCCGTCACCGGCTCCAACCCCAGCTTGAACGGCTCACGGCCCGGGAGCCGGAGGCCCGCGGGGGCCACGGAGACCAGGAGGGCCAGCAACGCCAGCACGCTCAACACCCCGAGCGACGCGAAGCCGATGCGCCGAGGCAGCGACTGACGCTGCCAGAAGAGGAGGAACTTGCCGTGCAACGACCGGCCCAGCTGACGCCGCTGCCGGGCCTTGTCGGCGGCGGATGAGGGCGCGACCTTCGCGACGACGGTGATGGGTCCCGCGGGCACGGGCTGCGAGGAGGAAGCCTCCAGGTCGTTGACGGGCTCCGTGGTGTCGCCATCCGCCTCTGGTCGAGGATGGAGCGCCAGCGCGCGGACCTCGCCCGGTAGCAGCCCGGGATCCAGCACCGCGGGCGAAGCGCCCGGAGGCCGGCGCACGAAGGTCACCGGATCCGGCGGAGGGGGCGGAACCGACGACCCCCAGGCGGCCGACGGTGGCACACCACCCTGGTCGCGGCCGACCGCGGTCACCAGCTCGGGCGAGTCGGGCTCGGCAGGCGAGCCCCAGGACGACGGTGACACACCGCCCTGGTCGCGGCCGACCGCCGTCACCAGCTCGGGCGAGTCGGGCTCGGCGGGCGAGCTCCAGGACGACGGTGACACACCGCCCTGGTCGCGGCCCACGAAGGTCACCGGCTCTGGCGAAGGGGGCCCAACGGGCGCACCCCAGGCCGACGGGGGAGCCAACGCGGGAGGCCTGGCCCCAGGCTCATCCTGGCCCACGAAGGTCACCAGCTCTTCGGCCTCCGCGGGAGGGCCGGAGGGGACTTCGTCGTCCTGACCCACGAAGGTCGCCGGCTCATCGGTGCCGTTCGTGGGCAGGGCCCCGCTGTGGCGTACGGGCGGAGCGACGAGCGGGCTGACGGGAGTGATGGGCCGGAGGTCGAGCATGGTCCGCTCCTCCGGCTCATCCATCGTCGATGCGGGGAGCATGGACGGGGCGATGTGCGGGGACGGCTCGGCGACGAGGGATGGGACGTCCGGCGTCGCCGGGATCGCCATCAGCGTGCGTTCCTCGGGTTCATCGAATCCCGCGAGGGGCAGTTCCGGTGGTGGCGGGAAGCCGGGCTCCGGCGATTCCACGGTGGGAATCGCCATCAGCGTGCGCTCCTCGGGTTCGTCCGGATCCACCGGGGACAGATCCACGGGAGAAGTCAGGAGGCCGGCGACAGGGGCCTCCCAACCGCGGGGCGCGGAAGCAGGAGGAGGCGCCTGGGGTGGAGCGACCGGCTGCGGAGGCACGGCGGCCACGACGTTCCGGGGTTCCGGCGTGCGGCCCTGGGTCGGAGTCGAAGCCGCCGGTACGTTCCTTCGCGGTGCGGACGAGGGCGAAGCAGCGCTGTCCGCGTCACGAGGTTCAGAGAGCGTCGCCGTCGAGGACGCGCGTGCGGCGCCACGCCCCAGATCGGGACGATTGAGCGCGGGTGCGCCGACCTCGGGCAAGCCAGGGATGGCCTTTCGCCGAGGGGACGCTCCTGGCTGAGGAGGGCCCGACACAGCAGCGCCGAGCACGGGAGGCTTCGGCAGGACAGGCGCGGCGGAGGCTCCCACCCCGGACACTTCCAGCGCC
This sequence comes from Corallococcus silvisoli, assembly GCF_009909145.1. Lineage (NCBI taxonomy): Bacteria > Pseudomonadati > Myxococcota > Myxococcia > Myxococcales > Myxococcaceae > Corallococcus > Corallococcus silvisoli. Next base: position 498,833 of record NZ_JAAAPJ010000005.1, read on the forward strand.
GTGGAACGGGCCTGCGCGGCGACCCCGGCTGGAACAACCGCCAACGACGGACTCCTGCCCGCCGACGAGGCCGCGCCCAGCCCGCCTCCCGACGAGGAGGACCTCCCCGGTGTCGAAGCGCCGACCGGCTGCGGACCTGGTGCGGAGGGCCTTCCCGATGACGAGCCATCGACGGCTGGCGATCCAGGCCCCGAGGCCCGGGCCTCGGAGGCTCCCCCCGGAGCAGGCGCAACCGGTCCCCTGTTTGGCGAGGAAGCCCCCAGGATCGGAGGCCCAACGGTGGCCTTGTTCGACGTGGGCGCATCGACCGCGGGCAAACCTGACGCCGACGCCTTCCCCGAACCGGGCCCCAACACGGGAGGCCCCACGGGAGCACGTCCCGATACCGTGGCTCCCGACATCGAGGCTCCCGGCGCGGAAGCCCCCAACACGGGAGGCCCCACGGGAGCACGTCCCGATACCGTGGCTCCCGACATCGACGCTCCCGGCGAGGAAGCCCCCAGCATGGGAGGTCCCACGGGAGCACGTCCCGATACCGTGGCCCCCGACATCGACGCTCCCGGCGCGGAAGCCCCCAATACGGGAGGCCCCCCAGGAATGCGTCCTGGCGCGGACGCACCTGCCGCAGCAGAGCCCGAAGCCCCCAGCACCGGAGGTCCCGCGGGAGCACGTCCCGCCGCGGACGCGCCTGCCGCAGCAGAGCCCGAAGCCCCCAACACGGGACCACCCGTCGGTGCCCGATTGGCCGTGGACGTACCCGCGGACGGAGGACCCGAAGCCCCCAACACGGGACCACCCGTCGGTGCCCGATTGGCCGTGGACGTACCCGCCGAAGCTCCCGGAACTCCCCCCCCCATCGAGGGAGCGCCCGTGGGTGCCCTGTTCGGCGTCGCGGCGCCTGCCCCTGGTTGAGCCGGAGTGGGAGCGCCGACCGCCGGAAGATCCGGAGCGGAGGGGCGCTTGGGCGGCGGCACCCGGACCTCGGGCTGCTTCGGCGTGGCGGGCGGAGCTTCCGACATCGCCCCACCCTTCGCGGCGGGCACGGCCATCCCGGGCCTCGGCGCGAACGCCGGACGCGCCATCGCGGGCATGGACTGCTGGTAGCTCGTGGGCGCCGCTTCGATCTCCGCGAGCGCGGCCTGCTCCACGCCCTGGGGCGACACCCGTGCGTGCGGCGGCGCGAGCACCCTGCGGATGGGCCGGGTCACATCGTCATCGTCGTCCGGCGGCATCCACACGAAGGTGAACTCCACCGGTCCGACGGTGATGCGATCCCCGTCACGCAGCTGCTTCTCGCCCGCCAGCGGCTGGCCGTTGAGCTGCGTGCCGTTCGCGCTGCCTACGTCCTCGGCGAAGTAGCGCCCATCCCGCGCCGTGATGCGTGCATGCCGCCGGGAGACACCATGGTCATGCAGCACCAGGTCATTCTCCGAGGTCCGGCCGATCTTGACCTCGGCCTGCTCGAAGGCGAGCTCCCGTCCAACCTGGAGCCCCTGGGTGATGGTGAGCAGGATGGGCAGAGGACTAGCCCCCGACGTTCCCGAACATGAACTGGAACACGATGGGCCCGAAGAGCACCATGAACACCGTCGGGAAGATGCAGGCGATGAGCGGGAAGAGCATCTTCACCGGCGCCTCGCCGGCCAGCTTCTCCGCGCGCTGCGTGCGGTCGATGCGCATCTGCGTGGACTGGATGCGCAGCACCTTGCCCAGGCTCGTGCCCATCTTGTCCGCCTGGATCAGCGCCGTGACGAAGGTCGTCAACGACGGCAGGTCCACGCGAGCAATCATGCTCTTGAGCCCTTCCTCACGCGTCTTGCCCATCTTGAGCTGCTTGAGCACCAGCTGCAGCTCCTCGCGCAGCGGCCCCTGGCGGCCCTTCTCCACCACCTTCGCGAGCGCACCCGTGAAGTCCATGCCCGCTTCCACCGACAGCGTGAGCAGGTCCAGGTTGTACGGAAGCGCGCGGCTGATGGCCAGGTGGCGGCGCTTCACCTGATCGTTCAACCAGATGAGCGGATAGAAGAGCCCCAGCAGCATCACCAGCAGCGACCAGGCCAGGTTGCCGCCAAGGCCGTTGACGACGAAGAGGCCCGCCAGCAGGGCAAAGAAGGCGCTGACTTCCTGCAGCGCCATGATGTCCTCGGGCTTGTACTGCGACGGCTCGCCCGCCTTGATCAGCTTGCGGCGCGTCTTGGACTCGTAGCCCGGCCACATGAAGCGCCGGTTCATCGCGCCCAGCTTGCGGACGGCGACGGAGCCCGCGCCCTTCACGCCACCCGCGGACTCGTCACGTACCTCCGTGAGGAAGCGTTCGAGGACGTTGGTGTAGAGGCCGACGCCCAGGAACGCCACCGCGCCCGCAGTGAGCAGTGCCGAGCCGCCCATCAGCAAGAATGTCAGGAAATCCTGCACGGTGCGCCTCGATTCAGATGTCGATGTTGACGATGCGCCGGATGATGAGGATGCCCATGATCTCCATGATGGCGATGATGGTCACCAGGATGTAGCCGAAGATGTGGTTCATCATCGGCTCCATCAGGTCCGGACGCATGTAGTTGAGGACCAGGCCCAGCACCGCAGGCATGGCCGCGACGATCCACCCTTGAAGCTTGCCCTGGGACGTCAGCGCGTCGATCTTGCCTTCCAGACGGAAGCGCTCGCGGATCACCGTGGAGATGGTCTCGAACATCTCCGCCATGTTGCCGCCCAGCTGGCGCGCGATGTTGGTGGACACCACCACCAGCTCCAGGTCATCGCTGCCCACCCGGCGGCCCATGTTGACGAGCGCCTCTTCCAGGGGAACGCCCAGCTTCACTTCCTTCACGAAGAGGCCGAACTCCTGTGACAGGGGCGGCATCGCCTCGCGCGCCACGTGCTCGATGGCCTGCGGGAACGTGAGACCCGCCTTGAACGCGTTGGCCATGGCCTGCAGCGCGTCCACCAACTGCACGTTGAACTTCTTGATGCGGCGCGTGCGGTAGTGCTTCACGAGCAGCATCGGCAGGAAGAAACCGAAGATGGTCGCCAGCACCGCCAGGATGGGGTTGAAGACGATGTAGCTGAGGATGCCCAGGAGGCACATGCACGCGATGTTGAGGATCAACATCTGCCGCGCGTCGATGAAGAGGAACATGTCGCTCAAGTCGTTCATCGACTTGGCGACGTAGCGCTCCTGGTACTGCTCATACGCCTTCGACAGGACGCTGAAGATCACCAGGCTGAAGAAGAACACCGAGCCGGTGACGAGAAGGAGGACGATACCTGCGAGCATGGGCGCGAATCCCCGGGGGAAGAGGGAGGGGTCGGCGGGGCCGCTTCACCCGTGAGGGAAGCGGCCCCACGCGGCGGACTACGGCGAGCCAGCCGCCGACTTGTCGCTGCCGCCACCCTTGATGATCTGGATGATCTCCCGGCGCTTCTGCTCCAGCACGCGGGTGCGCTCGCCGGACAGCAGCGTGCTGATGGTCGCGCGGCCGCGCTCCTCGATGAGGTCCACGTCGTCCTCGTTGCGCAGCGACAGGGTCAGCTGTCCGAGCTCCGCCGCCAGCACCAGGATCTCCGCCTCTTCCGGCAGCACCATCAGCGACACGTTGTTGTAGTCGCGCTGGTTCTCCGGGATGAGGTTGATGTTCGTGGTGCCGGTGATCTTGCCCGTGGCGACCACGATGATGTTCTGCAGCAGCGTCACCGCGACGCTCTCATCCGTCTGCGGATCGCGGAACGTGCCGATGATGTCCACGTGGTCGTTGGGACGGATCCACCCGCCCACGGCCGTGGTCAGCTTCGCCTCGATGGTGATGGCGCGCGCCTTCTTCTGCACCTTCGTCGACAGGCGCTCGGCGGCCTTCGTCGTCTCGAACTGGCTCCAGAGGATGGGGTCGCCGGCCTGCAGCGCCACGAGCACCTTCTGGTTCACGATGTAGTTGGCGGAGTCCGGCTTCACCACCGACGAGGTGACGAACTGCTCCGGCACGGAGCGCTGGGAGATCATCTCGTACGTGATGACCGACCCCTCGGGCATGTCCTGGCCCGCCACCACCACGGGCACCAGGTTCCACCCGCGACGCACATCCGATTCCTTCTTCTTGATGGCCGAGTAGGCCACGATGCCGGCGAGCAAACCGAGCACCAGCGCGACGACGAGCGGGGTCTTACCCTTCAACATGGTTCAAGGTCCTCCAGAACGGTGGGGCGCCGTCGTGGCGGCAGGACTGCTTTGGACGAGGGGGCAATGCCAGGGCGCGAACGAGTGAAGATGTTAGCCATGCCCCAGAGCAGGTGTCAAAACCACCTCTCGTGACAAAGCGGAATCCCTGGACGCCTGGGAGGCCGCGGCGCCTGTCCACCCCCGGGGGGACGGCGCGAAACGCGGCCGGATCCATGGCCTCCGTCCCTCAGGGGAACGGCAGGTTCAGCACGAAGTAGAACGAGTCGTAATAAATCTGGTACGCCTCGAGGAAGAGGTCGATGACGTTGGTCTGCTTGTCCTCGCTCCAGCGGACCTTCACCGTGGCGCCGACGACGAGCGCGACGATCAACACCCAGTTGATCATCGAGTACTCCACCATCGCCTGGCCACGGCGGGCCCTGCGCGGGGAGCGCTTCGACGACTTCCGGGGAGTGTTCACGGGGGGATGATCCACGTCCGGCCTCATGGTCGCATCATCCACGGCCCGGGGGAGCGCCGCATCGGTCATGTGGACCGTCGCCGGAGAAAGCGCGGCGGCCCCCTCCCCTATTCCGTGGGCGCCGGGGCGCTGGCGGGCAGCTTCGTGCTGGCGGCGGGCGCCATGATGGGCGCGGCCTTGCGCATGCGGCGCTGGGCCATCTGGGCGGCGCCGGACTCGGGGGCTTCGTGGACGACCTGGGCGCAGACGACCGCGGCGGCGTCGCTCTGGCCCTGAGCGGACTCCGAGTCACACAGCCGCGAGAGCAGGTCCAGCCGCTCACCGCCACTGGGTCCGGCCGCGAGCGCGGCGCGCAGCAGCTGGGCCTCCCGGACGCGATCTCCCTGGCTCGCGGCGGCTTGCGCCTGACGGGCCAGCTCGCGCGACGTCATCGCTCCGGCCGGGGGCTGCTTCTCCATGGGCTTGGGCTTCGCGGCCTCCGCGCGTGCCGATTCCTTCACCGGTTCGGCGACCGCGCGGGCCGGGCCCGGGGCCAGCTTCGAGGCGCTGACCGCGCCGGTGGCGGAAGGCGTCGCGGGCGCGGCCTGCGCCATGGGCGCCGAGGCCACCGGCGCCGGAGGCGGCGGCGACGCGGCCTCTCCCATGGCGGCATCGTCGGACGCGAGCCCGCGCCCGTAGGACGCACCGCCCAGCCGCAGTGAGTCGCGCTTCGCGACCTGGGCCTTGTCCGTGCCTCCCCCTGCCTGGTCGAACGCGGAGTCCGAGGTGGAGCGTGCGTCCTTCCCGCCATACACGGCGCCGGCCGCCTCTTCCTTCGGGGCCTGTGCCGGCTCGAGCGCCGCGAACTCGCCGTCCGCGTCCTGGGCCTTGGACAGCTTCTTCGTGGGCGCGGGCCCCTCGCGTCGGCGCTCCAGCATCGCGCCTCCACCGCCCGCGTTCATCCAATCCGACGGACGGCCCGCGGCATTGCCCTTGAGCTGCGCATCCGCCTGATTCCGTGCGGGCGCGTCTTTCAGCGCCTCGGAGGCCGGAGCCGCCGCCAGCAGGTCATCGCTCCGCGGGGTGTAACTCCTCCCCATCGGCGCGGGCGCGGAGGCGGGCGCGGACTTCGGCTCGCGCTTGCCCAGCGTGCGGGTCTCATCCTCCGCCGGGGCCCTCGCGGGGCTCGCGGTCTTCTGCGCCAGGTTCGGCTCCAGGTGGAGGCCCTCGTTGACCTCCAGCGACAGGATGCCGAAGGTGCTCACCGTGGCCAGGCCCACCGCGGGCAAGAGCCAGCGGCGCCAGCGCGAGGGCTTCGGCTCCGGCCCCGCGGAGGCGCGGCGCGCGGACTGCTGGGCGTACGCGAGCAGCGACTCCAGGCCCGCGTCCGGCGCGGGTTCGGTCGACAGCTGCGCCATGGTGGTGCGCACGCCGCGGATGTCCGCCAGCGCCTTGGAACAGCGCACACAGCCCTGGACGTGCTGCTCCAACGCCTGGGCCTCCGTCGCCGGAAGCTCGCCGTAGGCGAAGTCGAGGAGCCGGTCCTCGTGCGCGTGAGCATTCTGGGCACTCATCCCGCCACCGTCCTTCCATCCTCCGACAGGTCGCCATCCACACCCAGCTCGCCCAGGCGGCGGCGCAAGCCCTCCAGCGCGTAACGCATCCGGCTCTTCACCGTGTTTTCGGACACGCCCGTCACCTCGGCGATCTCCTTGAACGGGATGCCGCTGTACTCCCGCAGCACGAACACCTCGCGCTGCTCCTCCGGCAGCCCCGCGAGGGCCCGCTCCAGCAGGGGCCGCAGGCGCGCGTTGTGCGCGCCGCGCTCCGGACTGGCACCGGCGTCCGGCAGCCCCTCGCCCAACGGACGTCCCTCGTCCCCGTCCGCACCGGCCGCGGGGGCCTCCAGGGACGTCGCCTGGCGGTAGCTCTCTTTGCGCGTGCTGTCCACGCAGAGGTTCCTCGCGATGGTGTACAGCCAGGTCGTGAACCGGGCCTTCGGCGCGTATTCCCGGGCACTGCGGACCACCTTGAGCCACGTCTCCTGCAGCACGTCCTCCGCCCGCGCCCGGTGCCCGACGAAGCGCAGGATGAAGTTGAACACCGGCGCGCGGTGCTTTCGCACCAGCGCCTCGAACGCACGCGCGTCTCCCGCCTGGAAGGCGAGCATCAGATGCTCGTCTGAGGTTTCGGGTGCCAAACTTCCCCCAGTGCCCATGAAGCCACGGGTGCCATCCCCTTCGCCGCCCACCGCCTGTAACGGACAGCCGTGCGCGAAAGGTCTATTCCGGCCGTGGCCGCCGGTAAGTGGCGAGAATGACAGGGACCGCCACCCCTGTCACCAGAAGTGCCTGCGCCAACAGCACCGCGGGGAGCGGGTGCTGCACGTGGACATGCAGCGAGCGGCCAAGCCCCGCCCCCAATAGGACGCCCGTCAGCGTGCGCACCGCGTTGGAACCCGACGCGGGCCGGAACCGCCCCACCGCCCAGTCCAGCAGCGCGGGCAGCGTGAGGCCCAGTCCCACCGGGACCTCCCACGACCACTGGAGCGGCGCCTTCAGCGCGAACAGCCCCAGGAAGACGGCGGCGAGCACCGGGTACGTGCCCAGGCATCGCGCGCACACGCGCACGCCCGCGAGCACATAGGTGCGGTTGTATTCATCCGGGTGATGATGGCTGAGCCAGAACACCGGCACCTCCTCCGGACGCGGAGACAGTGGGGGTTTCCCACGCGGGACGGGCGTCCCCCTCCGCCAGGAAGCACGCCGCGGCGTGGCCTCCCCCCAGCGGGTACAGCGGGGGCGACTCGCGCCGGCAGCGCTCCATCGCGTGGGGACAGCGTGGGTGGAACGCACAGCCGGCGGGCGGAGACAGCGGCGAGGGCGGCTCCCCCGGCAGCAACAGCCGGGCGCGAGGCCGCTCCGGATCCGGCACCGGCACCGCGGACAACAGGGCCTGCGTGTACGGGTGGCGCGGCCCGGAGTACAGCGCGCGCGACGGCGCCACCTCCACGATGCGGCCCAGGTACATCACCGCCACGCGCGTGGACACGTACTCCACGATCTTCAGGTCGTGCGCGATGAAGACGTAGGTGAGGCCGCGCTCGCGCTGCAGGTCCACCAGCAGGTTGACGATCTGCGCCTGGATGGAGACGTCCAGCGCGCTGATGGGCTCGTCCGCCACCACCAGCTCCGGGCGCAACGCGATGGCACGTGCAATGCCGATGCGCTGGCGCTGGCCCCCGGAGAACTCGTGCGGGTAGCGGTGCCGCGCCTCGCGGGGCAGGCCCATGGCGTCCAGGAGCGCCAGCACCTCGTCCTCGCGTGCCCGGCCCTTCGCGAGCCCGTGGATGGCGAAGGGCTCCGCGAGGATGTCCCCCACCGTCATGCGCGGGTTGAGGGACGCGTACGGATCCTGGAAGACCAGCTGCATGCGGCGGCGCAGCGGCCGCAGCTCGCGCTGCGACAGGCCGGTCAGCTCGCGCCCCTCCACGCGGATGGAGCCGGACGTCGGGTCGATGAGGCGCAGGAGCGCGCGCCCCAGGGTGCTCTTGCCGCAGCCGCTCTCCCCCACCAGGCCCAGCGTCTCACCCCGGGCGACCTCGAAGGACACGCCGTCCACCGCGCGCACCGTGCCGCGCGTGCGCCCCAGGAAGCCGCCCCGCACCGGGAAGTGCACCTTCAGGTCGCGCACCTGGACCAGCGGCTCGCTCATGGCGCGGGCACCGGGTGGTGGCAGGCGGCCCACTGGCCTCCGCGCTTCGACTCCAGCGCGGGCGTGAGGCGGGCGCACAGCTCGCTGGCCCGGTCGCAGCGATCTCGGAACGCGCACCCGGACGGCAGCGCGCCCAGCGACGGCACCATGCCGGGGATGGCCTTGAGGCGCTGGCGTCCGCCCTCCGCCGCCCCCGCGTCGTGCAGGGATGGGATGGAGCGCAACAGGCCCGCGGTGTACGGGTGCGCGGGGCGGGCGAACAGCTCCCGCACCGGGGCCTGCTCCACGATGCGGCCCGCGTACATCACCACCACCGCGTCGCAGCTCCCCGCCACCACGCCCAGGTCGTGGGTGATGAGCATCACCGCCATGTGGCGTTCGGCCTGGAGCCGCTTGAGCAGCTCGAGGATCTGCGCCTGGATGGTGACGTCCAGCGCCGTGGTCGGCTCGTCCGCGATGAGCAGCGCCGGGTCGCACGCGAGCGCCATGGCGATCATCACGCGCTGGCGCATGCCTCCGGAGAGCTGGTGCGGGTACGCGTCCACGCGCTCGCCGGGCGCGGGGATGCCCACCTGTCGGAGCATCTCCACCGCGCGCTCGCGCGCCTGGGAACGGGTGGCGCCCAGGTGCAACCGGACGCCCTCGCCAATCTGCTCGCCCACCGTGAACACCGGGTTGAGCGACGTCATCGGCTCCTGGAACACCATGGCCACGTGCCGGCCGCGAACGCGCCGCATCTCCCGCTCGGGAAGGGCCAGCAGATCCTCTCCCCGGAAGCGCACCTCGCCGCCCACCACGCGGCCGGGGGGCTCGGGCACGAGCCGCATCACCGACAGCGCCGTGAGGCTCTTGCCGCAGCCACTCTCCCCCACCACCCCCAGCGTGCCGCCCGGAGGGACGTTGAAGGACACGCCATCCACCGCGCGCACCGTGCCGCGCGCGAGCGACAGCTGGGTGGTGAGGCCCCGCACGTCCAGGAGCGGGGCCCCGGCGTCCGGGGACGGCGCGACGCCGGTCACTTCTGGGCCAGCTCCTCCAGGAACTCCGCCTCCTGGATGAGCCCCTTGCGGATGAGCAGGCGGATGAGGCTCGCGACCATGCGCGCGGGCTTCACCTTCTCCGTGTCCAGGCTGGCCTCCTCGCCGCGAGAGATGCGGTCGATGTCGTCCAGCACCGCCAGGTCCTCCTCGGAGAAGTCCGGCTTGGGCGTGAGCGCCACCGACGGCTTCACGCCCTGCGCGGCGCCGCCGAAGAGCACCACCGGCACGCGCGGCTTGTTGGGATCCGCGTCCGCCTCCGAGGGCGGCGGCGGCGGCGGGGGCGGAGGCCTCGCGGCGGCGGGGGGCGGCGGGGGCCTGGCGGCGGGCCGGGGCTTGGAGCCCAGGATGTCCTCCAGCACCTCCGCGCCGTCCGCGGAGGACTCGTGGGGCGGCGGCGGGGGCAGGTCCCAGTCCAGAGGCGGAGGCGCGGGCGGGCGCGCCGACGAGGGACGCGCGGCGGCGGGCGCCGGCGTCGACGGCAGGATGTCCGGCGAATCGTCCTCGTCCATGTCCATCGGTTCTGCCTCCACGATGTCCAGGGGCTCTCCCCGGCCGCGCGCGAGCGCCTGCTCCAGGTCGTCTGGAGCGGCGACAAAGACCTTGAGCTGCTTGCGCAGTTGGAAGCGCAGCTGGTCCACCAGGTTCAGGTTGCCCGGGTCCTCCACCGCCACGTGGAGCTTCTCGCTGCGGCCGTCCTGCTCCAGCGCGAAGAGCAGCACGCGCTGCTCGGTCTGGAAGTCCATGGACACCAGCGAGGACACCGCGTGCGGGATGTACTCGGGGATCTCCACGAAGGGCAGCTCGTGCTGCGCCGCCAGCGCCCGCGCGATGTCCCGGCCGGTGCACAGGCCCATGGACACCAGCACCTCGCCCAGCTTGCGGCCCTGGCCGCGCCGTCCGGAGGCCAATGCCTGCTTCACCTGCTCGTCCGTGACCACGCCCGCCTGGACGAGGAGTTCACCAATCTTCTTGCGCATGGCCGGGGGCTACCGCTTGACCTTGGCGAGGTATTCCTCGCGGGAAAAAACGCCCTTCTCGATGAGCAGCTCCACCATGGCCTTGAGCGCCGCGACCTCCTTGCGCTGCACGTCCTCCACGCTCTTGAGCAGCTCCGCGGGACTTCCGGAGGCCGCCGCGCGAGGCGCCTCCGCGGGAGGCGGCGGACGGGCCGGCGCGGGGGCGGGACGGGCGGGCGCGGACGCAGCGACCGCGGCGGCCGGGTCCAGGTCCTTGAGGTTCTTCACGACGGTGCGGCCCTGGGCGTCCACCACCTTGAAGTTGGTGTCCGCGTCCTCCAATTCCGCCGACTCCTCGTAGAGGCGCGCGAACGCCCGCGCCACGGACGTGCGCCCCGCCACGTTGGCCACGATGCGGCACTTGGACAGGGCCCGCAGCTCGTCCAGCACCCGCACGTTGAGCGGATCCGACATCGCGACCACCAGCGTCTTGCCGTCGTCGCGCAGCTGCAGGGGCACGACAGAGAAGTCGCGCGCCGTCTGCGAGGGAATCTTGGCCTTCACGTGCGGCGGCACCGCCTGCACGGCGTCCAGGTTCACCGCCGGCATGCCGAGCTGCTTCGACAAGGCGCGCACGAGGATGTCCTCGGAGACGAGGTTCATCCGGACGAGGATCTCGCCCAGCTTCCCGCCCCACTTGGCCTGCTCGGCGAGCGCCGCCTTGAGCTGGCTCTCCTGCAGGACGTTCGCCTTGATCAGCAGTTCTCCAAGCTTGATCTGTGCCATGTCGTGCGCGCCATAGTACCCGGTTTGAGCCGGGGCGCTGCCTTTCGACGCCTGGAAGCTCAGGAACCCGGCGCCGGGGGCGGCGGCGACACCGTGTCCCGGCCCCGGACTTCCTGGCCCCGCGCGTCGACGTTCACCACCTTCGCCCCCTCGGGTGCCGTCAGCTCGTACAGCGTCAGGTCCGGCCGGCCGTTGAGGCGGATGTCCGTGTAGCGGAGGTCCAGCCGTGTGTCCGCCGACGCGGCGATGAGGTGGACCTTGTCGGGGAAGAACAGCTCGCCGCGCTGCTGGAAGTCCTCGAACGCCAGGTCGTAGCCCGGCACACCTCGCACCTCGCTCTTCACCACGCGCAGGTGTTTGGGATCCACGCGGAGTGTTTGCGTCGCGGGCCCCCGCTGGAGCTTCAGCACATACACGCGGTCCTTCTCATCCAGCGCCAGGGTCATGGACTCCGGCGGCAGGAGGGGGACCTGCCCGAGCATCACCGCGACCAGCTCCTCGCTCGGCAGGACGACAGGCAGGAAGCGCGACACGTTCTCCGCGCTGGCGGGGCCCTGGAGGTAGACGTTGTCCCGCGCCTGATAGACGCCGAAGCGCGCCCCGTCGGAGACGAGCGAGGCGACCGGGCGGTTGAAGAAGTCGTAGGTCTCCAGGTGGATGAGCCCTGGACGGGTGATGGAGAGGAAGGTGGAGAGGGTGCCGCTGCCCTGGGGGGAGTCCACGTGCAGCTTGGCGTCGCCCTCCAGGTTCACCACCTTCGCCTGTCGCTCGCGCACATGCTGGTAGAGCGTCTGGGCATCCTCGATGCGGCCTTCCGGACCGAACTCGAGGCGTTTGGGGCAGGCCGAACAGAGGAGGGCCAGGAAGATTGCGGCGGCTGCGCGGTTCATATGTCCTAGTGTGAGCCAGGGCCGCATGCCCGGTCATCCATCATGAGCCTGAACGATCTACTTCATTACCTTCGCCTGGGCGGCGTCACCCTCGCCCTCCTCCTGGGTGCCTCCGTGGTCGCCCTGGGTGTGGCCATCGAACGACTCATCGCCCTGTGGGGCGTGAGCGAGCGCTCCCGAAACCTGGGGGAGATCGTCCACAAGCACCTCCTCCGGGGGGACGTGGCCGCGGCCCGCACCGCCGCCGAGCGCTCCGACGCGGTGGCCGCCGACATCTTCCTCGCCGGCTTCGACCGCTGGGAGCGCTCCCGCGCCACCGGCGGCAACGGCATCGAGTCCGCCGTGGAGCGCGAGCGCGCCCAGGTGGGGCTCAAGCTGCGGCGCAACCTGTGGCTGCTCGCGACCATCGGTTCGACGACGCCCTTCGTGGGCCTCTTCGGCACCGTGGCCGGCATCATGCGCTCCTTCAAGGACCTGGGCGTGGACGTGGAGGCCGGCGGCACGGGCGGCTCCGCGGCGGTGATGACGGGCATCTCCGAGGCGCTCGTGGCCACCGCGGTGGGCATCCTCGTCGCCGTGCAGGCGATGGTCTTCTACAACTACTTCCAGGCGCGGCTGTCCCGCGTGCTCGTGGAGCTGCGGCTGCTGGGCGACGAGTTCGTGGAGATCCTCAAGGAGCGCGCCGCCGGCGGCCCGCTGCCAGAACCAACGCCTTCACGCGAGAGCCCCGCGGCCCCCGCGCCGCGCCCGGATCCGCAGCCCGCCTCGTCGTAAGGAGACACGCCCACCATGGCCATGGGAAAGACGCCGGGCTCGTCCGACGATGAGGTCGAAGGCGCCGGCTTCGCGGAGATCAACATCACGCCGCTCACGGACGTGATGCTGGTGCTGCTCATCATCTTCATGGTGACCAGCTCCGTCATCACGCAGCAGGGTCCGGGCGGCGGCGCCAAGGCGGGCCTCAAGGTGAACCTGCCCAAGGGCGGCGCGGCGGACGTCACCGCGCGCACGACGGACCTGTCCGTGGCGGTGCTGGCGGACGGCCGCTTCATGCTCGCCGGCAACGTCGTCGCGGAGGCGGAGCTGAAGCAGGCCTTCGACAAGGCGAAGGATCAGAACCCCGACACCGTGGTCATCGTCCAGGCGGACGAGGGCGTCTCCCACGGGACGGTGGTGCAGGTGATGGAGCTGGCGAAGAAGGCCGGCCTCGCGCAGCTCGCCATCGGCGTGCGCGAGGGCAACTAGCCCCCCTCCCCCCTCGGAAAGGAAAAAGGCCCCCCGGCACGCATGCCGGAGGGCCTTTTTTCATGGCGTCAGCCGGGTGTCCGGCGGACTCAGACGGACGCGAACGCCGCGTCGCTGATGTCCATGGGCGAGGTGTCCTCGGTGGCGATGAGGCGCGCGGCGTACTCCACGTTGGGCAGCACGTTGCGCGCGTACCAGAGGGCGCTGAACTTCTTGCCGTCGTAGAACGCCTTGTCCGGGTGGTCCGCGCCCACGCTGGCGGCGGCCTTCTCCGCGATGACGGCCGCGTCCAGCAGCAGCCAGCCCACGGCGACCTCCGACATCATGTTGAGGAAGCGGTTGGCGGACAGGGGGATGAGCGGGAAGCGGCCCGGGTCCTGCGACCAGCCGAACAGCGCCATCGCGCTGGACATCAGGCCTTCCTGCGCGGCGGCCAGCGTCTTCACGGCCTCGCCCAGCACCGGGTGCTCGCGGTGCGCTTCCACGAAGCTGCCGACGTCTCCCATGAACTGCTGGAAGTGCGCGCCGCCCGCCTGGCCCATCTTGCGGCCCACCAGGTCCATGGCCTGGATGTGGTTGGTGCCTTCGTAGATGGAGAAGATCTTCGAGTCGCGCGTGTACTGCTCCACCGGGTAGTCCTGGATGTAGCCGGCGCCGCCGTACACCTGGATGGCCTGCGCGCACAGGCGGAAGGCCTGGTCGGAGCCGTAGGACTTCACCAGCGGCGTCAGCACCTCCACCTGGCCCTTGTGGTAGCTGGCCGCGTCGTCATCCTTGCCCGCCAGCTGCTTCGCCTTGTCCAGGTGCATGGCCAGCTTGATGACCAGCGCGCGGATGCCCTCCACGTGCGCCTTGATGTCCAGCAGCATGCGGCGCACGTCCGGGTGCTCCAGGATGGAGGCGCGGGGCGCGGACGGGTCCTTCCACTTGGTGAAGTGGGAGCCCTGCTTGCGGTCCTTCGCGTAGTCGACCGCGTTGTAGTACGCGGCCGACGCCAGGCTCACGCCCTGGATGCCCACGGCGATGCGCGCGCCGTTCATCATCTTGAACATCTGGCTCATGCCGACGTGCTCGACGGTGCCCACGAGCTCGCCCAGACAGCCGTCGTTCTCACCGAAGTTGAGGACACAGGTGGCGGAGCCGTTGATGCCCATCTTGTGCTCGATGGACGCCACCGTGACGTCGTTCGCCTGGCCCGCGGAGCCGTCCGCGTTGATGCGCAGCTTGGGGACGATGAAGAGCGACAGGCCCTTGGTGCCCACCGGCGCGCCGTCGATGCGCGCGAGCACCAGGTGGATGATGTTGCCGGCCATGTCGTGGTCGCCGCCGGAGATGAAGATCTTCGTGCCCCGGATGCTGTACGTGCCGTCCCCGTTGCGCTTCGCGGTGGACTTGGCCGCGCCCACGTCGGAGCCGGCGTGCGGCTCGGTGAGGCACATGGTGCCGCCCCACGTGCCGTTGAGCATGCGCTCCACGAACTGCTTCTGCTGCGCGGGCGTGCCGCACTCGGCGATGACCTCCGCCGCGCCGAACGCCAGGCCCGGGTACATGTTGAACGCCGTGTTGGCGCCGGAGAGGATCTCCTCCACCGTCACCTGGAGCATCATCGGCGCGCCCTGGCCGCCGTGGTCGGGGCTCACCGCCACCGTCTTGAAGCCCTGCTCGTAGAGCTTGTTCCACGCGTCCTTGAAGCCCTTGGGCGTGAAGACGGCGCCGTTCTCCACCCGGCAGCCCTCGCGGTCGCCCACGGAGTTGAGGGGCCCCAGGACCTCGCGCGCGAAGCGGTAGGTCTCCGTGAGCACCGCCTTCGCCTCATCCGGCCCCCAGGCGTCATACGGCGCCTGGCCCGCCACCTGGCCGAAGCCGAACTGCTCGAACAGCGTGAAGAAGATCTCTCGAAGGTCGGTCTTGTAGGTGTTGATGCCGGCGGACATGGCCACTCCTGCGTAGGGGCTCGCTGCCTGCTCTCTTCCCGCAGGGCAGGAAAAAGAAAGGGTCAGCGGCCCATGTGACGCAGGAAGTGTGGCGTCGACTGATTTTTGAGTCAACCCGGAATGACACCCCGCGTTGACGAGCGGTCGAAGCCGCCCCGTCCGAACGCGGGATTCCAGCGTTGAACGCCTACTTCTTGGCCTTCTTCGCCAGAGGGAGGGAGGCCGTCTTGGCGGCGGGCTTCTCCCGGGGGGCGGTCTTCTTGGACGAGGCGCCGGAGCGGGGCTCGCCCGCCTCCTCGTCGTCGTCCTCGTCCTCTTCCGGCGCGGTGGGAGCGGCGCTGGTGGACGACTCGGGGGCGGCGCTGGTGGCGGCGGGGACGACCAGGCTCTCGCGAGGGACCTCCACCACGATGGGGGACTGGCCGGAGCGCTGCCGGTTCTCGTCCTCCAGGGAGTAGAAGAGTTGGATCTGCGAGCCGCCCTTCATGACGAGCTCGCCCTTCTGGTTCTCCGCCCAGAGGTCGATTTCGACGAAGTACCGGCCGCCGGAGCCGTGGCGGTCGCTCACGCGGCCCTTGCAGACCACGGTGTCGCCCGGCCACACCATCTTGATGAACCGGACGTTGTAGCGGCGCAGCTGCCCGCCGCGCGCCCAGTCGCTGATCAACTGGCCGAGCATGCCCATGACGAGCATGCCCGGGGCGTAGACGGACGGCATGCCCACGCTCTTGGCGTACAGCTCGTCCACGTGGACGGGGTTGTAGTCGCCGGAGGCGCCCGCGTAGCGCGACAGCTGCACGCGGTCCACCGGGGCCTTGGCCAGCGCGGGCAGCTCGTCACCCACGCGAATGGATTCGAAGTAGAGCTTGCGCGCGGGCATCAGACGTTCTCCTTGGCGGCACGCACCACGAGGGTCCGGCGAGCACGGAAGACGAGGTTGCCCTCCTCGTCACGGCCTTCGTCCTCGATGACCGCGATGTCCATCTTGCCGGACATGCCCGGCCGTTCGAAGACGTCCGACACGCGGGTGGACACGTAGATGCGATCCCCCGCGAAGATGGGCCGCTCGTAGTCGAAGCCCTGTTCGGCGTGCAGCAGGCTCTTGATGCCCACCCCCAACAGCTCACGGAGGTCCGCGGCGGAATGGAACGACGCGGGGAACGTGGGCGGCGCGACGATGGTGGGATAGCCCGAGGCACGGGCGTACTCCTCGTCGTAGTAGATGGGATTGTAGTCGCCGATCGCTTCGGCGAAGCGCCGGATGGCGCCCTTCTCCACCTCGTTGAGCGTCGGCGGTGAGGCGCGGCCAATCGCGTTCTTGTCCAGCATTTCCCTCTCCTGATGAACCTTCAGCGTCCTGACGGCAGCTCAAGCACCGTCATGAGCCCGGCCTCCGCGGCCGTCAAACGTGGCGCGGCATTCACCAGCGCGTTCGCGGTGGCCCGGTCGCCCGCCACTCCCCCCGGGATTTCCAGCACCAGTCTGGGATCCGCGTCGATTTCGATGCGATCCCTTGGGTTGTCCGCCCCCACCGCGATGGTCAGCTCCAGGCGCACCCGCTCCTGACCCTCCTCCAAACCCACCACGGATTGGAACATGCCCGCGACGCGGCCTTTCTTCACGACAAATGCGCCGCCGGAGATCTCCTCCTCCGCGAACACCGGCGCGACCTCCTCCTCGAAGTCGTCGCAGTCCAGGCCCAAACCCAGCGCCGCCAGCGCCGCGGACTCCACCAGCCCCACGTGGCCCAGCTCCTCGCGGTCCACCAGCTCGAAGAACTCCTCCTCCGTCAGGCCCGCCCCCACCTTGCGCTGCAGCGCTTCACGCCGCGTCCGCGCGTCCACCACGCGGCTGGCCAGCACCTTGCGGACGGGCCCGCAGACCTGCCCCGCGGTGGCCACCAGCCGGTCCAGCACGAAGCCCGGGTTCACGCCGGTGCCCACGATGGCGACGCCCGCCTTCTGCGCGGCGCGCTCCAGCTTCTCCGCCAGCTCCGGGTACTTGAGGTGCGGGAACGCCAGCTCCTCGCACGTGCTGGCCACCGGCAGGCCCAGCTTCAGCGCGTCCAGCAGCTGCTCCATCACCTGCGAGAGCCGCGAGCTGGTGGCGTGCAGCACCACCACGCCCTTGCGGCGCCCCACGGCGCGCTCCAGCGAGTCCGCGACCTTGAAGCGCGGCGCGGCCTGCCCCAGCACGTCCCCCAGCGGACGCCCCACCAGGGAAGGCTGCGAGTCCACCGCGCCCATCAATTCCACTTCGGGGGACGACAGGGCGGCCCTGGCAATTTCCTGCCCGATGAACCCCAGCCCCATCACCACCACCGGCACCGGCCCATCAGGGGCTCTAGCCATCGGAGATTGCTCCCGAATTCCAAGGGGTTACAACCATTTACGGCGGGTCGCCAGCCACCATAGAACACGCTTCCTTGAGCAAGCAAGCGTAACGTGGAGTCCAGCGACCACTGGTTTCGGGGAATCTTCAAGAATTCCGGCAGTTTACCAGCACTGGAAAGCTTGGGGGGCCTGTTTGCCTGCCCGTGGAGCGGATATAAGACTCTGAGAAAACGCAGCCCACTCGCTCGGAGCGTATCTGCCCATGGCTCGGATCCTCGTGGTGGACGACGACGTGCTCATCCTCGCGGCGCTTTCCCGAATCCTGCAGGCGGAGGGCTACGAGGTCGTCACCCACAGCGATCCGGTGGTCGCGGCGCGGGAACAGGGCTTCGACGTGGTGCTGACGGACTTCATGATGCCGTACCTCAACGGCATCGAGCTGCTGTCGGCGCTCCGGGAGAAGAACCCGCGCGCGGTGCGGCTGATGTTGACGGCGGCGGCGGACTTCAAGACGGCGTCGGAGGCGGTGAACCGGGGCGAGGTCTTCCGGTTGCTGGGCAAGCCGTGGGCGCTGAGCGAGCTGACCAGCAGCGTGAGGCAGGCCATCGAGCACCACCGGCTGGTGGCGGCCAACGAGCGGCTGACGCGCGAGGTCGCGGAGAAGAACGCGGAGCTGCTGGCCATCAACGAGGGCCTGGAGCGCCGGGTCATCGAGCGCACGACGGGGCTTCTGGACGGGCTCATCAGCGCGCTGGACTACCGCGACACGGAGACGCAGTGGCACTCACGGCGCGTGTCGCTGTACGCGCGGCGGCTGGCGCAGGAGATTGGCCTCACCGGGCCGGCGTTGGACGTGGTGGAACAGGGCGCGCTCCTGCACGACATCGGCAAGATTGGCGTGCGCGACTCCATCCTGCTCAAGCCCGGGCCGCTCACGCCCGAGGAGTGGGTGGAGATGAAGCAGCACCCGGAGTTCGGCTACCGGATGCTGGCGAAGATGCCCTACCTGCACGAGGCGGCGCTCATCGTGCTGCAGCACCAGGAGCGCTGGGACGGCAAGGGCTACCCGCTGGGGCTCAAGGGCGAGGACATCGTCGTCGGCGCGCGCATCTTCTGCCTCGTGGATACGCTGGACGCCATCACCTCCGACCGGCCCTATCGCAAGGGACGTCCCATGAGCGTGGCCCGCGACGAGGTCCGCCGCTGCGCGGGGACGCAGTTCGACCCGGCGCTCGCGGAGGCGTTCCTGGGCCTCCCGGAGACGGAGTGGGCCCGCATCCGCCGCGAGGTGGAGATGATGGAAGAAGCGGAGGACCGCCGCTGGAACGGCGGGAAGCTCAACGCCCACGGTGAACCCGAGCCCGCGCGCGCCAGCGGGGCCTGACGCGCGCGAGAGGCCGGCTCAGGGGCGGTGGTCGCCAACGATGACGTCGTCGATGACCGTGCCCTCCAGCAGCGCGTCCACGACGTCCATGCCCGCGATGACGCTTCCGAAGGCCGTGTAGCGGCCGTCCAGGTGCGGCTGCGGCGAGTGGGTGAAGAAGAACTGGCTGCCGCCGGTGTCCTTGCCGGACAGCGCCATCCCCACGGTGCCCCGGGCATATGGCCGGCGCGTCATCTCACACCGGATGGAGTACCCGGGGCCGCCCTCCCCGTCCCCGCGCGGGTCGCCGCCTTGCGCGACGAAGTCCGGCACCACGCGGTGGAACGTCGTGCCCCGGAAGTAGCCCTGCCGCGCGAGCGCCACCAGGTTGCCGCCCGTGAGCGGCGCCTGTTCATCCAGGAGCACGGTGATGTCGCCCTTGCGCGTGCGCAGCGTGAGCGTCGTGGAAGGGGGCGCGGCGGGCGGACGGGAGGTGTGCGGCGGCAGCTCCACGCGGCCGGCGCGGATGGGCGTCCCCGTGAGGGAGGTGAGGGCTTCGGCGGCGACGCGGCGCACGTTCGCGTGCGGGTGGGTCAGCCACTCGCGCAGGCGGGGCTCGGCGGCGCGCCCCTGCAACGCGACGAGCGCGCCAGCCACGGACTCCGCCAGGTCCGGCTCCCGAGGCACCCGCGCCGCCAGGGCCTCCACCGCGGGCAGCGCTTCGGCGTCGTGCAGCTTTCCGGCGGCGGAGGCGGCGAGCCCCGCCACCACCGCGTCGCTCCCGGCGATGAGCGCTCGCACCGGCGCCTTCGCTTCGGGCACGGGCCGCTCGGAAATGGCATCCAGCGCCGCGCCGCGCACCACGGGACTGACGTGGCTCAGGTAGGGCACCGCGAAGGCGGCTCCCGACACGGGTGGAGTCACGTCCCCCGGCTTCGCCGCGGTCGCGGACAGCACCTTGAACTGGGCCACCTCATGCAGCCCCAACGCGAGCCTCCGGGCTTCAGGGACGCGGCCCTCTCCACACCGAAGCACCTCCTCCAGGATGCCCCGCTGCCGGTCCATCGCCGCCGCGAACCGGCAGTCCAGCCACGCGAGGTCCGCGCGGGCCTCGTCGGACGCGGCGCCAGGGGCCGCTTCCGCCATGGCCGCCCTGAGGCCCGACAACACCGGCCGTCCCTGGAGCGGGAGTCCCTGCTGGGCCACCGCCAGCAAGGCGTGGCCCCACTCCGCCTTCCCTTCCGCCACGCGCTTCGCGCGGTACCCGATGCCCTGCAGGGCCAGCAGCGGACCACAGGTCGTCCCCTCCTGGCACTTCACCGCCAGCTTCGCCAACGCCCGCGCCGCCTCCGCCGAGACCCGGGGGACTTCGTCTCCGAGCATCAAGCCCAGCGCGAAGGTGTCCGTGGAGCCGCCCACATCCCCCAGGCCCTTCGTGCACAGGGCCCTCACGTCGGGCTGGGCGTTGGACAGACAGGCGCGAAGCGCGTCCACGGCGTCCGGCCGCTTCGACGCCGCCAGCAGGTACGCCCCGGCGAGGTTCACCTCCCAGCGCTCGCGCGCCTTCAACAGCGCGCGGATCGCATCCAGGGGAACGCCCGCCACCGCCGCCGGGCCCGCCTTGCGCGCGGCGACGCCCAGGGCCGTCGCCGCGAACTCCGACCAGGGCTCGCCGGGTGGCGACAGGCGGGCCGTCAGGACCTCCACCGCGCCGGGCGTGGCCAGCTTCCCCAGCGACTCCAGCAGGGTGATGCGCACCCGGTCCGTCGTCTCCGTGGCCTCCGCGCGCACCAGCGCCGCGGTCAGCTTCGCCTGGGCGTCCGCCGGCAGTGGCTCCCACGACAACGCCAGCTCGCCCGCCGCGAAGGCGGCCTCGTCGCGCACGGTGGTCGCGGGCGCCGTCAGCCCCGCGAGGATCGCGTCCAGCGTCTCCAGGTCCTGGATGCGCGCCAGGGCCCGCAGGGCGCGGCTTCGCACGAGGGCCTCCGGGGCTGACGTGGCGAGCCGCACGAGCTCGCCGCCCCCGAGCGAACGGCGATCCTCCCAGTCCTGGATGCGTTGGAGGACGCGGGCAGGCGGCTCGTCCCCTCCGTCGGACGGTGGCACGGTGCGCACGCACGCGCTCAGGAGGAGGATTCCGGCGGACACGGCGGCGGTCAGGCGGGCCATGTCCGGAGGGGCTAGGTCAATTCCCCGCGAAAATCCAGGGGTTATGGCTTTGAAGGGGTTTGACAGGCGCGCGCGGGGGCCGGGAAGATATCGCGCCGTTTCCCCCCTCCCGGAGCACCAGCCCTGAACTGCCCAGGCTGCAATCGCAAGGTCGCGGACGACACCGCCATCTGCCCCGAATGCGACTACATCATCGACCAGTCCTTCCTCGGGGGCGGGGACGAGGGCGGTTCCGGGGATGACGAGAGCACCGGAGTCGGCCCCCCGCCGCGCTCACGCCCGCCCGCCCCGAAGGCCGCGCCGCCGCCCAAGGCACGCCCTGCCCCGGCCCGCGCCAAGCCGGGCGCCCGCGCCGCCGCGCCGCCGCCGGGCGACGACGCCACGAACGTGCGCAGCATGGACGACATCGCCAGGGAGCGCGCCCAGCGCCCCGCGGGCCGGACCGGTGCCGCGGCGAAGGCCGCCCCCGCGCGTGCCGCCCCGGCCCCCCGCCGCCCGGCTCCCGCGCCCGTCGAGGAGGAAGAGGACGACGCCGGGGACGCCGCGGACCCCTGGTCCCGCGAGGCCCGCGAGCTCGAGTCCAACCGCTCGCCCATCGATGATCCGGAAGTCCTGCTGGACGACGCGCGCTCGTTCCTGAAGGAGCTGGAAGGTGGGGACCGCATCGCCTTCTGGGGCGCGACGCTGGTGGTGCTGTCCTGCTTCATGCCGTGGAAGGAGACGGCCGCGGACGGCGACTTCCTGGGCCTCATCAGCCTGGGCTTCGTCTCCTTCCTCTTCGCCGTCGCGCAGATGGTCCTCGTCGGCCTGCGGTCGCGCAACGTGATGACCTGGGTGAACCCCATGATTCCCTGGGGCGCGCAGATGGTCTGCAGCGTGGTGTGCCTCGCGTGGTCGCTGGTGTTCCTGAAGCTCTCGTCGGACACGACGCTGGTGCCGTCGCCGCTCGGCAACTCGGAGATGATGAACTCGTCGCCGAGCATCGGCTGCTTCCTGGGCATCCTCGGCGCGGTCATCGCGCTCCTCGGCGGACTGATGGGCCTGAGACGCCAGGACTAGGTCCGGCCCCCCCGAGGATTTCGCTGCCGCGGGGGATGGGAGGCGGGCTACCGTCGCGGGCCACCATGTCCGACGCCACGCCCCTCTCCCGCCTCCTCGACGCGCTGGGCTCGGCCGTCGTGGGCCAGCCCCGCGTGCTGGCCGACCTGGTGACGGCCTTCCTCGCGCGCGGCCATGTGCTGCTGGAGGGTGTGCCCGGCGTCGCCAAGACGCTCACCGCCCGCAGCATGGCGGGCGCGCTGGGCCTGTCCTTCTCCCGCGTGCAGTTCACCCCGGACCTGATGCCCGCGGACATCCTGGGCACCAACGTCTTCCAGCCGCAGTCGCAGTCCTTCCGCCTGATGAAGGGCCCCGTCTTCACGGAGGTCCTGGTCGCGGATGAGATCAACCGCACCCCGCCCAAGACGCAGGCGGCGCTGCTGGAGGCCATGGAGGAGCGGCAGGTCACCATCGACGGTGTCACCCACCCGCTGCCGCCGCACTTCTTCGTCGTCGCCACGCAGAACCCGCTGGAGCTGGAGGGCACCTATCCCCTCCCCGAGGCGCAGCTGGACCGCTTCCTCATGCGCGTGCGCGTGGGCTATCCGGACGGGGACGCGGAGGCCTCCCTCCTGCGCGCCTTCCACCAGCGCGAGGGCCGGCCGCCCGCCGTGTCCCGCGTGCTCGACGCCGCCACGCTGACGGAGCTGCAGGACCGCGCGGCTCGCGTCGCGTGCGACGACTCCATCCTCCAGTACGTCGTGCAGCTCGTGCGCGACACCCGCGCCCATCCCCGCGTGCGGCTGGGCGCGAGCCCCCGCGCAGCCCAGGCCCTGCTCGCGGCGGCCAAGGCGCACGCGGCGCTCCGGGGCACCGACTTCGTCACCCCGGATGACGTGAAGTCCGTCACGCCCAGCGTCCTCAACCACCGCCTCCTCCTCAAGGCCGAGGCCGAGGTGGAGGGCGTCACGGCGGATGACGTCCTCCGGCAGACGCTCGAGCGGGTGCGAGTGCCCCGGTGAGCCCAGGGCGTCCCGTCCCCACCGGCCTCGCCGTGGCGCTGTTCGCGGCGGCGCTCGTGCCCGCTGCGCTCGCGGTGGCGAACCCCTCCTTCGGGTGGCTGGCGCTCGCGGTGGACGTGGCCGTCCTGCTCCTGTGCGCCGTGGACTTCCTGCGCGCCCCCCAAGCCCGCGACCTGGAGGCGCGCCGCGAGGTGGAGCCCATCCTCTCCTCCGGCGTGGACAACCTCGTGCGCTGGGAGCTGCGCGCGAACACGCCCCGGCCCGTGCGCGGCGAGCTGCGCGACGAGCCGCCCCTGGACATGGAGAGCCACGGACACCGGCAACCCTTCACGCTGGAGGCCGGAGGCGGGCCCACGCGGCTGACGTACCGGGTGCGCCCGCCCGCGCGGGGCGACGCGCGCTTTGGCGACGTGAGCCTGCGCCTGTCGGGCCCGCTGGGGCTGTGCTCACGGCAGGTACAGCTGCCCGCCGCGCGGGACGTGAAGGTGTATCCGGACCTGAGCGCCCTGTCGCGCGAGGCGCTGACGCTGGCGCGCACGTCGGAGGCCGTGTCCGCGCGCACGCTCCTGCGCAAGACGGCGGAGGGCCGCGAGTTCGAATCGCTGCGCGAATACCGCCCCGGAGATGACTACCGCCACATCGACTGGAAGTCCTCCGCGCGCCATGGCCACACGCTCGTGCGCACGTGGCAGCCGGAGCGCCACCAGCCGGTGCTGCTGCTGCTGGACTGTGGCCGCCACATGGCGGGCCGGGTGCAGGGGAGGCGCAAGCTGGACCACGCGGTGGACGCGGCGCTGAGGCTCGCGCGGGTGAGCCTGGACGCGGGCGACGTGGTGGGCGTCCTCGCCTTCGCCAGCGACGTGCGCGCCTTCCTCCCTCCGCGCAAGGGCGCGGAGCACCTGCGCCTCATCACCGAGTCCCTCTACCGCGCGGAGGCCGGGCTGGAGGAGAGCGACTACGGCCGCGCGTTCGACTTCGCCTTCGCCCGCCAGACGCGCCGCGCGCTGGTGGTGCTCTTCACCGACCTGGTGGATCCGGACGCGTCCGCCGCGCTCCTCACGCGCACGCTCGCCCTGCGCCCCCGGCACCTGCCCGTCGTCGCGTCGCTGCTGGACGAGGACCTGGAGGCCGCCGCCACCGACGTGCCCGGCGACGCGCCCGCCGCCTACGCACGGCAGGCCGCCGCCCGCATGGAGGCCGAATACCGCCGCACCGCCACCACGCTGCGCGACGCGGGCGCGCTGGTGGTGCGCGCGCCGGCCCGCGGCTTCGGCGCCGCTGCACTCAACGTGTACCTGGACGTCAAGGCGCGCGGACGCCTCTGAGCGCTCCAGTCGCATCCGTCAAGCCTTTTGGCACGCTCCAACGCTCGAGTGCGCCCGCGACACTCCGCCGAACTGCGTCCTTGCCAATCGCGCGGAGGCCGAGTTTTCGGCCTCGCGGAGGACCCCCTTTACAGATGCGGATCGCTGCCCAGAATGGCGCGCCTCAACTGTTCGCGCGCACGCGCGCACGCTCCAAACCGGACGGGAGGCGGGACTTGGCGGAGGTCGCAAGGGGTTTGAAGCTGCAGGTGGAGGCGGACGCCGCGGCCGTCGCGGCCCGGGCCGCGGAGGAGCTGGTGGAGGCGGGGCTGACGCCCTTCCACGAGCGGCTCCTCGCCGAGGAGCTGCTGGCGCGCAGCGGGGACACGCAGCAGCGGCTGGCCAACGCGCTCGCCGAAGCGAAGGTGGACCTGAACCCCCACCAGGTCGAAGCGGCGATGTTCGCGCTGGACGCCCTGTCGCGCGGCGGCTGCATGCTGGCGGACGAGGTGGGCCTGGGGAAGACCATCGAGGCGGGCCTCGTCGTGGCCCAGCTGATGGCGGAGGGCAAGAACCGCATCCTCATCCTGGCGCCGGCGGTGCTGCGCGCGCAGTGGAACGCGGAGCTGCGCGAGAAGTTCGACCTGGACAGCGTCCTCGTCGACGGCCGCGACGTGAAGCGCCACAACAACTGCTTCGATCAGCCCTTCCCCGTCATCTGCTCGCACCCGTTCGCGGCGAACCGCTCCGCGCTCGTGGCGGAGATCCCGTGGGACCTCATCATCATCGACGAGGCGCACCGCCTCCGGAACGCGCACCGGCCCAACAACAAGACGGGGCAGGCGCTGCGCGCGTCGCTCGCGGGCCGGCCCAAGCTGCTGCTCACCGCCACCCCGCTCCAGAACGACCTGATGGAGCTGTTCGGCCTGATGTCGCTGCTGGACGAGCAGATCCTGGGCCCCGAGCACGCCTTCCGCAGCCGCTACCGCGCCGACGAGGGCGGCGGCATGACGGAGGCCGCCGCCTGCGAGCTCAAGGAGCGGCTGGCGCCCGTGGTGCAGCGCACGCTGCGCCGCCAGGTGCGCGAGTACGTCCGCTACACCAACCGGCGCAGCATCGTGGAGGACTTCCACCCGTCCCCCGAGGAGCACGACCTCTACGAGAAGGTCAGTGAGTACCTCCAGCGCTCGGAGGCCGCGGCCATCGAGCCCGGCAAGAAGACGCTGCTGACGCTGTGCTACCGCAAGCTCCTGGCCTCCTCGACGTTCGCCATCGCGCCCACCCTGCGCCGGCTGTCGGAGAACCTGCAGAAGCGCCTGGAGGCCGCGCGGCTGGGACAGCAGGCCCTGGCGCTCTTCGAGCCCGAGGAAGCCAAGCAGTACCAGGAGGAAGGCGAGGAGTGGTCCGACGACCCCGCCAAGGCCCCCCAGGTCCGCTCGCTGGAGCAGGAGGTCTGGGAGCTGCGGCAGTACGCGGACCTCGCGGACTCCATCCGCATCAACGCCAAGGGCGAGGCGCTCAAGCGCGCCCTGGACCGCACCTTCGCGGTGATGCGCACGCACTCCTGGCCGGAGAAGGCGCTCATCTTCACGGAGTCCAAGCGCACGCAGCAGTACCTCTTCAACCTGCTGTCGGAGCACGGCTACCGGGGGAAGATCTCGCTGCTCTCCGGGGACGCGGGCGGCACGCCCGAGGAGCGCCGGGCGCTGGTGGAGGAGTTCCGCCACCGCTCGCAGATCCTCATCTGCACGGAGGCGGGCGCCGAAGGGCTCAACCTCCAGTTCTGCAACCTGGTCGTGAACTACGACCTGCCGTGGAACCCGCAGCGCGTGGAGCAGCGCATCGGCCGCTGCCACCGCTACGGGCAGCAGCGCGACGTGCTGGTGGTGAACTTCCTCAACCGGCAGAACGCGGCGGACGCGCGCCTGTTCGAGCTGCTGGAGAAGAAGCTCAACCTGTTCGACGGCGTCTTCGGCGCGTCGGATGAGATCCTGGGCGTGCTGGAGAGCGGCGTCGACTTCGAGCGGCGCGTGCTGGACATCTACCAGTCCTGCCGCAACCCGGCCGACATCAACGTCGCCTTCGACAAGCTGCGCGAGGAGCTGGAGGGCAGCATCAGCCAGCGCATGACGGCGATGCGCTCGGTGGTGCTGGAGCGCTTCGACGGCGACGTGCGCCGACGCCTGCGCGTCGCGGGAGACCAGGCCAAGGAGGTCGTCGCGAAGCGCCAGCAGGAGGCGAAGGCGCTCACCGGCTCCGTGCTGGGCAGCCGCACCTCCGGCCGGCTCCAGGTGGCCAAGGCCGCCTACGCGGTGCGCGACCGCACCCAGGACGCCGTCAGCTACCTTCAGCTGGACGCGGCCGGCCTGCCCTCGCGGCTGGCCCGGCTCGCGGGCAGCGAGGGCTGGTGGTTCGTCTACAAGTTCGAGACGACGGGCCTCAAGCCCGAGGAGAAGCTGGTCCATCTGGTGCTGGTGAAGGACCGCGACGGCGGCTTCCGCGCCCTGCCGCTGACGGACGGGGTCCACTTCACCAAGCTCGACGCGAAGGAAGAGAAGCGCCGCCAGCCCGCGCCGGTGTCCGTGCAGCTCATGCAAGAGCAGTCGCTGATGACCGCCAAGGATGAGCTGATCCGCGCCGCGGAGCGCCGCAACGCGCTGGAGCTGGACAAGGCCAAGGAGCGCGCGGACCGCTACGTCGAGGACTGCCTGATGGAGTCGCGCGAGGTGGTGGAGTCCGCCCGGCAGGCGTGGTTCGACGCGCGCAAGGACGTGCTCGGCGTGGAGGACACCGCGGAGCGCGCCAAGGCCCGGGCGCACTCGGACCGGCAGGAGCGCGACTACCGCCGCAAGCTGGCGTCGCTGCGCAACGAAGAGGAGAAGCGCTACGCGGCCAAGGACCGGCAGCTCGCGGAGCTGGCCCAGAAGGGGCGCGTGACGGAGAAGCGCACCCTCATCGCCTCCGCGTACTTCTGGCTGTCCTGAGGGCCGCGGCGCCGGGCCCCTTCATCGGGGCTTGAGCCGCACCCACGTCGCGCCCCAGCCGCCGTCCACCTCCGAGGCGGTCTGGAAGCCTTCCACCTCCGGCAACGTGGCCAGCAGCTTCTGCACGGTGCGCCGGAGCGCGCCCGTGCCCTTGCCGTGGATGACGCGAACGTCGAGCACGCCCTCCTGGCGACAGGCCCAGAGGTACTCGGTGACGACGTCCTTCACGTCCTGGGGCTGGAACAGGTGCAGGTCGAGGTTGCCGTCGACCGGAACCTCGATCGCCTCCGACTCATCGGGCGGGGGTTCGTTCCCCTCCGGAGGCAGGGGTGGGAGCGGTTTTCGCCGGGACACCGTAACGAGCCTCCTCCTGGCGCTGCTTCTCTTCCGCCGCCAGGCGCTGCCGCTCTCGCGCGCGCCGGAACTCTTCCTTCAAGCTGACGATTTCGCCCTTGAGCGAGGTGATGTCCTCCGCCACCGCGCCCTTGTGTTCGGTTCCCACGTCTTCCACGTGCTTGCCCGCCCGCTTGTCCTCCGCGCCCGCGCCACCGGCGGAGGTCATTTGCATCAGCAGGGCAGCCAGGGTCATCACCTTCATGGACTTTCACGTAAGCAAGCGCCGTGCTCACGCGCAAGTCATGTTGCGTGCGCGACAGCCCGCTGGCCGCCCTCCTCCTTGTGTGACACGACGCGTTCCGCGAGGCGGACGGCGGACAGCGGAGCGCTCCCTTCCGCCTTGTTGTTGATGGTCACGAAGACGGGGCGCTCGCGTCGCACCGCGGCCATGCACACCCGGGCCAGCACGTCCCGGGTGCCAACATCTTCGTCCACCAACCGATTGAACGGCGCATAGCGGGCGTAGGCCTCCTCGTAGCCGAGGTTGGGCGGCAGCATCCAGCGCACCACCACGGCGCGGGACTCGAAGGCGCGCGTGAGCTTCGCCTGCCGGGCGACCGGCGGCATGTGAGCCCACACCGCGAGCACCGGGCTGACGCCCGTGTCGGCGAGCGCCTGGGCGAAGGCCTCCGTGAGCAACTCCTCGTTGCGCACCTCCACCGCGTACAGCGGCCCCCGGGGCAGCGCGGAGAAGAACGCGTGCAGCCGCTCCACGAAGCGCCCGGGGCCGCCCAGCGCCGCCGGGTCCTGCGGCGGGAACTGGAAGACGAGCGGGCCGGCCTTGTCGCCCAGCCCCTCCAGGAACGGCGCCACGACGTGATCCACCGCGTACGCGGCCTGGAGGAACCGCTCGTTCGCCTGCCCCCGGTGCGCGCCGTAGCGCTCGTGGACGGGGAAGCGCGCCAGCGTGCAGGCCTCGTGCGCCTTCACGAGGAAGCGGAAACCGTCAGGCACCTGCTGGGCATATTCGGCGAACGTGGCGGCGGGCACCGGCGCGTAGAAGGTCCGGTCGATGCCCACCGTGCGCAGCACCGGGTGGTGCGCGTAGGCCCCCAGGCCCTCGCGCGCCAGCTGGGTCGTGCTGGCCTCGTGATCATAGACGAGGCCGTTCCAGCCCGGGAAGGTCCACGACGACGTGCCCAGGTAGACGCCTCGGGGCAGCTGCTCCCCCAACGCGCGAAGGCTGTCGGACGCGGGGGCCGGCCCTACCGGCTGGGTGCGACGCCGGGACGACACCGGGGCTTCTTCCGCCGCGCCAGTGAAGAGGTCGAACTGCGCGGGTCGTCGCGGTGCGCTCATGCGGTCGGCTCCCTTCCCGAGCCAGGCTTGCGAGGGTGGCCCCTGGATGTAATCCAGGAGCCCGGGGGATGCAGGAGGTTGCCTGGATTCAGGGCGACGTTCCAGGTTTCTGGCACGCCCTCCAGGCAGACGGGTGCGCGCGCCGTCGCGGCCGCGGCCCGCGCTGGGATGTTTGTCCAGCTGCAAACCCTGTCACTTCGCGGCAAAATGATGAAGCCACGCAATTCATCAATATCCATTAATAGACTGGCCGTGGGCGCAACACGCGGGGGGTCACCATGGATTGGTCATCGACCGCATCGCTGCTGGCGGAACGGGACGTGCGTCCCATCGTCGTGATGGACCGGAGGGGCCGGATCGAGCTGGCCAATGTCGCGTTCACGTCGCTGCTGCGCCGGCCGCGCGAGGAATTGCTGGGACGACGCTGGACGGACGTCTGCACACCGCGGGAGCACGGCCCGGCGGTGGGGCGGGCCCTGCGGGCCATCTTCACCAGCGCCGAGCACCGGCTGGAGACGGAGGTCCTCACCCGCGAGGGTGAGCGGCTGCCGGTGGAGCTGGACGTCGCCGCCGTGGGGCGCCCGCCCCTGCGCCTGGTGGCCATCGTCACGCGCGCCGGGCCCATCCTCCCCGCCCCCGGAGAGCCGGAGGACTCCGGCCCCCACGCCCCGGGGCCGTATCAGGACCTGAGCTATGAAATCTCCACCGAGCTGGCGTCGTTCGGGACGCTCAAGGCCGTCTGGAACTCGGGGACGCCGCAGCCGGACGACCGGGTGGGCCGGCCGTGCTTCGGCGCCTTCGCCCACCGCGACACGCCCTGTCTGGACTGCCCGCTGACGGCGGCGGCGACCACCGCCTGGCCCCACACCATCGTGCGGCACGCGGACGCCGCCAGTGACGGCTACGAGGTCGTCACCGCCACCCCGACCGGGGCCGGCACCGCGCGGATCACCGTGCACACGATTGGCGACGCCACGCTCACCGGCCTCTTCGAGGCGAAGGTGCGCAGGATGGCGCTCACCGCGCGGCTCTCCGAGCGGGAGGGTGATGTCTTGCGTTACCTCGCGCTCGGCCGCTCCTCCACCGACATCGCCGCGGTGTTAGGCATTACCGAACGCACCGTAAAATTCCATCAAGCCAATCTCTTGCGAAAGCTGGGAGCGGAGACGCGGTACGACCTGCTCCGCCTGTTCTTCTGATCAGGCCCCCTTCCCTGGGGGACAGCATTCCCATTCCGAATCGCTTGCGCCATGCTGGCGTCTCGACTCGGGCGTCCTGCGGGTCGGGGGGGCCGTTGCCCATGGGCAGCGCCGGCATACTCCATCTCAAAGACAGACATGGCGCGCGAGCGTTCGCGCGGGGACGCGCCGCCCGTGGCTGAGACTCCGGGCTGGGATGAGGTGATGCGGGAGTTCCTGGTCGAGTCCCGCGAGCACGTGCAGGGCATCGAGGCGACGGTGCTGGAGCTGGAGGCGCAGCCGGGTTCGCAGGCGCTGCTGGCGCAGCTCTTCCGCAGCCTCCACACGGTCAAGGGCACCTGCGGCTTCCTGGGCTTCTCCCGCCTGGAGGCGCTGATGCACGCCGCGGAGGAGCTGCTCGGGCTGGCGCGCGACAGGCGCCTCACGCTGGACCGGGAGCGCGTCTCCACGCTGCTGGCCATCGCGGACGCGGCGCGAGGGGCGCTGGAGCACATCGAGGCGACGGGGCTGGAGCCCGCGGTGGACCACTCCGCGCTGTTCGCCCGGATGGCGGGCGCGACGGCGGCGTCCGCGCCCCTGGCGGCCTCCGAGCCCCTGACGCCACCGGGCACCCTGCCCTGGCGCGGCGCGGCCACCGGCATGGACTCCAAGCTGCGCGTGGACGTGGCGCTGCTGGACCGGCTGATGAACCTGATGGGCGAGCTGGTGCTGGCGCGCAACCGCATCCTCCAGTGCGCCACGTCCCCCGCGCCGGGCGCGGAGCTGGTCACCGCGTCGCAGCGGCTGGACGTCGTGACGACCCAGGTCCAGCAGGTGGTGATGAAGACGCGGCTGCAGCCCGTGGGGCAGGTGTGGAACCGCTTCCCCCGGCTCGTGCGCGAGCTGGCGAACGGGTGCGGCAAGCAGGTGCGGCTCCAGTTGCAGGGCGCGGACACGGAGCTGGACAAGACGCTGGTGGAGGCGCTGCATGATCCGCTCACCCACCTGCTGCGCAACGCCGTGGACCACGGCGTGGAGACGCCCGAGCAGCGCCGCGAGCGCGGCAAGCCGCCCGTGGGGTGCGTGACGCTGCGGGCGTCGCACGAGGGCGGGCTCGTGCACCTGGGGATGTCCGACGACGGCGCGGGCATCGACGTGCAGCGCGTGCGTCAGGTCGCGGTGCAGCGGGGCCTGTTGACGGCGGAGCAGGCCGCGCGGCTGCCGGACGCGGACGCGCTGATGCTCATCTTCATGCCCGGCTTCAGCACCGCCGAGCGCGTGACGTCGCTGTCCGGCCGGGGGGTGGGCATGGACGTGGTGCGCACGCAGGTGGAGCGCATTGGCGGCACCGTGGAGGTGCACAGCCGGCCCGGCCAGGGCACGACGTTCACCCTGAAGATCCCCCTCACGCTGGCCATCATCCCCGCGCTGCTCGTCACCTGCCGGGGGGACCGGTACGCGCTGCCACAGGCCAGCCTCCGCGAGGTGGTGTGGTTGGAGCCGGAGCAGGCCCGGCGCGACGTCACCCGCATCCAGGGCGCGTGCGTGCTCCGGCTCCGGGGGGAGCTGATGCCGTTGGTCGTCCTCGCCTCGGAGCTGGGCGTGGGGCCCGCCATGCCGGACCTGGAAGAAGGCGTCACCGTCGTCGTGTTGCAGGCCGGGGAGCACTCCTTCGGGCTGTGGGTGGACGCCATCCACGACACCGAGGAGATCGTCGTCAAGCCGCTGTGGAAGCACCTGAAGGGGCTGGCCTGCTACGCGGGCGCGACGGTGCTGGGCGACGGGCGCGTGGCGCTCATCCTGGACGCGATGGGGCTGGGACGCCGCGCGGGCACCCTCGACGAGACGCAGGCCCAGGTCGTCATCCCCGAGCCCGTCCCGGAGGTGGCGCCGCGGCCCGAGGCGCCGCGCGAGCGGGTGCTCCTGTGCCGCACCGGCGAGGAGGGCCGCGTGGCCATCCCGCTGTCGCGCGTGGCGCGGCTGGAGGAGCTGCCCGCCTCGGACGTGGAGCGCTTGAGCGGAGGCATGGAGATGGCGCGCTACCACGGCCAGCTCCTCCCGCTGGTGCGCGTGGCCTCCGTGCTGGCGTCTCGACAGGGCGCGACGGAGACGCTCACCCAGGCGCTCCAGGCCGCGGCGGGCGCGTCCCTGTCCGTCGTCGTCACCTCTCACGCGGAGACGCGCGTGGGGCTGGTGGTGGACGCCATCCTCGACATCGCGGAGGTGGACTTCGCGCTCCAGCGCGAGACGCGGCGCCCGGGAGTGCTGGGCTCCATGGTGGTGCAGAGCCGGGCCACCGAATTCCTGGACGTGGAGGGCACCGTGCGCGCCGTGCACCCGGAGCTGCTGACGGGCGGTACGCCATGAGCGACCCGCGCCAGCTCTGCTCGTTCCTGGTGGGCGAGCACCTGTTCGGCCTGGACATCGAGCGGGTGCAGGAGATCCTCCTGCCGCCCCCGCTCACGCGCGTCCCTGGCGCCCCGCCGGAGGTGGCGGGCCTGCTCAACCTGCGCGGGCAGATCGTCCCCGCCATCGACCTGCGCCGCCGCCTGGACCTGCCGGAGGCCACGGCCCCCGCGGACGCGCCCCACGTGGTGCTTCGCGGTGACGACGGCGCGGTGAGCCTGCGCGTGGATGCCATTGGCGACATCCTCCCCTTCGTCGACGCGAAGCTGGCCCCGGTGCCAGACAACCTGCGCGGGCCCCTGCGCTCGCTGCTGTTGGGCGTCCACGCGCTTCCAGACCGGCTGTTGTTGGTGTTGTCCGCGGACGCGGTGGTGGACGGGCTGTCGCCCGCGTCCAACCCCGCCGCATCCCCTTCCCTTTCCGCGCTTCCCCAGGAGCCCCACTGATGGCCCGCACCTCCGCGCCCACCGAGAAGACCAGCCTCTTCCACCGCCTGGGGGGCAAGGCCGCCCTGACGGCCGCCGTGCAGAAGCTCTACGCGCGCGTGATGACGGACACCCAGCTCACGCCCTACTTCCACCGCACGGACCTGGTCCCGCTGCAGCGCCAGATGGTCACCTACCTCACGCAGCTGCTGGGCGGGCCCGCGCTCTATCACGGCCGGTCGATGCGTGACGTGCACGCGAGGATGGACCTTCAGCCCCAGCACTTCGAGCGCGTCGCCGAACACCTGGCCCACGTCCTGGACGACCTGGACGTGCCGGGCCCCCTCGCCCAGGAGGTCCTGGCGGCGGTGGGCGCGCTGCGGGACGACATCGTGAGCCCGTCCGCGCCCAAGTCCTCCTCCCCTCCCGCGACGCCTCAGGCTCCGGCGCGCTCGCCCCGGACCGCGGGACGGCGGATCGCCAAGGGCCCCTCCCGCGCGCCGCGCTCCTCCCGCCGCCGCGCGTCCATGTCCCTGGGGAGCGGCCTGGGCGAAGCGCTGCTGGACGCGGCGCGGGTCAACCTCTTCGTGCTGGACATGGACCTGGGCATCGTCTTCGCGAACGCGTCCGCCATGGAGGCCATCGAGCGCATCGAAGAGAGCGATGCGTTCCCAAGCCATGGCGCGGACGAAGCGGGCGGCGACTTCCTCTCCCGCTTCGAACACCAGCTGCGGCGCGAGGAGGGCCGGCTGAACACGCCGTCGGCGCTGCCTCACGAGGCCGCCTTCTCCGTGGGCGCGCTCCAGCTCAAGGCCCGCGTGGACGGCATCCTGGACAAGGCGGGCGCGCTCACCGGCTACGTGGTGAACTGGACGGACGTCACGGAGAAGCAGCGCACGGACACGGAGATGGCGCGCCTGCGGGCCATGCTGGAGAACGCGCCCACGTGCGTGATGGTGGCGGACGTGGACCTGAGGATCGTCTACCTGAACCCGGCATCGCGCCGGTTGTTGCAGCGGGTGGAGAAGCACCTGCCGGTGACGGCGGACCGGGTGATCGGCTCGACCATCGACGTCTTCCACCGGGACGCGGCGTACCAGCGGAAGATCCTGGCCAACGACAAGAACCTGCCGGTGCGCGCGAACATCCCCATCGGGCCGGAGATCGCGGACCTGCTGGTGACGGCGGTGTACGACGGCCAGGGCCGCTACCTGGGGCCCATGGTGACCTGGGAGCTCATCACCGAGAAGCTCGCCGTGCAGCAGCGGGAGAAGGAGCTGGACACCACCCTGCGCGGCATCTTCCAGGAGGTGACGCAGCACTCGCAGACGCTCGCGGCGTCGTCCCAGGAGCTGTCCAGCGTCAGCCAGCAGATGGTGAGCAACGCGCAGGAGACCGCGGCGCAGGCCACCCAGGTGTCCGCGGGCGCCGAGCAGGTCAGCCGCAACGTGCAGCGCGTCGCGTCCGGCATGGAGGAGGTCAACGCGAACATCCGGGAGGTGGCGCGCAACGCGAGCACCGCGGCCCGGGTGGCGTCCTCCGCCGTCAAGCTGGCGGACGGCACGTCCGTCGTCGTGGGCAAGCTGGGGACGAGCAGCCAGGAGATCGGCAAGGTCATCAAGGTCATCACCTCCATCGCGCAGCAGACCAACCTGCTGGCGCTCAACGCGACCATCGAGGCGGCGCGCGCGGGCGAGGCGGGTCGGGGCTTCGCGGTGGTGGCCAACGAGGTGAAGGAGCTGGCGCGCGAGACGGCCCGGGCCACGGAGGACATCGGGCTGAAGATTGGCAGCATCCAGGGGGACACCGAGGAGGTGGTCAACGCCATCCTGGAGATTGGCGCCACCATCGGCCGGATCAACGAGTTGCAGACCTCCATCGCGTCGTCCGTGGAGGAGCAGACGGCCACCGCGGGGGAGATCCTCCGCAACGTGGGAGAGGCGGCCAAGGGCAGCCAGCAGATCTCCGAGAACATGGCCGCCGTGGCGGAGGCCGCGCGCAGCACCACCGAGGGCGCGGGCAGCACGCAGCGCTCGGCGGTGGAGCTGGCCCACATGGCGCAGTCACTGCAACGGCTGGTCATCCAGGTGGACACCACGGACAAGCAGAACCGGTCGAAGTAGCGCGCGGTCAGGACTCGGGAGCCACGGCGCGTGAGAACCGGACTGATGCGATGGTGGGAGCTGGGCCGCGTCGCCCAGGCCTCCAAACGCCTGCGGCGCGCGTCCCGCCCCCAGGACGTGGAGCCCGCGCGGCACGAGCTCGCCGAGCGATTGCTCGGGCTGCGCGGGCTGCCCCAGAAGGTGGGGCAGGTGCTCACGCTCTCCGAGCTGGGCACGGACACCCCGGGGTTCGGTTCGCTCGCGGAGGCGCCCTCCCCGCTCGCGCCCGAGGCCGCGCTGGAGGAGATCTCCCGCCGGCTGGGCAGGCCGTGGCGGGAGGTGTTCGCGACACTGGAGGGCGTGGGCATCACCGCGTCGCTGGGGCAGGTGCACCGGGGCGTGCTGCGGGGCGGGCGTGCCGTGGCGGTGAAGCTGCGGCACCCGGGCATCGTGGACGCCGTGCGGGATGATCTGCGCGCGCTGGGGTGGCTGGCGGCGCCGCTGGGCGGCTGGCGCGGGAAGCTGGACCTGTCCGCCTACCGTCGCGAGCTGGCGGAGATGCTCCAGCGCGAGCTGGACTACCACCTTGAGGCCCAGGCCCTGCGGGACGCGAACGCGCGCCTGTCGGAGGTGCCGGGCGTCACCTCCCCGGTGCCGGTGGACGCGCTCGTGCGCG
Source organism: Corallococcus silvisoli (assembly GCF_009909145.1). NCBI lineage: Bacteria > Pseudomonadati > Myxococcota > Myxococcia > Myxococcales > Myxococcaceae > Corallococcus > Corallococcus silvisoli. The sequence continues at coordinate 534,703 of NZ_JAAAPJ010000005.1, forward strand.
AAGACCTGCTAGTGATGAGCTGGGTGGAAGGCCAGCCGCTGGCGGAGGCCCGGCGCTGGAGCGACGCGGACCGCCGCGCGCTGGCCACGACGCTGGTGCGGCTGTTCCTCCACGGCTGCTTCACGTGGGGCGTGCTGCACGCGGATCCACACCCGGGCAACTACCGCGTGTCACGAGGCCCGGACGGACGGCCCGTGCTGGGGGTGCTCGACTTCGGCTGCGTGAAGCCGATTCAACCCGAGCTGCCCCTGGGGCTGGGCCGGTTGATCGCGCTCCTCCGGGGACCCGCGCCGGAGGCCGACCATTTGCTATCCGCGTGGGTCACGCTGGGCTTCGCGCCAGAGCTGCTGGAGCCCATGGCGGAGGCGCTGCCCGCCATCAGCCAGGTGCTCCTGGAGCCCTTCCTCCAGGACCGCCCCTTCGAGGTCAGGAGCTGGCGGTTGGGGGCGCGGATCTCCGAAGCCCTGGGGCCCCACCGGTGGAACTTCCGAGCGGCAGGTTCCGCCTCGCACCTCTACGTCCTGCGCGCGTTCCATGGGCTGGTGCGCCACCTGGAGGTGCTGGACGCGCCGCTCGCCTGGGGCCCCCTGCTGGACGAGGCGCGCGCCCCCTCGCTGCCGCCTCCGCTTCCACCGCCCGCTTCGCACCTCGAGGGGGCGGCCAGGTACCTGCGGGTGCGGGTGACGCAAGGGTGCCTCACGCGCGTGGCGCTGACCTTCCGCGCGGATGTGACGGCGCACCTGGAAGAGCTGTTGCCGGACGACCTGGCGCGAAGGCTCGCGGCGCGGGGCCTGGATCCAGCGGCCATCGGCGCGGCGGCGGTGGCCTCGGGGCTGCGGCCTTCGGAGCTGTTCCACCTGGACGAGGGCGACCGGCAAGTCCGGGTCTGGCTCGAGTGAACGACGGACAAGGAGGTGGCGGATGGTCACCATCGGCATGAACTACGAAGTGCGAGAGGGCAAGGCGGAGGCCTTCGAGCGGAAGTTCGCGCTCGTGTTGGAGGCCATGCGAGCGCTGCCCGAGCACGCCAGGACGGAGCTGTTCCGGAGCGTGGAGGCTCCGGGCCGCTATCTCATCGTCTCCGAGTGGCACACCCGCGAGGGCTTCGACGCCTTCGTCACCTCGGAGGCCTTCCACCGGGTGACGGACTGGGGCGCCAGCGCCATCCTCGCGAGCCGGCCCCGGCACGAGGTGTACGGCAACGCGGCCTCCAGTTCCCCCGCCGGGGGCCGCTGCCCGGTCGCGCACGCGGCCCGGTGAAGAGGGGGCCCATGAACGCCATCCGGGTCCTGGTGGTGGACGACGCGGCCGTGGTGCGGCGGCAGGTGTCCCTGCTGCTGGACGCGGATCCGGGCCTGGAGGTCGTCGCCACCGCGCCCAACGGCCGCATCGCGCTGACGAAGGTGGAGCAGTTCCAGCCGGACGTGGTGCTGCTGGACCTGGAGATGCCGGACCTGGACGGGCTGGAGACGCTCAAGCTGCTGCGACAGCGCGCGCCAGAGCTGCCGGTGGTGATGTTCAGCGCGCTCACCGAACGCGCGGGCGTCCTCACCCTGGAGGCGCTCGCGCTGGGGGCGCGTGACTACGTGACGAAGCCCACCTCCGCCGGGGGCCTGCACGTCACCGTGGAGGCGGTGCGGGAAGAGCTGGTGCGCAAGCTCAAGGCGCTCCATGTGCGCGCGTCCCCCGCGCCCCCCGCGCAGGCCTCCGTCCCACGCGCGCCCCGGGCCCGCGCACACGCGCCCTCGCGCGTGGAGGCCATCGTCATCGGCGCGTCCACCGGGGGCCCCGGCGCGCTGGTGCGCGTGGTGTCCGCGCTGCCCGCGGATCTGCCGGTGCCGGTGCTCATCGTGCAGCACATGCCGCCCCTCTTCACCCGGCTGCTCGCGGAGCGCCTGGAGGCCGCGAGCTCGCTGCGCGTGCGCGAGGCGGTGTCCGGAGCGTTCGTCCAGCCCGGCGCGGTGTGGGTCGCGCCGGGGGACTTCCACCTGGCCGTCCGCCGGGATGCGGCGGGAGTGCGGCTGCACACGCATCAGGGGCCCGCGGAGAACGCCTGCCGGCCGGCGGTGGACCTGCTCTTCCGCTCCGCGGCGGACGTGTACGGCCCGGGCGTGCTGGCGGTGGTGCTCACCGGCATGGGGCAGGACGGCCTGCGCGGATGCCGCCGGGTGAGCGAGTCGGGCGGTCAGGTGGTGGTGCAGGACCAGGCCAGCTGCGTCATCGGCAGCATGCCGGGCGTGGTGGAGCAGGCGGGGCTCGCGGACGCCGTGGTGCCGCTGGACACCCTGGCCACGGAGTTGGTGCGGCGCGTGGAAGCACGCGGAAAGAGGACGTAGTCATGCCCCTGCTTCCCGAGGACTTCTCCTACCTGCGCCAGCGCGTGCTGCGAAGGTCCGGGTTGGTGCTGGAGTCCGACACGCACGCGCTGGTGGAGACGCGGCTCACGCCGCTCATGCGCGAGGAGCGACTCCCCGACATCACCACCCTGGTGGCGCGGCTGCGCTCGCAGCCCGAGGGCAGCGCGCTCCACCAGCGGCTGGCCGAGGCCCTGGCCAACCACGAGACGGCCTTCTTCCGGGACGCGCCGGTGTTCGACGCCCTGCGCTCCACGGTGCTGCCCGCCCTGCTGGCCCGGCGCGGCCGGACGCGGACGCTGCGCATCTGGTGCGCGGCGTGCGCCTACGGGCAGGAGCCCTACAGCGTGGCGATGACGCTGGCGGAGGCGGGGCTGCTCATCACCGGCTGGACGGTGCGCATCCTCGCGACCGACTTCTCCCTCCGCGCCCTCAGCCGCGCCAGCGAGGCCCGCTATGAAGCCCAGGAGCTCCACCGCGGCGTGACGCCCGTCCTGCGCCAGCGCTACTTCCACCAGGAGCGCGACGGGTGGCGGCTGAACGAACAGGTGCGCAAGCCGGTGGAGTTCCGCCCGCTCAACCTGATGGAGGACTTCCCACTGGAGGCGCCCGTGGACCTCGTGCTGCTTCGCAACGTGATGATCTACTGGGACGTACCCACGCGGCGCGCGGTGCTCGCCCGCGTGCGGCGGATGCTGCACGCCGACGGCTACCTGGTGCTGGGCGCCGCGGAGGCCGCGCCCCTGGTGGAGGACGGCTTCACGCGGCACCTCATCGGGCAGACGAGCTGGTACCGCCCCGCGCCCCTCTCCACCGGCGCGCCCGTGGAGCACGGCTCGCGCACGCCCCACTCCAACGCTACACCTTGAGGCGGATGGCCCCCGGCAGCAGCGTCATGGTGCAGGGCAGCCGGCCCGGAGTCTCCCCGTCCACGTCCAGGAACACGTCGCCCGTCTCGGACTCCGCGTGGAGCGTGCGGCAGCGCAGGCGGCGCGTGCCCTTCCAGTTGACGTGGTCGCCGTTGTAGACGCCCTTCGACTTGAGGACGAAGTCGGACAGGCCGTAGTTGGACCAGAGGGTGACGTCGAAGAGCCCGTCGTGCGTGAGCGCGTCCGGCGCGACGAACATCCCGCTGCCGAAGTAGCGCCCGTTGGCCACGGCCACCGCGGTGACGCTCACCGTCTCCGGCGCACCGCCATCCACCGTGAGGCGCACCTGCTGCTCGGTGTACTTCATCAGGCCCTTCACGGTGCCCCACATGAAGCTCAGGTTGCCGCCCAGCGCCTTGCTGCCCTGATTCACCTCGCGGGCCACCACCGCGCTCACGCCAAACGACGCGATGTTGGCGAAGAAGCGCGTCGCTGGGTTGCCGTCGTTGTCGATGAACTCCAGCCGCCCCACGTCGAAGGGCTCCGTCTTCTCCGTGCGCAGCCGCTCCAGCGCGGACGTCAGCTCCAGGTCCCACCCGAACGTGCGGCGGAAGTCGCCCCCCGTGCCCCGGGGCAGCAGCCCCAGCGTGGCTTGCGGGTTGATGACCTGCCCGTCGCGGAAGAAGCCGTTGGTGACCTCGTTGAGGGTGCCGTCGCCGCCCACCGCGACGATGCACTCGTAGCCGTCCTCGATGGCCTGCCGCGCCAGACGCGCCGCATCCATGCCGCCGCTGGTGAAGCCATGCCCGAACTCACCGAGCACCCGGCCCACCTGCGCGGAGATCTCCACCCATCGCTTCCCCGTCTGCCCGTTGGCGCTGCGCGGGTTGACCACGAGGAACGTCTTCATTCAGTGCCATCTCCCTGCTGCGAGAACGGCTTGTTTACGCAATTGTGAGCCGGGGCTCCACTCCATGACCCACCAGAGGCCTCAAGGGCCCGGGGTGTTTGTCACCCGGGGCTGCTCGTGATGGGCTGTCCCCTCGTCGTTTTCCCTGGATCCCGAGTGAAAGCCCCGTCCCCGACCGAGCAGCTCGCGCCCCACCGGGAGGCCACGCGAGGCCTGGACTGGGACCTGCCGGCGCTGCGCGCGGACCTGGCGGCGGCGTCGCGGCAGCCCTTCCACGAGACGCGCGCCCAGGAGGACTTCCTGCACCGCCATGACGCACCCGCCCATGATTCCCAGGGGGTGGCGCGAACGGAGCGCTTCGAGCGGGCCCTGCACCGGGTCCGGCGGTGGGCGGACGCGGGGGAGCCCCTGACGTTCGCCCGGATGGCGGAGGCCCAGGCGGAGGCGCTGGGCGGGCCCACGGGCTTTCGCACCGGGGACGCGTTCGCGCATGGAGGCGCGCACCGCTACGCGCACACACCGGGCCTGGAGGCGGACTTCCGCGCGAAGGTGGAGGCGGACGCTCGGGAGCCCCGCCATCCGGTGGCGCATGCCACGCGGTTGTACCTGGACCTGTGTTTCTTCCATCCCTTCCCGGACGGCAACGCCCGGGCGGCGCGGCTGTGGCTGGAGTTCATGCTGCGGCGGGGCCGGCTGCCCACCCCGCCGCTGGCCCCCGTGGTGCTCTGGCCCAAGCGGCCGGGAGACGCCGTGGGCTACACCCGGATGGCGAGGTTGCTGGCGCGGAGCATCGCGGGGCCGGACGCCCCGTGTCGCAACGAGGTGCACGGATGAACCCTGAGGATTCGTTGAACTCGTGGCGACAAATCCGCGCGAGCCTGGCCGCCTATGATCCGGTGGCGCTGGCCTCCCGGCTGCGAGAGGTCCTGGCCCCGTTGAAGGCCGGTGACTTCTCGAAGCCTGCGCTCCAGCCGCGCATCGAGGAGGTGAAGCAGCTGCTCTGGAGCGAGCTGGGCCCCTGGTACAACCTGAGCGGCCTCTCCCTGGGAAACGCGAGCCTGGGGGGCTACTGCTGGTGTCACTCGTTCTTCAATCAGGCGCCCGTGCCCACCCGGGACGTGGATGAGAACATCGAGCTCATGCTGGAGGCGCTGGAGCGGATTCAAGAGTATCTGGATGCATTGGACGCCGTGTTCGAAGCCACGCGGGGTGAGCTGGCGGCGGCCGCTGGCAACGCGAAGCGCCGGGCGAGGGCGCTCGCGGACGGACTGGTTGAGACAGTGGAGGTCACCGCCAGGATGACCGGCTGCGAGGATGCCTGGTATCGGATCGCGGAGCGGGCACTGTGGTGGTGCGTCACGGCGCTGGACCTGTATGTAAAGCCGGCCGCGGAGAAGCTGATGAACACGTGCTTCGTATTCGGGTCCTGGGTGGCGCCGTCCGAAGACGCGCTCAGGTCCGCGGCGGCGAGGGTGGCTGCGTCGGTGGCGCCGTGAGCAAGACGGCCCTGGGCTCCTGGCAGCGCATTCGCGACAGCCTGGACGGCTACGAGCCGGAGAAGCTGATCCGGTTGCTGCGTGAATACCTGACGCCCCAGGTCCCGCCGGGGACGCGCAAGCTGACGGATGCGCAGCACGACGCGATGGCGAAACACATCCAGCGGCTGCTCGAACAGAACCTGGGTCCCTGGTACACGGAGACGGGCGTCGTCCTGGGCAATGAGAGCATCGGTGGCTACTGCTGGTGTCACCGGTTCTTCAGACAGAAGCCCACGCCGAACATGAGCGTTGAATACAACATCCAGCTCATGATCGACGCGCTGGAGCGCTCGCGGGAATGGCTGTTCAAGCTGGACGCCCGGTTTGAAGCGCTCCGGCACGACCTGCCCTCGGCGCCTGATGACACGGACATCCGGATGCTCGCGTTGGCGGACGGACTGGTCTCGACGCTGGACATCACCATCCAGGCCACGGCCTGCGAGGAGGCCTGGTATGGCTTCGCGGACCGGGCCCTGGGGTGGATGTTCGACGCGCTGGGGCTCCGGCCGGGCTATCAGGCCGGCAAGCTGATGAACAAGCTGTTCGCCTTCGAGTCCTGGCACGCGCCGCCCCTGGAGGAGCTGCGGGACTCGGCGGAGAAGGTGGCGGCGGCCGTCGTGGAGGACGAAGGCCGTCGTCACACCCACAAGCGCTGAAGCGCCCGTGGCTCAGTGGACCGGCTTCTTCTGCGTCGGGCGTGAGCCCCCTTTCACCTCGATGCGCCTTCCTTCGGACCTGGCCTGGGGAAGCTTCAGCGACACCTCCAGCACGCCGTTCTCGAAGTGCGCCTGGGCCGTCTCCGTCTCGATGCCTTCCGGGAGGGGGATGGCCCGGCGGAACGAACCGGAGCCGCGCTCCATGCTCCAGATGCCGTCTTCCTCCCCTTCCTGCTCGAAGGCGCGCTCGCCTTCGAGCACGAGCAGGTCCTCCAGCACCTCGACGCGGATGTCCTCCTGCTTCATGCCCGGCAGGTCCGCCCGAATCAGCAGGTTCCCGTCCCGCTCCAGCACGTCCACCTGCGGCGACCACAAGCCGCCCTCCGGGGCGCCACGCCCCCGCAAGCCCAGGGCGCCACCCGCGAAGTCCGTGAAGAGCTGATCCATGTCCTCCATCATCCGGCTCATCAGGCCAAACGGGCTCAGGGAGAGGACGTCACGCAACGGCGCAGGGGAATAGGACTCGCGGCGCGTGATGCCGGCCCCCTGCTTCGGCTCCTGTGCCTGGGGAGAGGACCTGGGCGCGCCGGCTTGCCTGGGACCGGACGCGCCTTCCTGGGCATTCTTCACCGCGGGCGAGGCGGGGGATGACCCGCGCGCCCCCGGGTTCGTGTTGTCGGCTGCCATGACATCCTTTCCCCGATGAGCCCGGCCACCGCGCAGCACCGGCGAAGCAAGCAGGGACGTGATTGTCCCAGCCCAAAGCTTGCGGCGCACGGGGAGGCCATCAAGAGCCGGGCACGGCAGCCTCGTGGCAGCCCGTCAGGCCTCCGCTGTCTGTCATTGGCGGCCAGCGCTACGCGAGGAGGGTCGCGTCCATCACCGTGAGCGCCACCCCGCCGACACGGGCGCGCTCGATGTGGCCGGGACGGCCCGTCACCTGGATGTCGATGCGGCCCGGCTTGCCGAGCGTGTCTCCCTGTTCGATGCGGCTGTGAACCGTACCTCCCTGCGCTGGCAGGCGGAGGCTCCCGTGCTCGACGAGGTAGGCTGCCAGCGGCCCCGCGGCGGAGCCCGTCACGGGATCCTCGAGGACGCCAAAGCCTGGAACGAAGTAGCGCGCCTGCGCCACGCTGCCCTCCTCCTTCGCCTCGCGGGTGAAGAGGTAGACGCCGCGAACCCCATGAGGCATCAGCAGCGTGTTCAACACCGCGCCCCGGGGCGTCAGGGCCTCCAGGTCCGCGAGCCGCTTCATGGGCACCATCAACCGGTGGCCCTGGCGGATGACCGGCAGCGCCGGGTCCACCTGCTCGGCCGTGCCCCCTACGGCGGCCATCAGCGGGTCCATCGCCACGGGGTTCGGCTGCACGGGCGGCTGGGGGGTGACGATCCACACCCGCGTCTCCCGCGCGCCCCGGGGCTCCAGCTCGATGTCGAACGAACCCGCGGGGCACTCCAGCGTGTACACACCCGGGCTTCGCAGCAGGCCCTTCTCCGCGAGCAGGTGGAAGGTGGCCACGGTGGCGTGGCCGCAGAAGGCGATCTCATCCATGGGCGTGAAGTAGCGCAGGCGCACCGTGGGGTCGCCCGGGCGGGACAAGACAAAGGCGGTCTCCGACGCACCGACCGCCGCGGCGGTGCGCTGCATCGTGGGGACGTCCAACGCCGCGCCGTCGAGCACGACGCCCGCGCGGTTTCCGGCACCGGCGGTGCGGGTGAAGGCATCGATGATGTGGACCTGCATGGGCGGGCTCCGGGTGGCTGAAGGGGCGCGAAACGGCGCAGGCATGCTCCCCTCCCCCGCCGCCGTCAAGCGCCGACCCGGCACTCCATCGCCCATGCAGAACAGGGTTGAACCGGCCCCCTTGAACAGGCACAGCGGAGGGGCATGAAACAACTGAAGACAGGTGGGTGGGGGCTGGTGCTGGGGGTGCTGCTCCATGCGAGCGCCGCCTCGGCACAGATCGTCAATGTCCAGGCGCTCTTCGACGAGAAGGCGGAGCTGGGGCCCGCCGCGTCCATCGAGCTGGGCGGCGACTGGCGCACGGGCAGCACGCGGCTCTTCACCGTGCGGGGCTCGCTGGTGGGCCAACTGCGCTCGGAGCGGAACGTGTGGCTGGGCATCATCCGCGGGGAGTACTCGTTCGCCAGTGGCGAGCGCATCGTGAGCCAGGTCCTGGAACACGTCCGCTACCGCCGGAAGCTCAGCGACAGCGTGTCCGGTGAGGTCTTCGCCCAGCACGAATACAACGAGTTCCGCCGGCTCCAGTTCCGGGCGCTGCTGGGCGCCGGGCCCCGCGTCGTGCTGTTCAACGAGGACGCCACGGGGCTCACCTTCGGCGTCGCGCTGATGGTCGAACACGAGCGGCTGCGCAAGGACGGCGAGGCGGACGCGGGCGACCGCTACACGGATCCACGCGTGTCCAGCTACCTGCTGGGCCGGCTGAAGTTGATGGAGAACATCCAGCTGGTGGAGACGGTCTATTTCCAACCGCGCGTCACGCGCCCCTCCGACCTGCGCGTGCTCAACGAGACGCTGTTCGCGGTGACGCCCAACCCCCGGGTCACGGTGGGCATTGGCTTCAACCTCACCTACGACAGCGCGCCCCCCGCGACGGTGCCGCCCCTGGACACGCAGCTGCGCACCACCGTGGGGGTGAAGCTCTAGAAGTGCCTCGGCGTCGCGGGTCCGCTCATGGCGAACCGAAGTAACGCCGCAGTCCTCGCTGTCCCGTGGGCGTGACGGTGAGGCCCCGGGAGTCGGGCTGACGTTCAACCCATCCCAGCGCGAACACCCGCGAGGCGAGCGCGGCCCCCAGCGCCCCGGCGAGGTGGTCGCGCCGCTCGCTCCAATCGAGACACCGGTGGGCGAACTGGCGACGCTGTTCGCGCAGCGGGGCCACCTCGATGCCGAAGGCCGTGAACCAGCCCTCTCCCGTGTCCGTCAGGGCGAAGGCCCTGCGCCGGAGGGACAGGTGCCCGGCCCGCAGGAGCGCGTCGGTGATGTCCATCCCCAGCCTGCCCGCCAGATGGTCGTAGCAGTAGCGCGCGGCCCGCAGGGGCTCCGGTGTCGCGGAGGCCCGAGGCCCCCGGACCGCCACCGCCATCATCGCTTCCACCATTCGCGCCACGGTGGGTGTGGCGATCCGGAACACCTTGTTGCGGCCCTGGCGCGTGGAGCGAAGCAGCCGGGCCCCCTCCAGCCGCTGGAGGTGCGCGGTCGCCGTCGCCGGACTGACGCCGGTGCCGAACGCGAGTTCCTTCGCGACGAGCGCGCGCCCCTCCATGAGCAGCTCCAGCATCCGGATCCGCGTGGCGTCGCCCACCGCGCTGGCGAGCGTCGCGAGGTCCGGCCCTGCATTCATCGTTCGCTCCATGACGAACCCTTTCCTAGCACCGAGGCCGGAAGAACGACGAGAGTCTCCGCGAGCGAGGCCCCATGAGACCGCCCACCGACCCGTATCTGGCCGTCACCCATCCCGACCCCTACCCGTTCTACGCGGGGCTTCGTGCCAGGGGAGGACTGCACCGCATCGAAGGGTTCGACCCGTGGATCGCGGCGGACGGAGCCACGGTCCGGGCCGTGCTCACCAGCGAGCACTGCCGGGTGCGGCCTCTGGCGGAGCCCATCCCCCCGCACCTGGGCGGCACCGCCGCGGGCGCGCTCTTTGGACGCCTGGTGCGCATGAATGACGGAGGGCCGTTCCCCACCGTGAAGCGGGCCCTGGCGAGCTCGCTGGAAGAGATGATGTCGGCGCTGGAAGCAGAGAGCCGCCGCTGGTCCGCCCGGCTCTTCGCGGAGCCCTCCATCGCGCTCCTTCCAACCCGGGCGCTCCAGCTGCCTGTCTTCGTGCTCGGCACGCTGCTGGGCCTTCCAGAGGACGGGCTGGACGCGTGCGTGCAGGACGTGGAGGCCTATGTTCGCTCGGTCGTCCATTCCCAGGCGGTCAGCGAGGGGGCGGCGAGCGCCGCGCGGCTGACCGGGCGCGTGGAGGACTGCGCCCAAGCGAGGCCAGCGCTGCTGAGCCGCTTCTCCGCGCGAATGCAGGAGGGCGGTGCGCCAGCCGAGCTGCGCACACCCAACGCGGTGGGACTGCTCACTCAAGCCTATGAGGCCACGGCGGGGCTCCTGGGCGCGTCGCTGCTCGCCATTGCCAGGATGCCGTCGCTGCGGACGCAGCTCGCACGCCGTGAATGCACCATGGAGGATGTGGTGCGGGAGGCGGCCCGGCACGAATCCCCCGTCCAGAACACCCGGCGCTTCGTCCACTCGCGGGTGTCCGTCGCGGGCCAGGAGCTGGAAGCAGGTGCGACCGTGGTCGTCGTGCTCGCGGCGGCGAATCGCGATCCCCAGGAGAATCCCCGGCCCGACGACTTCCTGCCCCGGCGCGTGGACCGCCGGACCTTCACCTTCGGCCTGGGTACCCACGCCTGTCCAGGCCAGCGGCTGGCGGAGACCATGGCCGTCGCGGCGGCGGAACAGGTGCTCGCGAGCGGCCTGGACCTGTCTCCCCTGTCGGGCCCCGTCACCTGGCGCGCATCCACCAACACCCGCATCCTGAGAGGACCGTGATGATCGCTGTCATTTTCGAGGCCTGGGCTCACGAGGATCACCATCAGCGGTACCTGGACCTGGCCGCGGCCCTGCGCCCCCTGCTGGCAGGCATCGATGGCTTCATCTCCATCGAGCGCTTCCAGAGCCTCAGCGAGCCCGGCAAGCTGCTGTCGCTGTCCTACTGGCGCGACGAGGCGGCGGTGGCGGAGTGGCGGCGGCTGGAAGCCCACCGTGAAGCACAGCGCGAGGGCCGGGAGGGGGTGTTCAACGACTACCGGCTGCGCGTGGCGCACGTGCTGAGGGACTACGGATTGAAGGACCGGGCGGCCGTGCCCGCCGACAGCCGCACCGCGCACGACTGAGACGGCGACCGCACCGCGTCCGTCTCCCTGGCCCTCCGTCCATCGGGCCGCGTGCGCGGCCGCCTCTCCGGTCGCGTGCGGGCAACGACTCCCCACCTTCTCCAGGGGGTGCACTGCACGATGAGACACGAGCGTTGGAGAGGAGTCGGGGGACTGGCGGCCCTGTTGCTTGGGCTCCCCGTGCTGGGTCAGAGCGGAGGCATCCCCGCGGGAGCGCCCCAATTCTCCTGCTTCGAGGCGGCCCGGGCGGGCGGCGCGGTGACGGACACCCTCGCGGCCCAGCTCTGCCAGGGCGCCCGCTCCGACTCGCCAGCCCGGTGCTTCCAGCGCGTCCAGGCGGGAGGCTTCCTGTCGGATCCTCAAGCGCTCCAGCTCTGCCAGTACGCCACGCCCGAGGACGATCCCGCCTCCTGCTTCTTGAAGGCGAGAACATCCTCGTTCGCGGATGAGACCCAGCTCTTGCAGCTCTGCCGACCGCCCATCGCGGAGATGCTGCAACTGTGCCCCTACGGCCCCTGAACCGCGCCCACTGGCTTCATTCAGTGGGTGCGGAGGAAGTCCCGGATGCTCGACAGGTGGAGCTTCTGGGATTCGGCGCACAACTGGATGGACTCCAGGGCCCGGGCCAGGGCGCGTGGACCGCCTTCGATCTTCTCCACGCGGGGCTTGAGGAACGCCTCCACCTGGGCCCGCTGCGTCTCATCACAGAGATTTCCCAGACGGCCAATCAGCCCGCCCATCTCGTCCGAGCGCAGTCGCTGCGCCAGCTCATCGAAGTGCGCCTGATAGAAGCTCAAGGCCCGCGACTGCGACTCCGGGATGACCAGCGCCATCTTGAGGATGATCTCGGAGTCCCTGACGTCGAAGTCCGACCCCATGACGAGCGCCAGCGCCCGCTCCACCAGCTCCGGGGCGCGGAAGAAGGCCAGGGCCGTCAACAGCCGCGTGCGCTCGTTGCGGTCCTGTTCCTTCTTCGCGGCCGCCAGCAGCGCGTCGAACAACGCCGCGTCCCCGTGCGCCGCCGCCCAGGGCAACGCATTCGACAGCGCCTCGGGATCCACTGACTTGCGGTCCGCCAGCCACGCACGGACCAGCGGCGCGGCCTCCTTCGCCAGCTTGGGATCATCGCCGAGCCCCGCCGCCAGCGCGAGCAAAAGCGAGCGCGACTGCGTCATCGCGTCATCGTCTCCGGCCTTGGGCATCCAGCCGAGTGCGCGCGCGCGCGGCGCATAGAGCGACGCCACCCAGGCCCGGAAGCGCTGCCGCTCCTCCACCGTGAGCTGATCCTCACGCACCCGGTGAAGCAACGCGGCGCCCCCCTGCACCACCAGGCGATCCGCCGACCGGGCGGTGGCGGGCACCGCGCTCAAGGCCTGCCCCAGCGGCAGGATCCCCCGAGTCACCGCCGCGTCCACGTCCGCCCAGAGCGCCACCTGCTCCCCCACCGTGAAGGCGGTGGCCGGCGTCGAGAGCAGCTTCGTCAATTGCTCCCGCGTGTAGCCGCCCCGGTAGTAGCCCGTGCCGCCCGCGTTGAGCAGCACCCACGCCGGGCACTGCTTCAAAGGCAGGGACACCTCCGCCGTCCGCCCCTCCATCATCGAGCACACGCGGGACGACTGCGCGCCGGTTCCCGCGCGAAGGCACACAGGCACGAGCCATTCCTGCTGGGAGCTCGCCTGCGACCCCACCGGCAGGTAGCGCTCCTGCGACAGCTTCACCGTCGGCGTGCCTCCCTTGGGGCATGACACCTGCGCGGACACGCTCGCCGCGCCGCCCTGCTCGATGAAACCGCCAAAGGACCGCGCCACCTCCGGTCCCGCCGCCTGGGACAGGTCCGCGAGGAAGTCCTCCATCGTCGCGACGCCCCAGGCGTGCTTGCGGACATACCCGCGCAGCGCCTCGCGGAAGCGCTCCGGACCCAGCCACGCCTCGAACATGGCGATGACGGACGAGCCCTTGTCATACGTCGTCCCGTTGTCGAAGGAGCCGACGATGTCGCTGTTGCTCGTCACCGGCTTGCGCACCGGCAGCGCGGCCTCCAGCGCGTCCGACTCCAGCGCGTTGCGGGTCGCGGACATGGCGCGCTCCTGCTGGAAGTTCCAGGAAGGCTCCAGCCGGTCCACCGTCTGCCGGTCCAGCCACGCGGTGAAGGACTCGTTCAGCCAGATGTCGTTCCACCACGCGCAGGTGACGACGTCGCCGAACCAATAGTGGCCCAGCTCATGGTTGGCGATGACGGCGTAGGACTTGCGCCGGGCCAGCGTCTCCTCGCCAGGCGGGATGAGCGTGAGCGGCTGTCCGAGCGCGACGATGCCCGGGTGCTCCATGGTGCCCCAGTAGCGGGGCACCACCGCCACATCCAGCTTCTCGTACGGATAGGTCTGATCGAAGAAGTCCTCCAGGCCCTTCACGATGCGCGGCGTGATGCTCGCGGCGTACCGCGTCTCCGCGCCCCGGCCCTTCGGCACGACGAAGCGCAGCGGCACGCTCGCGCGCCCCACCGTGCCGGCCTCCACCACGTCGAACGGCCCCACCATGAAGGCCACGAGGTAGCTGGGCATGGGCTTGCTCTCCGCGAACGTGACCCGCTCCAGCCCGTCCGTCAGCGGCTCGCGAGACACGACGGGATGGTTGGCCACCGCCACGTGCCCCGCCTTCACCGTGAAGCGCAGGCGCCACGGCACCTTGAAGGTCGGCTCGTCGAAGCACGGGAACGCGCGGCGCGCGTCGATGGGCTCGAAGAACGTGTAGAGGTAGGGCTCGCCCCCTTCCGCCTGGCCGTAGATGCCCTGGCTGCGCTCGCGGTCCACCTTGCCGGTGAAGTCGATCACGAGCCGCGCCCGGCCCGCCGGCAACGCCTCCGGCAACAGCAAGCCCAGGCGCCCCTCGTCCGCTGTCACCGGCTTCGCCTCCAAGGTGCGGTCGCCCACCACGACCCGGGCTCGCGTCACCTCCAGGTCCTGCGCGTGCAGCCACACCTGGCGCACCGGCTCACGGACCTCCACGTCGATGGTGACGCTGCCCGGATAGGTGTCCTCCGAAGGCACCAGCTTCAGATCCAACGCGTAGTGCACGGGCCGCACGGTGTCCGGCAGACGCAGCGCGGGGGGAAGGGCCTCCGGCCACGCGACGGCGGGAGGCGCGGAGGCGGACGGCGCGGCCTCCGGTGCGTGGGCACAGCGGACGGTCAAAGCCAACAGGACGAGCAGAGGGAGCAGACGCATGGGGGCCCCAGCTTAGACCGGCGCGCGCTCGCCCACCGGGATGCTTTCACCGTCGGGAGCCGCTACCTTCCCGCTCTGCTTTTCCGCACAAGCCGAGGAAAACATGATGCATCACGGTCGCCGTCTTCCCTCCCTCGTCGTGTCCCTGCTCCTGATGACGGGCTTCGCGTTGCCTGCCAGCGCGGACACGTACCAGACCTACACAACGCCCACGGTCAATGGCTTTCAGATTGGCACGGTGCAACCCAACTCCCCGACAGGCAATTACAGCACCCCCACGGACACCGCCCGCCGCTTCTGCACGGACCAGGGCCACAGCGGGGCGCGGTCCTTCACCACCGCCATCCGGGGCTCCGCGTATACGTACATCATCGGCACGGGCGGCGTGGGCGTGTGGAACACGACGGGCAACGCGAACGTGACGATGATTGAATCCGTCACCTGCTTCACGTCCATGACGGAGGTCACGTACACGGCGCCGACAGTGGATGGCTATCCGGTGGGCACTGTCCAGCCGCTCTATCCCACGGGCAACCTCAGCACGGCCGCGGACACCGCCCGCCGCTTCTGCACGGACCTGGGGCACGCCGGCGCGCTGCGCTTCACCAGCACGGTCCGTGAGTCCGCGTATTCGTACGTCGCCGGGACGGGCGGTGTGGGCCCCTGGAGCAAGTCTGGCAACTCAAACGCGACGATGCTGGAGTCCATCACCTGCTTCCATTCAGCGGAGGTCGCGTACGAGACGCCCAAGGTGAATGGCTTTCAGATCGGCACGGTCCAGCCGAACTTCCCCACGGCCAACCTCAGCACGCCCGCGGACACCGCCCGCCGCTTCTGCCAGGACCAGGGGCACGCCGGCGCGCTGAGCTTCACCACCGCCATCCGGGGCTCCGCGTATACCTACATCATCGGCACGGGCGGCGTGGGCCCCTGGAACACGACGGGCAATGGGAACGTGACGATGATCGAATCCATCCTCTGCATCACGTACTAGCCGGACGTCCGGGCCGGGAGGGAGCCACGGGCGCGCTCCCGGCCGACAGCCTCCGACTTCCAGATGCGCCGGGCGGTGGAGTGGGCCAGGATGCGCCCCATGTCCAACCTCCAAGGCAAGACCCTCTTCATCACCGGCGCCAGCCGCGGCATCGGCAAGGCCATCGCGCTGCGCGCGGCCCGGGACGGCGCCAACATCGTCATCGCCGCCAAGACGACCGAACCGCACCCCAAGCTGCCCGGCACCATCCACACCGCGGCGAAGGAGATTGAAGAAGCCGGCGGCAAGGCGCTCGCGTGCGTGGTGGACATCCGCGACGAGGCGCAGATCCACGCGGCCGTCGCGAAGGCCGTGGAGACCTTCGGCGGCATCGACATCCTGGTGAACAACGCCAGCGCCATCAGCCTCACCGGCACGCTGGAGACGCCGCTCAAGCGCTTCGACCTGATGCACGGCATCAACACGCGCGGCACCTTCGCGTGCTCGCAGGCCTGCATCCCGTACCTGAAGAAGTCCAGCAACCCGCACATCCTCAACAACTCGCCGCCCCTCAACATGGAGCCGCGCTGGTTCGGGCCCCACGTGGCGTACACCATCGCCAAGTACGGCATGAGCCTGTGCGCGCTGGGCATGGCGGAGGAGCTCAAGGACGACGGCATCGCCGTCAACACCCTCTGGCCCCGCACCGTCATCGCCACCGCCGCCGTGCAGAACCTGCTGGGCGGTGACGACACCATCCGCGGCAGCCGCACGCCGGAGATCATGGCCGACGCCGCCTACACCATCCTCACCAGGCCCAGCCGCTCCTTCACCGGGAACTTCTGCATCGACGACGAGGTCCTCCGCGCGGCCGGCGTCACCGACTTCGACAAGTACCAGTCCGTGCCCGGCGCGGAGCTGCTGCCCGACTTCTTCCTCTAAGCGTCCGGCCCCGCCCAGGCTCCATGCCCCCGCGCAAGCTCCAGCGGCACCTCGTCTGGCTCGAGTCCTTCACCGCCGCCGTGGAGGCCGGCAGCATCGAAGCCGCCGCGGAGCACCTGGGCGTCGCCCGCTCCGTCGTGAGTGAACACATCCGCGCGCTGGAAGAGGTGCTCGCGGATGGCGCCGCCCTGCTGGAGCGCGGCCCGGGCAGGCGCCTCCAGCTGTCCGCGCGCGGGGAGCGGCTCTACGCCGGCACGCAGACGCCGCTGCACCAGCTGGACATGAAGCGGTTGATGGACCTGGCCCGCGTGGAGCCCACCCTCCGCCTGGGCCTCAACCCCACCCTCTCCATGTCCCTGCTGGGCGGCATCGCGCAGGACGCCGCCGCCACCGACCTCAAGCTGGTGGTGGGCTTCGGCGGGTCGCATGAGCTCATGCGGCAGGTGCAGACGCGGCAGCAGGATCTGGTGCTCGACTTCACCCCGCTGCCCCCCCACGAGGGCGTGGACACCGAATCCCTGCTGCGCATGTCCTTCGTGGTGCTCGCGGGCCCCGACTCCACGCTCGCCCACGCGCACCCCTCCCGCCGCGCCCTGGATGTGAAGGATCTGGACGGTCAACGCTTCGTGGACTGGCTGCGAGACGACCCGTACGGCGGCGCCAACAGCGCCCGCTTCGCCGCCCAGGGCGTCACCGTGAACGAGGTGGGCCGCGTGGAGAGCTTCCTCCACCTCTACGAGCTGCTGCGCGCCTACCGGGCCTGCGCCATCGCCCCCGACGTGCGCCCCACCCAGCCGTTCCCCACCGACCTCCGCGTCTGGCCCCTGCGCGAACAAGACCCCCAGGCCGTGGAGGTCGTCGCCCTCTGGCCCTCCGGCGGCCTCAGCCCCGGCGCCCAGAGCATCCTGGACGGGCTGCGTCGCCGCCTGAACAAACGGCGATAATCCGACGAAGACGTCGAATTCTGCCGGATTTCCGTCTTCCAGCCGGGTGCGTATTCTTCAAGGGTCCTGTTGCGCCTGAAGGAGCCGCCCGCGATGACGCCCACGGAACGGACCATTGCCCGCCTGCCCGCCCACCTGCGCCGCTACGTCGTGGCGCAGGACTACGCGGCGTACACGCCCAGGGATCAGGCGGTGTGGCGGCACATCCTGGGGCAGCTGCGGGAGCACCTGGGCGACAAGGCGCACCCCGTCTACCTGGAGGGCCTGGAGGCGACGGGCATCGGGGCGGAGGCCATCCCCAGCCTGGATGAGATGAACGCGAAGCTGGCGAAGCTGGGCTGGGCCTGCGTGGCGGTGCGCGGCTTCATCCCGCCGGCGGTCTTCACGGAGCTGCAGGCGCTGGGCGTGCTGGCCATCGCGGCGGACATCCGCACCCACGAGCACATCCAGTACACGCCCGCGCCGGACATCGTCCATGAGAGCGCGGGCCACGCGCCCATCATCGCGAACGCGCGCTACGCGCAGTACCTGAAGGCCGTGGGGCTGGTGGGGTTCAAGGCCATCGCCAGCGTGGAGGACCAGGCCGTCTTCGAGGCCATCCGCAACCTCTCCGTGGTGAAGGAGGACCCGACGGCGAGCGAGGAGGAGATCGCCCACGCCCAGGCCCGTCTGGAGGCCGCCAACGCCAGCCACCGCTACATCAGCGAGAGCACCCGCGCGAGCCGCCTGTACTGGTGGACGGCGGAGTACGGCCTCATCGGCGACCTGGAGCGCCCGCGCATCTATGGCGCGGGCCTGCTGTCCAGCATCGGCGAGGCGAAGCACTGCCTGACGTCCGCCGTGCGCAAGCTGCCCCTGGGCCAGGAGTGCGCGGACACGGACTACGACATCACCCGCATGCAGCCGCAGCTCTTCGTGGCGCGCGACTTCGAACACCTCTTCGAAGTGCTCGCCGACTTCGAGTCGACGCTCGCGTGGAAGCGCGGCGGGGACCTGGGCCTGAACGAAGCGCTGCGGGCGCGCACCGTCAACCACCTGGTGCTCGCGGACGGCCGGGAGGTCACGGGCAAGGTGGTGGAGCTGCTGCCCACCGCGAAGGAAGTGGCGCCGGGCCTGTCCACCGCGCTGGCGCGGCTGGAGGGCCCCATCCTCACGTCGGTGAAGGGTCAGGCCGTGGACAAGCCGTTCAGCGGCGCGGCGCTGGTGGCATTTGGCCAGGGCACGCTGCCGGAGCGCGGGAGCTTCCGGCTCACCCTGGACAGCGGGCTGGTGTTGGAGGGGTTCGCGGTGGGCGGCGGAGAGGTCATCGCGCTGAGCGGGACCCTGGGCGGACAGCCGCTGACGCTGCCGTCCATGGCGCGGCTGTACCTGACGGAGCGGCTGCCGTCCGTGGCGGGCGGCCCGGCGGATCCCGGCACCTGGGACCGGTGGTTCGGGGAGCTGGACGCCTTCACCGCGGGAGACGGCGAGGCGCTGGCCCGCGAGCGCAAGGCCCAGGCCCTGCCCCCGTCGCTGGCGGCGCTCTACACGGAGGTGCGCCGCATCCGCGAGACGGGGCAGCTCGCCCCCGAGCGGCTGGAGCAGATCGCCCGCGCGTCCACGGACTTCCCGTCGGACTGGCTCCTGCGCGCGGAGGTCGCGGAGCTGCGCGGCGAGGTGCCCGCGCGGCGGGACGCGGCGCACGCATAGCCACGGGCGCGCCGCACCCTCGACTGACTTCCGGGTGGGCGCGCGACGCGCGGACTACGCGTTGCGACGCACCATCGCGACCTCGTAGCGGCGGTCCGTCACGTAGCCGTTCGCGGCCTGGCCGGGGCGGTACATCTTCCCGCTCTGGTCATCCACGTAGAAGCGGTTGTTGGGATTGGTGTCCTTGCCCTTGCTGGCGTTGGACGTGCCCGGGTCGTGGAACGTGTAGTAGGTGCGGCCCTTGTCGTCGACGCCACGGCCCGTGATGGTCACGAAGTGGTCCGTGAGGCCATCCGCGTTGTAGTTCGCGTCCTTGTGGCTGACCCCCACCACCACCGGCTTGCCCGCGTCCAGCTGCCGGTCGATGTAGTCGCGGCCCTCCTTGGCCTTCTTCGAGTCCACCGTGAGCTGGCCGGTGCTGTTCTCGCTCTTGCCCACCTGGATGCGGTTCTCCGGTCCCGTCACCTTCGCGCCCGACGCGCCCGCCATCGCCGTCGCGGCCTTGAAGCACGCCGTGTCGCTCGCGGTGTAGCCGTGGCCGTTCTCGAACTGGCTGTAGTACGGCACCTTCACGTGGACCGAGGGGCCGGACTTCGACGGGGCCACCTGCTGCGTGTCCGTGCGGTCCGCCTCCGTGGTGGGCCGCGAGGTCATGGTGCCGCCCGTCTTGTTCGGAGGGACGATGCCCGTGTTGCCCGGCGTCGCCGCGCCGCCCGTCTTGTTCGGAGGGACGATGCCCGTGTTGCCCGGCGTCGCGGTGGCGCCCGCCTTCTCCTTCTTGAGCATCGCGAGCGCGTCCTTGGCCTCTGACTTGAAGCGGTTGGCCACGCCCTTCTGCACGTCCCGGGAGTTGCCGGAGAAGTGCACCAGGGTGCCGCTGGCGTTCGTGCGGCCGCGCTCGGCGTAGATGTCCTTGATGAGCTGCTCGTCGCTCACCTTGGCGGGGTCGCGCCCGGCCAGCGCCTTCTTGAAGATGTCATCCGCCGCGCCCGGGCCGTGCTGCACCGACGTGGACCAGGCCACGTCGCGCAGCGCCGCGGACCGCTTGTCCAGGTCGATGCCTGTCGCCTTCTTGATGTTCGCGGCGCCCACGTCGTAGTGCGTGGCCTTGATGTAGTCGTGCTGGGCCTTGTCGAAGCCCTTCGGGTCCTTCGCCGCCAGCTGCTTCCACGCCGTGGAGAACGCCGGCGTGCCCGGCTTGCTGCCTGACAGCGCCTTGTAGAAGTCCGGGTTCGACTTCTTCAGCGAGTTCACGAACGACTGCGCCGAGCCGTTCGCCGAGGCGAACTGGTAGGAGCCGTAGGACACGCCGCCCCGGTCCCCCTTGCCCGTGGAGACGGTGCCGGGACCGCGCGCCTCGTACTTGCGGCTCAGCCCGCCCAGCTCCCCATCCGCCGTACGGGTGGAGGGCGTCGCCGTGGAGGTGGCCGGCGCCTTCGTGCCCCCGGTGGACTGCGCGAAGCTGTCGCCCTGCGCCTTGCCCCCCGCGTTCGAACCGCGCGGGCCCTTCGTGTCGAAGCCGTCCTTCAGCTGGAGCGTCTGCCCCGCGAGGATCCTGTTCGGATCCTTGATGTTGTTCGCCTTGGCCAGCGCGTCCACCGACGTGTTGTAGCGCCTGGCGATCTCGGAAAGGGTGTCACCGGAACGCACGCGGATGCTGGAGACGGTCATGGAAAGCCCTCTCATGTCCGACCGCGAACAGACACATCGCGGACGCGATTGGATTTCCACGATTATCGAAAGGCAATGCGCGCGGTTTCGCATTGACAGTCACAATCACGTAAAGCATGTGATTCCGGCTACTTCAGTTTCCACGGATCAATACGACGTCATCAAAGGACATGCCCAGGAGGTCCAGCCAGATGTCCACGCTCAAACCAGATTCAAAATTTGCAGCATTGTTATTTGCCTTTTGCGTCACGGGGGCAACCCCAGACGCCACCGCTCAGGGGGCGGCGGGACTCTCCGGGGTCTATTCCAATCAGGCCGGGACGCTGGCGATTGTCGAGGGCACCAACGAGACGCTGGTCCACTACGCTACGGGGTTTCCACAGGGCAACAGCACGGGGACGTGTGATTGCGCGTTGGTGGTCCAGAAGAAGGGCGCGTCGAGCTGGACGCTGCACCAGGGCGGGGAGGACGACGCCTGGACGCTGAGCATCAATCCCAAGCAGTTGGTCCTGACCACCGGGGCCCCCACGTGTTGCGGCGCCGGCTATCCGGGAAAGGACTCGTTCGCCCGCGCTCCCGTCAGGCCGCTGAGCACGTGCAAGGTGAAGGTGCCGAAGGCGGGCTTCTTCGCGTCGGATGCCGCCAATACACCGCGCAAGACGTTCGTGGTGTCCGGTGACGCGGTGCAGGCCTACGTCGACCCCGTCGAGCCGGACTACCTCGCCGCGCGGTTCCAGGGGCCGCGCCAGGCCACGGTGGGGCTGCTCAAGCGCGAGGACCTGGAGTGCCCGGCGGACACGGCGTCCAAGGCCACCTCCACGCCGCCCCCGGTGGCCGCGGACAAGCTCCAGCCCTTCGCGGGGACGTGGGTGGCGCTGACGAAGCAGGGCAAGGGCTTCGTCATCTTCAAGCCCTGCTCGGCGATGACGCGAAGCTTCACCGTCAAGCCCGCGACGGGAGAGCTGGAGGTGCAGCTGGGCCAGGAGGCGACGACGCTGAAGGTGACGTCCGTGGCGCCCGGCAAGGGCGCCGGGGCCTGGGCGCTGGGGCTCACGTCACCGGAAGGCAAACCAGAGGCCCTCCAGTGGAAGACGGTCGACGCCGCGAAGGGCACCGTGTCCGTCACGAGCCCGGACCTCTTCTCGAAGAGCCACGACTACGTGCGCCAGGAGAAGCGGTCCGAGTTCCCGATGAAGCAGGAGACCGGGTGCGAGGAGTACGAGCACTAACGCGCCGGCGAGCGGCGACGGCGGCCCAGCCTCCTGCCGAGCAGCAGCGCCACCAGCGCACCGGACAGGGGGCCCCCCGCCGTCTGGCAGCCACCGCTGGACGTGGGGGTCCGAGGATCCTCGCCGGGCTCCACGGGCGAGCCAGCATCGGCGCCCCCCGCATCCGGCGAGCCCCCATCCGGCGAGCCCCCATCCGGCGAGCCCCCATCCGGGCTGCCTGCGTCGGGCGTGCCCGCATCCGGTACCTGGAGGGGCGCGCACGACGCATTCTGTCCGGTGGCCGCGATGCACAGCCGCCCGTAGCGCCCCAGCCCCTCCGACCGCCCATCCACGACCGCGACCACCACCCGCGTCGCGTCCTGCGCGGCCACCTGGGCGCGCAGGGACTCCGGCCCATCCACCCGGGTGACGCGCAGCACGGCGTCGTCGGTGACGGCGGCCACGAGCAGGTGCAGCGCGGCGGGGTCGGTGCCCGGATCCGGCTCGAACGTGGCGGCGACGAAGGGGGCGCCGCCCGGCACCTCGAAGAGCCTCGACGCGGCGGCGGCGACGCGCACGGAAGCCATCGAGGTGGGGAGCGCGGCCTCGGCCGTCAGCACGGGCGCGTACCCCTCGCCTCGCGCATAGCCGCCCCCAGGCGTGGCGCGTGGCCCGGTGCCCAGGTTCCAGGTGGCGAACTGGGCGAAGGCCGCATCGAACGTGGACGCGAAGTCGCGGCGCAGGCAGGTGTCCAAGAGGAGCGGCCAGCGCGCCTCCGGCTGCCGCACGGACTCCTCCAGCAGCGCCACGAGGACGCCGTCGCCGAAGCGCTCGCCGAGGAACTGGAAGAACAGGCCCGCGCCATAGTTGAAGCTCACCCCGGGCCCCGTGGGATCCGTCAGCAGGCTGCGGTCCGGGCTGGACATGTAATAGCGGGTGAAGCCCTCCAGGTCGTCGAGCGCGGGCTCGAAGCGCTCCGTGGCCCAGACCGCCGTTCCCTCCGATGCAATCCCTCCCAGGTCCGGCCGGTAGGCGGCCTGGACCGCATGGAAGAACTCGTGGCTGGCCAGCGTCTCCACGGCCTCGGCGTCGGAGGGGTAGCCGTAGCCGGTGAAGTCGTTCTCCTGGAGCATGTAGCCGGTGCAATGCGTGGTGCCCTCCAGACAGACCTCCTGCCGGAAGGCGCCATCGCCGCGCAGCGCGAAGTCCACCAGGTACACGTCGAAGCGGCCGTCGCCGCCGTCGTCCTGGGAGGTGTTCGCGTCGTCGGGCGGCAGGCGGAAGCCCAGGCCCGCGTAGAACGTCGCCACGCGCTCATACGTGCGGCCGACGAGCTCCACGAAGTCGGGCACGCCGTTGCCGTCCGCGTCCGTCAGCGGCACCGCGTTGGGGCCCTGGCGGGTGAAGTGGATGCGGAAGCGCTCGCCCGGAGAGACGATGGACTCCACCGTGTCCGTGGGCAGGTAGCGCGGCTCGGGCGCGGTGGGCGAGGTGGGCCGCCCGGACTCGGCGGCCAGCCCCTTCACCGCCTCCACCTCATGGGGGAGGCGGTGCGGGGTTCCCGCGCCGGCCAGCAGCAGGAGCAGCGTGGGAACCCCGGCGGTCATCACGGCAGGAAGGCCCACTTGATGCGGAACTGGGCCGCGCCTGACGTCCCGGGCAGCGTGCCCGAGGTGTTGCACTGCGTCTGCGCCGCGGGGTCGTAGTACGACACGACCTGTAGCTTCACGTGACGGCCGTCCGCCAGCTGAAGGAGGAAGACCTTGTCCGTCATCTTGAGGCAGCTCGCATAGGTCCAGTACGTGGCCAGGCCGGTGTCGGGCCCGTTGATGCCCGAGTCATCCGGCACGTACTGGCACGTGTTGGCGGTGAAGTACGACTCGGAGGCGAAGGTCGCACCCGGGTCCACGGACGTCACCGCGTCGAACGTCGTGCCCGCGGCCGTCTGCGCGACTCCGACGCAGGACGGGCCCGACACGCCGCTGTTCACGCGGATCACGAAGCGGCGCACCGCGATGTCCCACGCCGTCGAATCGAGCGCGGCCAGATCGTCGATGTCCACCTTCACCAGCCCCGTCGCGGTGAAGCGCGCGTAGGTGTACGACTGCGCCGGGTTCGAGCCACCTGCGCGGCCATCCAGGTACGTGAGGAACTGGCCCGCCGTGGTGCCCTCCTCCGTCACGAGGCCGGTCGACACCACGGACTTGAGGGTCAGCTGGTCGATGCTCTGCTCCTTGCACTCCACCGTGTTGCGGCAGAGCTGCGCGCCGCCGTCCGGTGTCCCCGCGTCGGTCTCCGTCCCTGCGTCCGTGCCGGCATCCGTGCCCGCGTCCGTGCCGGTGCCGGCATCCGTGCCCGCGTCCGCGCCGGCATCCGTGCCCGCGTCCGTACCCGTGCCCGCGTCCGTACCCGCATCCGCCTCGGGCTCGACGGTCAGCGTGCGCAGCTCGCACTTGTTGTCGGCGTTGCAGACATAGGCCTTGCCCGCCGGGGCGCTGCCCTTGTCGCGGCAATCAAACGCGTCCACGCACTCGTCGCCGCTGCAACCCGCTGCCAGCGCCGCCAGCGCGAGGGCCGCCAGGGCCCCCGTGCCGAACCACCGGGCACTGCTCTTCCGGACCACCCTTCCAGGGAAGCTCATCGTCGTGACCTTTCGATGCGGAGTACCGCTGTCTTCGAAGGTGACGATCCTTATTCGATAACGATTATCATTTTCAATATCGTTCCACCGACTTCATGCGGAAGTGTCCCCGGGCGGAGGGGAGACGATGTGGGACGACACACGGGGTGCGCCTCCAGGGCCCAGCAGTCCCTGCATGGCGTCGAAGAGGTTGAGGTTGGAGCCGCTGGGGAGGAACACGACCTTGTCCAGGCCCCCGACGACGGCGGCCTGGGCCTGCGCGGCCACGGCCTTCACGAAGTTCTCCCCTCCCCCCAGCGACTCCACGCGTTGGCGGAACTGGGTGGCCTCCACCTCCGACATGCGGGACTGGCGCTCCACCTCCAGGTCATTGAGGCGCTGCTGGCGCTCCAGGGTCACCTGGGTCGTCAGCCGTTCGCGCTCCAGCTCCGCCTCGGAGCGGATGCGCGAGGCGCGGGCGTCGGACTCCGCGCGGGCCAGGGCCTCCTCGCTCTCCACGCGGGCGCGCTCCAGCTGGGCCTCCGCCTCCACCTTGGCGCGGCTGAGCGTCTCCAGTTGGTGGTTGCGGTTCTGCAGCTCGATGAGGGACTGGCGTTCCGCCTCCGCCTTGCGGTGGCTGGCGATGTCCGCGAGCTGCTTCTCCTCCTCGCTGCGGATGCGCTTGAGCTCGGCGGCGGCCTGGGCCTCCTGGCGCGACGCGTCCAGTTGGATCTGGATGTTGGTGTCGATGGCCTCGCGCAGCTTCAGGGCCGTCTTCTCGTCGACGGGGGCGATGTCCTTGATGTCGATGTCGATGATGCGCAGCTGGTTCTCGGAGAAGAGCCGGTCCTTGCGCGCGCGGCCCGCGTCGTCCATGCCGAAGATGGCGCGGCGGATGAGGACGCTGGCGTTCTTGTGGAACGTCTCGAACTCGTTCTCCGCCGCCACCTGACGGATGCGCGACGCCAGGTTCTCACACACGTATCCGATGAAGTCGTTCACCCGGAAGATGGCCTTGTCCTTCTCCGGATCGCCCTGCACGTCGAACTGCCACTTGTAGGAGAGCTTGATGCGCAGCCGGGCGTGGTCGCGCGTGGCGACCTCGAACAGGTCCGTGGCGAAGTCCGGCCCCAGCCGCAGCATCAGCACCTTGAGCTGTCGCGGGCGCTTGGGCGTGCCGCCGGACAGGTCCAGCACGGTGACGTCTTCGTACGGGCGCAGCATCACCTTGGCGGGACCGAACTCCACCCGCGCGTGGTTGGACTCGAAGTCGTTGATCAGGACCGCGGTGTTGTCCTCGATGCGCAACACGATGGCGCGCGTGCGGTCCCCCTTCTCCCCCGCCGTGGTGGGGCGCGGTGCGCGGGCGTCCTTCGTCTCCGAGGCAGGCGGCGGCGTGAGCCCCAGCAGGCCCTCCGCCTCCGGGGACAGGCGCTTCTCATGCAGCTCCTGATGCGCCTCCGGCATGAACTGGCAGGGCCCCTGGACCAGCGTCACCTTTCCGGAGCGCAGGTCGCGCACATAGAGACCTTCACCCTGGCCCAGCGACAGCGCGGAGATCTCACGGTGGATGAGCACCTTCTCGCTGGGCACGTAGGTGCGCGGGCCCCGGACGATCCACGTGTCACCGGCCTTTCGCGCGCGAGGCTCGCCGCCCTCCTCTTCGGAGAGGTCATCCAGCGCCTGGAGCTTCAGCCCCTGCAGCTCCGACAGGACGTGCTTGCGGCGCACGTCCCCCTCCAGCGCCTCGCCGGGCTCCAGGAAGAAGACGTCCGGGCCGGAGACGACCTTGCGGCGGCCCTCCTGGACGCGGCCGGTGGCGCGGTCCACGGGGTTGAGGACGACGCAGTACTCGGTCTCCTTGAGGACGCGGGCCTTCTCCAGCGACACGACGGTGACGCTCTCCGCGGGCACGTAGCGGCCGGGACCGCGGACCAGCCACTCGTCGCCGGCCTCGCGGTGGCGGGGCGCGTCCGGAGCGGTGGCATCCCTGAAGGCGGTGAGCGCGCGCAGCCGCAGCGCTTCGGAGACGCCCAGCACGTACTCCGGGACGATGTCCCCCTCCAGCTCCTCGCCGGGGTAGAGCGGAAACACCTTGGGACCCACGCGGACCTCGCGGTCCCCCACCGCCACGCGGGCCTGACCGAAGTCATCCAGCGCCACCTGGCCCTCCACGCGGACCACGGGGTTGCGCACGACGCACCAGCTGCCGGCGCCCACCTCCACCATCCGCTCCTTCGCGACGAGCGTCAGGTGCGCCTCCAGGGTCAGCACCCGAGGCCCCACCTCCATCAACACCACGCCGCGGTTGGCGTCCTCGATGTAGGCGTACTCGCGATTCTTCAGGGAGATGCGCTGGATGGCTTCGGTGGTGGGCTGGGCGGACGGCACGGGACACCTGCTCGCGGTGAGGGGTTCGCCCTCGAGCCACTGCGAGCCCCATGCCGCCCCTGCCTGCCCCGGAACCGCGCGGTCGCGCACCGGCTTGGAGCTGCCCCCCGCTCCATTCCGGAACGGGAGGCGGTCCAGACTGGCGCGGCGACAGCGCGCGCCACACACCGGAGGTTCCGGTCGCTAGCCCCGGGCGGTGCGGGCGTCGCGGCCCCGGGCGCGGGCGGCCTTGGAGAGCAGGTCGCTGCCCTTCTCCTCGCCCTTCATCCATTCCTTCATCGCGGGCACCACCTGCTTGCTCCAGGCGCGGCCCGCGCGCACGGTCAGGAAGTCCTGCACCAGCGTATCCACCAGGGCGGAGAGCTGCTCGGTCAGCTCCAGACGTTCGGAGAGCTGATCATCCTCCTCCTCGGTCATGAGCGCGGGCAGCTTGGCGGCGCGGATGTCCAGGAACTCGGCATCCAGGGTGAGCTCGTATTCGCGCTCGCCGTGCGACAGCCGCAGCCGGGCCTGGGACACGAGCAGGCCCCGGTCCAGCGAGTGCCGCACCTGCTCCGAGTACGGCGCCAGCGTGCCCTTCGCGCTCATCTCCGTGACATCCCCCGCCACGCCGCGCAGCACCACGCGGCCCAGGTAGAGCACGGTGACGCCCGAGCCGTCGAACTCGGAGATGGGGTCGCCCGACTCCGAACGCCACAGCAGCCACGTCAGGAACTCGCGGCCCAGGTAGGCCCGGCCGCGCAGCAGCTGTTCGCGCGCCTGGCCCTTCTCGACCTCGGCCGCGTCCTTCTCCTCCTCGGTGGCGACGCCATCCACGCCCACGTCGCCCCGGGCGAACGCCGCCTCTTCCCTCGCCTGCTCACGCCTCGCCATGGCTGCCCTCCACCGAAGCCGTCGCCGGCAGGTCCAGGCCAATGAGCTCCGCGGTGGGGCCCAGGGCCTTCTCGTCGATGCCCGCGCGCTGCGCCATGGACGCGGGCGTGATGCCAATCACCTTCACCGCCAGGGCGCCCTCCAGCGCGACGGCGATCTCATCCACCGTCTTGCGCGACGCGGCCCAGATCTGCACCTGCTGCGTCTTCAGGTTCCACGTCACGTCCAGCACGCTGGTGCGGGGCACCGCGCGCTGGCGAAGCAGCTGCTTGAGCTCCGCGCGCTGCTTGTTCTTCTCCGCGCGGGCGGGCGGGCGGCCGTTCTCGTTGGCGAACGCGGCGGACCACTTGTCCAGCTCCGACTTCATCAGCGACGCGGGCACCTTGAGCGTGTCGATGCGGAAGGCGAACAGGGCGTACTCGCCGTAGAAGAGGTGGGTGGTGGAGAACTCGGAGGCCTCCGGGTTCTCCAGCTCCACGAAACCGGCGGCGCGCTCCTCCTCGGAGCGGCGGTCGATGGGCTCGAACGCATGGGACTTGAGCCCCTTGGTCAACCAGCGCTTCACGTCGGACGGCGCATCCTTGGCCGGCTCGGTCCGGAAGCGCGAAAAGGTCACGGCACCACGTAGGACAGGCATGGGGCGCGGCAGGATGGGGGGCCTGTGCCGTCGCGTCAAGGCACTCGGTGTGGCTGGACGCGAAGCGCCGGGAATAGACGGGGCACAAGGCCGTTCCGCGCGCGTCCAACCGCCTGGTCCCCGGCCGGGCCGTCTCCCCGCGCACGCTCGCGCCCTCCCCGCTGGCGGGAAACCATGACACTCCCCAGCACGCGACATACGGTGGCCGCCGCCATGCGCCGCGCTCTCCTGTCCGCCAGCGTCTCCGTGCTGTTGACCGCCTGTGCCCACGCGCCCGCCGCGCCGGAAGGCGCCCGGGGCGACACCCTGCCCGGCGTGGCGAAGGCGCTGCTGGAGACCCTGGAGGCGGACGGCGCGCTCGCGGGCGTGGCCGTGGTGGACGCGAGGACCGGCGAGCCGCTCTTCACCCACCGGCAGAACGTGCGGCTGTTGCCCGCGTCCACGATGAAGGTGGTGTCCACGTCCGCCGCGCTGTCCGCGCTGGGGGCGGACTTCCGCTTCGTGACGCCCGTGTTCCTGGAGGGCTCGCAGACCGGGGGCCTGTTCCTGGGCGACGTGGTGGCGCAGGCCTCCGGCGACCCGTCCCTGGGCTCGTGGCGCTTCCCGGAGACGGCGCTGGCCTGCGACCGCATCGCGGAGGCGTTCCAGGCGCGAGGCATCCACCAGTGGCGAGGCAGCGTGCGCATCGCCGGCACCGACGGGGTGGAGGGCGGGATGGGCCCCGGCTGGGCCTGGGACGACGCGGCGTATGCCTACAGCGCGGCGCCCACGCCCTTCGTCTTCCGCGAGAACGTGGTGGACCTGGCGCTGAGGCGCGCCCCCGGCGCCACGTGCGACGCCGCGCCCTCCCTCGAGTGGACCCCCACCTTCGCCCCCCTGGCCGCCGTGGTGCGCGTGGACGTCAACGCGGAGCGCGCGAACCTGGCCTGCGTGCGCGGCGGCGGCGGGGTGCGCTGCACGTGGCGCTCGCCCACGGGAGGCCCCTGCCCCCAGGCCGCCGCCGTGAAGCTGTCCGTGGACGCGCCCCAGGAGCTCTTCGCGGCGTGCGTGGATGACGCGCTGGCCCGGCGCGGGGTGACGCGGCTGCCCCTCTCGCTGGAGGCCCCCACCGCGCCCATGCCCCCCATCCCCATGCCGCTGGTGGAGCTGACCAGCCCGCCCCTGTCGGAGCTGGTGCGCGTGACGAACAAGGAGAGCCTCAACCTGTACGCGGAGCGGCTGGGCATGCGCTTCGCGCGCGAGCGCACGGGACAGGAAGGCTACGCCGCGCTCCGCACCGCCCTGGGCGCGGAGCTACTGCGCCGGGGCGTGCCGGCCAAGGACCTGCGCCCGGTGGATGGCAGCGGCCTGTCCCGCTACAACCTGGCCACGCCCCAGGGCATGGCGCGGGTCATCTTCACGAGCCTCCAGGAGCCCTACGGCGCGGCGCTGGTGGACAGCCTGCCGCTGCTGGGCGTGGACGGGACCCTGGCGGGCCGGCCCACCACGCGGTCCACCGCGGGCCGCATCCGCGCGAAGACGGGGACGCTCACCGGCCAGAAGTGCTTCGTGGGCGTGGCCGAGCGGCCCCAGGACCCGGAGCACCCGCGCGTCGTCTTCGCCCTGATGCTGGGCAACATGGACGAGGGCACGAAGCCCTCCGCCAACGAGACCTTCGACACCTTCTCCACCGCCCTGGTGGAGCTGCCCCTGCGCTGACCGTCAGCCAGGGCCCACCCGCATGCGAGGTGAACCATGAAGCTCAGAACCGCCGTCACCACCGCCGTGCTGCTGTTGCCCCTGGTGTCCACGGCCGCGGGCAAGGCGCCCGCGAAGCCCGCCGCCGCGGAGAAGCAGCCCGTGGAGAACACCTACCACGGCACCGCCGTGACGGACCCCTACCAGTGGATGGAGTCCGCCACCGACCCCAAGGTGCGGCAGTGGACCGACACGCAGAACGCCTACACCCGCGCGACGCTGGACAAGCTCCCCGGCCGCGAGCCGCTGCGCCAGCGCATCACCGAGCTGCTGTCGTGGAAGTCCGCCGCGTACGGCGGCCTGGATGAGCAGGGCGGCACGCTGCTGGCGCTGAAGTTCCAGCCGCCCAAGCAGCAGCCGACGCTGGTCGCCGTGGGCCAGGTGGACGACCTGTCGAAGGAGCGCGTGCTGGTGGACCCCACGCAGGTGGATGCGTCCGGCAAGACGACCATCGACTGGTTCCAGCTGTCGCACGACGGCAAGAAGGTCGCGGTGTCGATGTCGAAGGGCGGCACGGAGAGCGGCGACGTGTCCGTGTATGACGTGGCCACGGCGAAGGCGCTGCCCAACGAGCTGGTGCCGCGCGTCAACGGCGGCACGGCGGGCGGCAGCCTCGCGTGGAACGCGCAGGGCACGGGCTTCTTCTACACGCGCTATCCGCGCGGCGAGGAGCGCCCCCCCGTCGACCGCGAGGTGTACCAGCAGGTGTACTTCCACGCGCTGGGCACGCCCACGGAGAAGGACACGTACGAGCTGGGCAAGGACTTCCCGCGCATCGCGATGACCAACCTGGAGTCGAGCGACGACGGCCAGTACACCTTCGCGCGCGTCGCCAACGGGGACGGCGGCGAGTTCGAGCTCTACCTGCACGGCCCCACGGGCACGTGGGCGCAGGTGGCGAAGTTCACCGACAAGGTGGTGTCGGCGCGCTTCGGCGGTGACGGCGCGGCGTACCTGCTCAGCCGCAAGGACGCGCCGCGCGGCAAGGTGCTGCGCCTGCCCCTGGCCACGCCGACGCTGGACAAGGCGACGGTGCTGGTGCCGGAGAGCGAGGCGACGGTGCAGTCCATCCTGCCCACGCAGAGCCGCGTCTACCTGGTGGAGCAGCTGGGCGGTCCTTCCCAGCTGCGCATCGTGGACCTGACGGGCAAGGCGCAGGGGCTGGTGCCGACGCTGCCGGTGTCCTCGGTGGGCGGCGCGGTGCGACAGGGCGCGGACGACCTGCTGTTCGTCAATGGCAGCTTCACCCAGCCGACCGCGTGGTTCCGCTACACGGCGAAGGACGGCAAGGTGGCGAAGACGGCGCTGGCGCGCACGTCGCCCATCGACATGAGCGACGTGGAGGTGGTGCGCACGGAGGCCACGTCGAAGGACGGCACGAAGGTGCCGCTCTCCATCCTGAAGAAGAAGGGCACGAAGCTGAACGGCAACAACCCGGCGTGGCTGACGGGCTACGGCGGCTTCAACCTCGCCGTCACGCCGGGCTACAACGCGCTCGCGGGCATGTGGCTGGAGCAGGGCGGCGTGTTCGCGGTGGCGAACCTGCGCGGCGGCTCGGAGTTCGGTGAGGCCTGGCACCAGGGAGGTTCGCTGACGAACAAGCAGAACGTGTTCGACGACTTCTACGCGTGCGCGAAGCTGCTGACGGACCAGAAGTACACGCAGCCGAAGAAGCTGGTCATCCAGGGCGGCAGCAACGGCGGCCTGCTGATGGGCGCGGCCGTGACGCAGCACCCGGAGCAGTACGGCGCCGTGGTGGCGCGCGTGGGCATCTACGACATGCTGCGCACGGAGCTGACGCCCAACGGCCAGTTCAACGTCACCGAGTACGGCTCGGTGAAGGACCCGGCGCAGTTCAAGGCGCTGTATGGCTATTCGCCGGTGCACCACGTGAAGGACGGGACGAAGTACCCGTCGGTGCTCTTCACGTCCGGGGCGAACGACCCGCGCGTGGATCCCTTCCACTCGCGCAAGATGGTGGCCCGGATGCAGGCGGCGACGGCGTCCCCGAAGCCCATCCTGCTGCGCGCCAACGCGGAGACGGGGCACGGCATGGGCACGCCGCTGTCCGCGCGCATCGAGGAGGAGGTGGACGTCTACTCCTTCGTCTTCAACGAGCTGGGCATGACGTACAAGCCCAACGCGACGAAGAAGGTCGCCGCCCCCGCGCCGCAGTAGCCCGCCTCCCCCCGCCCGTCTCCGGCCCCTGGGCGCTGGAGACGGGCGTTTCTTCTCCCGCGTTTCGTGGCACCCTGGCGCCCCATGAGCCCCCTCATCCCCTACTTCATCCTCTCGCCCGTGGTCGCCGGAGGCCTGGCCTGGTGGACGCTCACCCGCCTGGGCCGCAAGCGCAACGAGCGCGCGAAGGGCTCGCTGGACGCGGTGGTGACGCGGCTGCGCGGACAGAAGGCGGCCGGCACGGTGGACCTGTTCGTCCAGGACGTGTCGTGGTCCGGGGAGACGGAGCTGTCGCCGCAGAACTGCCGCGTCCGCGTCGTGATGGGCGGCCGGGACGCGGCGGGCATCCCGGCGCGCTTCGAGGTGGAGAGCGCCCCGGGAGCCCCCCGCCCGCCCACGGACGTGCTCGCGGCGCTGCGCGTGCTGGATGCTCAGGCGATGGAGGCCCTGAAGTCCGGCGGCTGGAAGTGGCAGCGGCCCACGATTGGCTTCGAGCCAGCGGCGTCGCAAGTCCAGTGACCGGGAAGCGGTCTCGGCGCACGGAGGGTCCGCGACGGGCTTGAGCCCCCGACGGTCACGGAGGCTGACCGGCGTCGTTCGCCACACTGGCGGGGGATTCCTGTGACGGGGTGACGCAACGGGTGCCAGCATGCGCCGCATGTCCGTCCCCGCCCTGGATGCCCTCGATACGCCCGCCGCCCTCGTGGACCTGGACCGCGTGGAGCGGAACCTCCAGCGCGTCGCGGACTACTCCCGCGAGCATGGCCTGCGCTGGCGGCCCCACACCAAGACCCACAAGACGGCGGAGCTCTGCGCGCTCCAGGTCGCGGCGGGGGCCTCGGGCGTCACGGTGGCCACCGTGCTGGAGGCGGAGGTGATGGCCTCCGTCTGTGATGACGTGCTGCTCGCGTATCCGCCGGTGGGCGCGCGCCGCCTCGCACGGCTCCTGGCCCTGCCCGCGCGCGTGCGGCTCACCGTGGCGCTCGACTCGCGCGAGGCGCTGGAGGGGCTGGCGCGCGCGGCCACGGACGCGGGGCGCACCGTGGGCGTCCTCGTGGAGCTGGACCTGGGCATGCGCCGGGTCGGCCTGCGGACCCCCGACGAGGCCGTGGCCCTGGCGCGCATGGCGGCCTCCATGTCCGGCGTGACGTTTCGTGGCGTGACGTTCTACGCGGGCCACATCCGCGTCCCCCAGGCGGAGCTGGACGCCGCGATGCACGCCCAGTCCGAAGCGCTGACAGCGTTCGTGGAAGCCCTGCGCGGCGCGGGCCTCCCGCCCGAGGTGGTGAGCGGCGGCTCCACCCCCACCCTCTGGCAATCCCATACCGTGCGGGGGCTGACGGAGATCCGCCCCGGCCTCAACGTCTTCAACGACCGCAACAGCGCCGTCATTGGCGCTTGTGATGGGACGGAGTGGGCATACTCGGTCCTGGCCACCGTGGTGAGCACCGCCGTGCCCGG
Source organism: Corallococcus silvisoli (assembly GCF_009909145.1). NCBI lineage: Bacteria > Pseudomonadati > Myxococcota > Myxococcia > Myxococcales > Myxococcaceae > Corallococcus > Corallococcus silvisoli. The sequence goes on from NZ_JAAAPJ010000005.1 coordinate 568,495, forward strand.
GCAGGTGGTCATCGACGCGGGGGCCAAGGCGCTCGCGAAGGAGGAAGGCCTGGCGCCGGGCTATGGCGTCCTGCTCGACCGGCCGGAGGTCGTGGTGAAGAGCCTGTCGGAGGAGCACGGGCTGCTGGACGTGTCCGCCACGACATGGCGCCCCCGCATCGGCGAGCGCGTGCGCGTGGTGCCCAACCATGTCTGTGTTTCGGTCCCCCTGCACTCGCGGCTGCATGTCATTCGCGGCGATGCGAGCCTGGCGACGTGGGAGGTCGCCGCGCGAGGTTGGTGAGACACGGCTCAGAGGATGCGCTTCAGCTCCTCGGACAGCACCTCCTCCAGGTGCCGGATGCTGCGGTAGACCAGACACCGGTAGCTGGAAACATCGAAGCGCAGCTCGCGCACGTCTCGCACGAGCATCAGGGTGGGCTTCCCGCGTCCCCAGGCATAGCCCACCTCCAGGTACACATTGGGGTTCGCCAGCGACAGGTCCGCGATGACGACCTTCGCGGTGTCGATGCGGTCGCGGATGCGCTGGATGATGGGGCCGTCGAAGGTGGCCTGATCCACGCGCTCGCACAGCAGGCCCGCGGCCTTCACGGGGCCCAGGATGCCGTAGTGGTACGTGTCCTCCAGCTCCGGCGCGAAAGGCATGGCCACGAAGGCATGCGGCTTCTCATTCGAGTTCGCGCCGGCGCTGGCCATCGGCGGCGCCTGGACGAAGCGGGACGTCCGCCGGACGCGGAAGCCCGTGATGCCCGGGAGCGGCTCCACGCCCGCGGTGGCCCCCAGGCCCAGCGCGATGGCGTGGCGCAGGCGCTCCATCCGCTTGGGGTTCAACTCCACGACCGTGATGCGCTCCAGGTCGCGAGGACCGCTGCCGCGCTGGAACGCGTCCACGAAGCCGCCCACCAGGGCCAGCACGGCCTCGTCCTCGTCGAGCCCGTAGTTGGGGCCGTGCACGGTGCACGCGAGGTGCCGCACGGAGTGCCGGGGCTCCAGCAGCTGGAGCGCGCGGACCGCGAACTGGCGGATCTCATGGTAGCCGAACTGCCGCAGGCGCACCGTGCCCAGGAAGAGCACCACCGGAGCCCCCAGGCCGCCGCGCGTCTCGACGAAGCGGTGGTCCCCGGGAAGGAGGGAGAGGGACTCCGCGGCGATGCCCGCCGACTCCAGCCGGCGCGCCACCGCCCCGTCCGCCCCATGGAAGCCCTGCGCGTACTTCAGCAGCACGGCGTCCGCGGCGGTCTCCGCCACGTCTCCCAGGTCCACGACGACGTCCAGCGTGTCTCCCATGAATCCGGGACTGTAGAGCGCCCCGAAGCGCCCGCGCCATCCCCGTGGTCCCGAAGGACCTCCCGGGGGTGCGGCCCCCCCTGAAACACAAACACCCGCAATCCCTGCTCAGCCGGCCTTGACAGGGATTGCGCGCACCCGGCTGTCTTTCAACCCGGCCCCCTGCCCACTGTGAAGCGCTTCACAGTTTCCACCCCGGCGCCCCGCTAGCATTCGGGCACCATGTCCCTGTTCGCGCGCCTGCAGGCCCTGCTGTCCGCACACCCGTCCGCCCCGGCCACCGGCGCCGGGCAGGCGTCCGCGGCACCGTCCACGGCGGCGGAGGCATCCCAGGTGGACGCGGAGACGCCCCCGGCACCGCCTCCGGTCTGCACCCGCTACTTGTCCGCGGGGCAGGTGGTGGTGCGGGAGGGCGACCCGGGCCACTCGATGTTCGTCGTGCTGGAGGGCCGCGTCGCGGTGCTCCACGGCGGCGCCCCTGGCGCGAACACGGAGGTTGGCCGCCTGGGGGCCGGCGAGTTCTTCGGAGAGCTGGCGCTGCTCACCGGCACGAAGCGCACCGCCACCGTGGTGACGGTGGAGGACGTGGTGCTGCTGGAGCTGACCCTGGCGGGGGTCCGGGAGCTGGGCCGCGACTACGGCGTGAAGGGCGACCAGATGCAGGTCGCCGCCCGGGAGCGGCTGCTGGCGGACGCGCTGCGCAGCAACCCGCTCATCGCCGCGCTGCCTCCGGACGTGCAGCACGACCTGGGGGGCGCCTTCGTCCCCTGCACCGTCCCCGCGGGCGAGACGCTGCTCACCCGGGGCCAGCCGGGCGACGCGCTCTACGTCCTGCTCCGCGGCCAGTGCGAGGTGTTCCACACGCACGGCGATGGCCGCCAATCGCCCTACCCCCCGCTGGAGGAAGGCGCCCTGTTCGGGGAGATCTCCCTGCTTCGCAGCCGGCTGGCCACCGCCACCGTGCGCGCGGTGACCCCGTGCACGCTGCTCAAGCTGGAGCGCGACGTGTTCAAGAAGGTGTTCCTGGCCCAGCCCGACCTGCGCGGCGCCCTGGTGCGCCTGGGCCTGGAGCGGCTCAAGCACACGATGGAGGTCATGGGCGAGCCGAAGTAGCCCGCCGCCCGGCTCAGCCGTGGAGCGTCTCCCCGGCCTCCAGCATGGCGACGAACTTCTCCAGCCGGCGCGTGCGCGTCTCCGGCTTCTTCGCATCATGGAGCTGGTAGAGGATGGCGTAGCGGTTGGCGCTCTTGAGCGTCGCGAAGAACGCCTTCGCCTGCGGGTTCGCCTCCAGCGCGCGCAGCAGGTCCTCCGGAACCTGGATGGTCTTCGCCCCCGAGTAGGCCGCCTCCCAGCGACCATCCGCCCGGGCCGCCTCCACCTCGCGCAGGCCCGCGGCCTTCATCCGCCCCGCCGCCACCAGGGCCTCCACCTTGCCGACGTTGATCTTCGACCACTTGCTGCGGGGCCCCCGGGGCGTGAAGCGCTGCAGCCAGTACTCGGCGTCGAACGCGCCCTTCTGGCCGTCAATCCACCCGTAGCAGAGCGCCACGTCCAGCGCCTGGGGATAGGTCACGGACGCGATGCCGGACTCCCCCTTCGCGAGCTTCATCCACACGCCCGGCGAGTCGGCGTGGTGCGCTGCCAGCCACTTCTCCCACGCCTTCTCCGACGCGAACGGCACGACGGGCAGTTCTTGCTTCACCTTCATTCCCAGGCACCTCACCCATCCGCCGCGTGCTTCGGCGGAGTTCACGACACTCCCACGGCCAGAATCCGTCCATCAGTCTACCTGCGGAAGGCGGCCGGCGCGGAAGCGGTTATGAAACACGCCATGGCCGATTCCACCTCCCGCCCACCGAACGCCGTGCCGCCCTCGCTCGCCCGCGTGGCCTTCCACGCCGTGGCGGCCGGGCTCACCCCGCTCATCCCCGTGCCCTTCCTGGACGACTACGCCCTGCGCCAGGTGCGCGAGCAGTCCGTGCGCGACCAGCTGAAGGAGCGGGGCCTCAAGGCCCCCGACAAGGCCGTGCAGTTGCTGGCCGGCTCGTACGAGGCGCGCGACCTGGGGGGGCGACTCGTGTCCTACCTGAAGGCCGTGGCCCTCTTCCCGGTGCGCAAGGTGTTCCGCAAGGTCTTCATCGTGCTCTGGGTGAAGGACTGCGTGGACCTGACGTCCACGTGCCTGCACCACGGCTACCTGCTGCACCACGCGCTGGAGCGCGGCGACCTGGACGCCGCGTCCCTCCAGGGGGACGGCCCCCGGACGGTGCAGGCCGCCATCGTCGCCGCCTGCGCGCGGATGGATGCGCGCCCCATCAACCAGGCCCTGCGCCGCCTCTTCCGGAGCAGCCGGCTGCTGATGGCGGAGGCCACCCGCGCCTTCATGCAGCCCGAACCCACCCCGCGCGTGCCCGACCGAGAGGACGAGAGCGCGGAGGTGCGGTCCCTCACCGACCGCCTCCTGGAGGAGCTGTGGGAGGAGCGCGGCTACTTCACCGCGCTCCAGGAGCACTACGTCCGCCACCTTCAGGTCGCCACGGCGCCGGCCACGCCCCAGGCCGCCACGGGGACTTGAAGCCAGACATCACGGCGCGGGCGCGGTGGCGGTCGTCGCGGGCGCGCGGATGCGCTCGGAGAAGTCATCCCGCCCCTGCGCGGCCAGGGCGCGCGCGTTGATTTCATAGCGGCCGCGGACCTGCGACAGCGGCGCGTCCGTGTCGATGATGCCCAGCGAGTAGGCGAGCTCATCCGAGAACGCGGGCATCAACGTACGATGGTCGTACGGCACGTTCCGCGTGGCCACCTTCTCGAAGTGGCGCACCAGGTTGGTGGTGCAGTTGCTGGTGAGCGTGTCGTAGAACTCCGGTGCCGCGTGCAGTCCGTTCATCCGCTGCACCATGTCCATGAAGAACGCGGCGATGCGTTCCCTGGATGCCTTCACGGGATACACATACACGGTGTCGTGTCGGAAGTTGGACCGCAGCTGCACCAGGTCCCGCTCGTCTCCCACGACGTACGCCAGCTCGAAGCGGCGGAACAGCCCCCCCACCGCGGAGAACGTCTCCCCCTTCTCGCGCCGGACCTCCACGGAGAACACCACGCGGCGGCCGTCCTGGAAGCCGAAGCTCACCATGGTGTGCGCCGCGCCGTAGAAGCCGGAGAACGGCTCCACGATGAAGGACGCCTCCGTGAGCGCCTCCGTGTCGTAGGTGGCCGTGTACCAGGCGGCATCCCAGTCCGTGGTGCTGCGGTAGCGGAAGTCGCGCACGTCGTGGATCGTCACCTGGGAGCCAGCCACCTCCGCCCACGGCGCCCGCGCCAGGTCCGGCGCCCAGTCCCGCGTGTTGGAGGGCCGCACGGTGCGCACCCAGCCGTAGACCATCAGACACCCCAGCAGCGCCACCGCCACGCCCCAGCGCCGCGAGCGCCACCGCCACGCGGCCACCGCCGCGCCCAGGAGCAGCCCGGCCAGCAGGGCCCGCCCCACGTGCGGTCCCTCCGGGCCCGCCCCTGTCAGGGCCAGGGCGAGCGAGGCCCAGCCGCCCCCCACGAGGAGCACGAGGCCCGCGACGGCGTTCTTCACGATGCGCATGGGGCGGAGTATCCGTGCCGCCCCCCTGCCTGTCACGACCACGGATTCCGGGTGGAACCCCGCCGGGCGGGCAGGCGCGGATCCGCCCTCGTGGGCAGGACCGGTGAAGACCGCGTTCGCCTACCTTGACCGCTTTTCCCTGGGTGTGCGACGAAAGGGAGTCCCCAGCTTTCCAGGAGCCAGCCCATGAGCGACGAGCGCGAAGACACGACCATCTACAAGGTCGTCGTGAACCACGAAGAGCAGTACTCCATCTGGCCCGCGGACCGCGAGAACGCGCTCGGCTGGAAGGACGCCGGCAAGCAGGGCCTCAAGGCCGAGTGCCTGGAGTACATCAAGGAGGTCTGGACGGACATGCGCCCCCTGAGCCTCCGCAAGAAGATGGAAGAGGACGCGGCCCGCAACAAGAACTGAAGGCCGCGCCGCCCTTCGCCGTGCCCTCCCCGTTTCACCGGGGAGGGTGGGCCGTCCCCGCCTAGAGGTCCGGCGGAGGCCTGACGCCCAGGTGGCAGGCGCGCAGCGCGAGCTGGGTGCGGTTCTCCGCGCCCAGCTTGCGGTAGAGCTGAGTGACGTGGGACTTCACGGTGCGCTCGGCGATCTGCAGGTGCGCGGCGATCTTCAGGTTGTCCGCGCCTCCCGCCACGTACGCCAGCACCTCGCGCTCCCGCTGCGTGAGCAGCAGCAGCACGCTCGCCGTGGGTGACGTCACCGGCGGATGCTCGAAGTCATTGCGGAGCAGCTGCACCGGGAAGAGGCGTTCGCCCCGAACCAGCGACTGGACCGCGGAAGACACGGCGTTCACGCCCAGCCCCGCGCGGAAGAGGTAGCCCGAGGCGCCCTCGTCGAAGCACTGGGAGATGACCTCCGGCGTGCTCACCGCGGACAAGAGCAGCATGCGGACCTCCAGCCGGCGCTTGCGGGCCTCGCGCAGCAGGTTGAGCCCTTCCGTCACGGAGCAGCCAATGGCGGCTTCGCCATCGCTCTCCACGTCCAGAATCGCCACCTGCGGCGGATCCGTTCCAAGCCCATCCAGGAAGCCGCGCACGTCGCGCGTCACCGAAGTGGAATGACCCTCACCCCGAAGCCCGTCCGAGAGGCCCTGCCAGGCCGCCCACGGTCCTTCGAGAATCGAAATACGAACTGCGGATTGATTCGCTGCCATGCGATGGCCCCCCAGCCGTCGTGGCGAATTGCTTTCAATGCTACCTGTCGACTGCAACCTGCCCTGGAGTCGGTGGAACCGCGGCGGAACTTCCGCCAGTGCTGAGCGTGCGAGAACCGCGCTTCAACTCCATCCAGGGTTCTTGTCAGTGCTGCCCCGCGGACTGCGCTTGCGACTGCCGAACTGGCCCGTCCTGGCCGTTCCTCCTTTTACGTTTCAGGCAATTCCAGCCAACCGAGACCCTAACACCATCCCAAGTCTCTTGCGAACCGACCCTGCCCGGACTGTCAATTGCGCACGAATCGCATCGAAATCCAGGGCCTCGTCCGTCAGGTCGTGATCGCTGTCGGCCGTGGGACACGCGTCCGGCGTCCACATTTCAATGTTTCGCGTGCTGTTTCGCCCCGCCGCCTTCATGCGGAGGGGATGCATGCGGATGGCGCGTCCTGGACGCCAAGGGCGTATGCTGTGCGTCCCACGCGCATGACTCCCTCTGCCCCCGCACCCCATGTCGACGTCGCCACGCCCGAGCGGGTGGCTCTCTCCCTGCCCGTGGCCGGTATCGGCTACCGCTGTCTCGCGTGGCTGGTGGACGCAAGCCTGCTGTTCTTTTTCTGGGTGGCGCTCTACTTCGTCATCACGCTGCTGGTGTCCGACGTGCTGGGCGCGTTCCAGTCCCTGTCGGGGCTCACGCAGACGCTGTTCGCGGTGGGGCTCTTCGCCACGCAATGGCTGTACTGGACGCTGGCGGAGGTCTTCTTCCATGGACAGACACCGGGCAAACGCGCGCTGAGGATCCGCGTGGTGCGGGAGGATGGCTCGCCCGTGGGCTTCCTCGAAAGCGCCGTGCGCAACCTCTGCCGTGCAGTGGACTTCCTGCCGGTGCTCTACGCGACCGGCTGCATCACCATGCTGCTGGACGCAAGGCACCGCCGGTTGGGAGACCTGCTCGCGGGCACCGTGCTGGTGCGCGAGGAGGCCATCGACCTGGACAAGTACACGCGTCCCGCCGCGTCCGAAGCCGCGGCCCAGGCCATGACGGCCACCGCCGCGCAGCGGCCCCTGGGCGCGGAGGACGTGGAGCTGGTGCTGGCCTTCCTCGCGCGCGCCCCGGGCCTGGCGCCGGACGTGCGGCGCCGGCTGGGCGCACGGCTGGTGGACCGCGTGGGAGCCACGCTGACGGACGAGGAGCGCGCCCAGGTGCTCCAGACTCCGGAGGCCCTGGAGTCCTTCTTGCGCACGCGCGCGCAGGCGGCCCACTGACATGGCCACGCCCCTGCCCGCCTTCGTCGCCCGGCGCCGCCCGGACTGGGACGCGCTCCAGGCGCTGCTCGCGCGCCAGCGCGCGGGCCGCTTGCACCTGGAGGAGCTGCGAACGCTGGACACGCTCTACCGGCGCGCGTCCGCGGACCTGGCGCGGGCGCAGACGTTCTACCCGGGCACGGACGCGCACCGCTTCCTCAACCAGCTCTGCGGCCAGGCCTACGGCGCCATCTACCAGCCCCCCCGCGAGCGCTGGGCCTCCACGCGAGACTTCTTCCTTCGCGACTTCCCGGCCACCCTGCGCCGCGAGGCGCGCTTCGTGGGCGTGAGCGCGGGGATGCTGGTGCTGGGGCTGCTGCTGGGCGCGCTGGTGGTGACGCTGGAGCCGCGCGGCGCGGAGTTGCTCGTGCCGGAGGGTGTGCGGCGCTACGTGGCGCAGGGGCGCATGTGGACGGATGACATCCTGTCGGTGGCGCCGCCCAACGCGGTGGCCTCGGGCATCGCCACCAACAACCTCACCGTCACGCTGTTCGCGTTCGCGTCCGGCATCCTGTTGGGCGTGGGGCCCATCTTCACGCTCGTGAACAACGGGGTGCTCATTGGCGCGGTGGGCGCGCTGTGCTTCCGCGAGGGCATGACGGTGGGCTTCCTGGACTTCATCGCCGCGCACGGGCCGGTGGAGCTGTCCATCATCGTCATCGCGGGCGGCGCGGGCCTGATGGTGGGCCAGGCGCTCATCGACCCTGGTGAGCTGCCCCGCGCGCAGGCGCTCCAGGCGCGCGGACGCGAGGCGGTGAAGCTGGTGGTGGGCTGCGCGCCCTTCCTCGCCGGCATCGGCATGGTGGAGGGCTTCATCTCCCCGGGCCACCTCTTCCCCACCTGGGCGAAGGTGGGGCTGGGCCTGTCGCTGGGAGCGCTCTTCTGGTTCTACCTGCTGCGCGCGGGCAGGACGGACGCGGGCGCCACGCGCGACGCGGTGCCGGAGGACAGGGCCTCCAGCCGCTTGCGCTGACGGTGCTTGAGGATGCGCTCGTAGGCGGCGTTCAGCTCGCGCATCTGCTCCGCGGAGCCGCCCCGGTCCGGGTGCCGCTCCATGGCCAGCGCGTGAAACCGCGCGCGCACCACGTCCGGCGAATCCAGCGGCGAGACGCCCATCGTCTGGTACGGGCACTGCTCCTGGACGGCGGTGAGCCACTTGTCCAGCCGGTCCTTCACCTCCACGAAGCGCGCATCCGCGTCCGCGGTGTCCTTCACCGGGTGCGTGCGCATCTTCGCGTCCGCGCGGAAGACCTCGCTGTAGGTGCTGGACACCCAGCGGTGGCATGAGCCGCACCGGTAGTACTTCACCCGGCTTCCCGCCTGGAGCGTCATCATCACGCCGCAGTGGGTGCACTCCACCGTGACATTCTCCAGTGTCTGCCAGCTCGCGACCGCCGCACCCATGGTCTCTTCGCCCTCCGTTCGCAACACGCCTGTAGCAGCGGCAACCTCCCACGTCCGGCGATCCCGTCAAGAAAATGTCGCCACCGACCCAGGGGATGGGGGTGCCGTGCTGCCGGGCCTCCAGGGTTTCGGGTAGAACGAGGCCCATGCGACCGCTCCTCGCCGCCGCCCTGCTCCTGACCGCCGCCGCCCACGCCCAGGCCCCGTCGGCCCCGGCCAGGGCCGCCTCCCCGAAGGCCGCGCCAGAGAAGGCCGCGCCGGAGAAGGCCGCCCGGCCCCCCACGGAAGCGCCCTCCCCGGACGCCGCCCTCCTGAGGGGCCTGCTGTGGGCCGCGGAGCCGGCACCGGAGGAGATCCGCACGCTCGCCATCGAGGACCTGGCGCTCCTGGGGGACGCGCGCGCCCTGGACCCGCTGGCCGCGTACATCTGGGACCCGAACCCGCGCATCCAGCAGGCGGCGCTGCGCGCGGTGGCGCTCTTCCAGCACCGCCGCGCGGAGGAGATCCTGGGCAACGTCGTGCGCCACCCGCGCCTGCCGGACGCGCTGAAGATCCAGGCGCTGGGGGGCCTGCTCTACCAGCGCACCGCCACCGCGCGCCGGGTCGTGCAGGACGTGGCCGCGGACAGCCGCCTGGGCTACGCGGTGCAGAACGCCGCGCGCTCGGTGGCGTCTCAGTGGGAAGCCTCCACGGCCCCGGCCCCCTGAGGCCCGGCTGCCCGCCTGCCCGCCCGCCAGGCGCCATGACCCAGGCACCCCGCGCGTCTCCGCCCCCGGGGCCGATTCCTGGAGTGCGCCCGTGTATGGGTTAGACTGGCGCGCATGAAGATCACCCCGCTCGACATCCGGCAGAAGCGCTTCGAGACGGCGATGCGCGGCTTCGCGCGTCCCGAAGTGGGCGCGTACCTGGAGCTGATCGCCGGCGAGTTCGAGGAGGTGGTGAAGGAGAACATCGCGCTCAAGGAGGAGCTGAAGCGCACGCAGCACAAGCTCGAAACGCACCAGGAGCGCGAGCGCACCCTCCAGGAGACGATGGTCACCGCCCAGCGCATCAGCGAGGACCTGAAGGACGCCGCGAAGAAGGAAGCGGAGATCATCATCGCGGACGCGGAGCACCAGGCGGAGAAGATCGTCCACGGCGCGCACCAGCGGCTGGTGCAGGTCGTGGAGGACATCAACGAGCTCAAGCGTCAGCGCACCCAGTTCGAATCGCAGGTGCGCTCCGTGGTGGAGGCCCACCGCAAGCTGCTGGAGACCTTCGCCGCCCCCACCTTCGCGGACCGCGACTACGCGCGCGTGGAGGACAACGTCTCCTTCCTGTCGCAGAAGAAGGCCACCTCCAACGACTAGCGCCCCGGTGCCCGCCCCCTGGCTCAAAGCGCTGCCGGAGGGAGTGGAGCTGACGGTGCTCGTCCAGCCGCGCGCGTCCCGCACGAAGGTGGTGGGCGAACATGACGGCCAGCTGAAGATTCAGCTCGCCGCGCCCCCGGTGGATGGCGAAGCGAATGCCGCCCTGGTGGAATTCATCGCCAAAAGGCTGGGTGTGCCCCGTCGGCAGGTGACACTCACCGCCGGTGACACGTCGCGCCGTAAGCGATTGAGGGTGGAGGGGGTTGATGCGGCGGCGGTCGAGGCTGTTATCTCTGGTGGACCGTGAGGCCACGCATGCTCCGCCTGTTCGCATTCCTGATGATGCTGCTGGCCTCGCCCGGGGTGTTCGCGCAGGAAGAGGGTCCGCGCGGCATCCACGCCACGGAGGCCGTCGTCACCGACGCCGCGCTCGTGCCCCACGCCCGCCCCGCGCTGGTGGCGGGTGAGCTGCGCACGCAGCGCTTCGTCATCCTCCACACAGCGAAGGCGGCGGGCGCGGCCCGGGCGCTGGCCGGGCAGATTGAAGGCGTGCGGGATGCCTTCGGCGCGATGCTCGGGCGCGACTGGCCGGGCACCACGGAGATCCGCCTGGGCGTGGGCCGGGACGAGTTCGAGGCGCTGGCGCTGCCGGGCGGCAAGCCCCCGGGCTGGGCGGTGGCGCTCGCGTACCCCGGGCATCAAATCATCCTGCTGGACGCGCTGAGCCTGAGCGACGCGGAAGGCCCCACCACGCTCCGCCACGAGCTGGCGCACGTGGCGCTGGGGCAGTTGGCGAAGGACTGGCCGCGCTGGTTCCAGGAGGGCGTGGCGCAGAACCTCACCGACGAGCGCTACTCCGTCGCCCACTACACCGCCCTCTTCCGGGCGGTGACGCAGGAGCGCGTTTTCCACTTCGAGGACCTGTCCGACGACTGGCCGGACGTGCCCGCGGACGTGGAGATCGCCTATGCGCAGAGCGCCGCCTTCGTCGCGTACCTCACCGGGAAGCATGGCCCGCATGCCATGGGGCTGCTGGTGGACGGCGTGCGCGCGGGTGAGCCCTTCGAGCAGGCCTTCGGCAAGGCGTTCCACTCGTCGCTGCTGCTGGAGGAGCAGGACTGGAGGAACGGGCTCGCGGCGCGCTACGGCTGGCTGCCGCTCACCACCAGCTCCGCGCTCCTGTGGCTCACCGCCTCCGTCCTGTGCGTGGCCGCCTTCGTGCGCCGGATGCGGCAGAAGGCCGCGCGGATGACGGAGCTGGCCGCCGAGGACGCCGCCGAGGACGCCGCGCTGCGCCTGCTCGCCGCGGCCCGCGCCGCGGGGCCGGTGGACGGCGCCGAACCCCTCTCCCCCGCCCTGCCCTGGCCGGAGTGGCCTGGCGCCACCACGCCCGCGCCGCCCAACCCCTCCGCCGCCCCCGCCCAGCCGGAAGCCCTGGAGGGCGCTCCGGAGGCGCTGGAGTCTGGTTCCGCCCTGCCAGAAGCCCCGGAGGACCTGGGCGCGGGCGACGAGGAGCCGGAGTCCTCCAGCGGCGAGTACGAGCTGGAAGGCGAGTCCCCGGCGGGCCGTCCGCCCAAGCCGACGCTCCACTGAAGGGCCCGCGCTGCCCAGGCAGGGAAGGTTCTTCCCCCCACCCCCTGGATTTCAACAACCGCCCCGTAGGATTTACGCACTCCGGCCTCCCTCCGGGGCCGCGCCTCTGCCCAAGGGTTTGGATTCACTGGGAACGGGGACACGTCTGGCGTTGGCAAAGCCCTTGCTATGTCCCTGCTCGCGATGCGGACGACAGCGGACATGGCGGCGGAGCGGGGTCGGAAGAAGGCCGGGGCGGCCCGGGTCTTCAGCAAGCAGCCTGAGCGCATCGCGGCGCTGTGGCGGCGGATGCGTCTGGCGGCGCACGAGGGCCAGGGCGCTCCGGTCGCCAGCCTGCTGGACGGACTGGTGGAGCCCTTCGTCCGGGAGCTGGGACTGACGCTGGAAGGCGTGGAGTCCAGCCCGTGGAGCCGCACCCGCGCGGTGCTGCGCCTGGCGCCGGAGCGTGGCGCGCGCGCCCTGCACGACGAGTTCGCGCTGCTGCGCCGGTGCCTGGTGGACGCCCTGGAGGTCCTGGGCGGAGGGGACGCGGAGCGCCAGCGCATCAACCGCGCGCTGGACGAGGCCGTGGACAGCGCGGTGGCGCTCCTCCAACGGCTGGCGGACCCGAAGGCGGATGGGCCGCGGGTGCCCTTTGGCGGGTTGGTGGTGGAGTACTTCGAGCGACCGTCCCATGCGCGCAAGGCCCCGGTGGGCCGTCGCGACGAGCGGTCCGCGATGCACTGAGTGGGATTCCAGCGCGCGGGTGGCGCTGAGGTGATGTCGCAAGGGTTTGCCGATCCGTCCGGCTTGACGCTTCTCTCAACAGGAGGGTCCGGGGTCTGGCGGGAGGGTGCGCTGTCGCGGATGGGGGTCCGCGATGCGCCTTGAGGGAGCGTGCTCCTGCTCGGGGGAGCGGTGAGCGCGCACACAGGTTCGAACGCCGGAACGCGTGGATGGGGGTCCGCGCGCTCCGCCGGTCGGACGGATCGGCATGTTTTGTCAGGGGGAATTGGGACGGGGGTCGCGGGAGGGCGCCTACGGGGGTGGGCGCTCTCCCGCATGTCTTCGTCCGCGAGGCCGTGGGCCCGCGAGGCGCGTCAGTGCGCGTCCGCCCAGCTCCGGCCCGAGCCCACGTCCACCTTCAGCGGCACCTTCAGTTGGGCGACGGCGGCCATGCACTTCACGGCCAGGGCCTTCACCGTCTCCACCTCCGCGTCCGGCGCCTCGAAGAGCAGTTCGTCGTGCACCTGGAGCAGCACGCGCGCCTGGAGCTTCTCCTGCCGGAGCGCGGCGTCCACGGCCAGCATCGCCTTCTTCATCAGGTCCGCGGCGGTGCCCTGGATGGGCATGTTGATGGCGGCCCGCTCCGCGGCCTGCGCCACGCCCCGGTTCTTGGAGAGCAGGTCGCCCATCAGGCGGCGGCGGCCATCGAGCGTCTCCACGAAGCCCACCTTGCGCGCCTTCTCCACGGTGTCCTCCAGGTACTGACGGATGCCCGCGTACCGGGTGAAGTACCGCTCGATGACGTCGCGCGCGCTCTCCTGTGAAATCCCCAGGCGCGTGGACAGGCCGTGCGCGGACAGGCCGTACGCGATGCCAAAGTTCACCATCTTCGCCACGCGGCGCTGCTCGCGGTCCACGGCCTTGGGCTCCACGCCGAAGATCTCCGCCGCCGTGCGGCTGTGGATGTCCTCGTCGTTGCGGAACGCGTCGATGAGGACCGGATCCTCCGCGATGTGGGCCAGCAGCCGCAGCTCGATCTGCGAGTAGTCCGCGCTCACCAGTTGGTGCCCCGCGTCCGCCACGAAGGCGCGGCGGATCTCCCGGCCCAGCTCGGTGCGGATGGGGATGTTCTGGAGGTTCGGGTCGGACGAGGACAGCCGCCCGGTGGCGGTGGCCGCCTGGTGGTACGTGGTGTGGATGCGCCCGTCCTTCGCCACCAGCGTGGGCAGCGTGTCCAGGTAGGTGCTCTTGAGCTTGGACAGCCCGCGGTACTCGATGAGCGCCCGCGCGAGCACGCTGCCGTGCTCCTCCGCCAGCTTCTCCAGCACCTCCTGGTCCGTGGAGGGGCCCGTCTTGCCGCGCTTGAGGATGGGCAGCTTCTGCTCCTCGTACAGCACCTGCGCCAGCTGCGGGTTGGAGCCCAGGTTGAAGACGTGGCCCGCGGCCTGGTGGCACTCGGCCTCCTTCGCCTTCACCTCCACGTCCACGTGCTCGGAGGTGCGCGCGAGCTCCGCCACGTCCAGCTTCACGCCCTCGCGCTCCATCCGCGCCAGCACGGGCAACAGCGGCAGCTCCAGCGTGCGCGCCAGCTCCGCCAGCCCGCCCAGCTCCAGCTCGCGCCACAGCTCAGGCGCCAGCCTGCGCGCCGCGTCCGCGCGCACCGCGTACGCCGCGGCCACCTCCTCCGGCCCGTGGTCCGCCAGCGCCCGGCCCTTCTTGCCCTCCACCGACGCGGGCAGCGCGGGCAGCTCCGAACGCAGCCGCTCGCGCGCCAGGTCCGCCAGGGCGTGCTCCCGGCGCGAAGGGTTGAGCAGGTAGCTCAGGAGCTCCACGTCGTCGTGCGCGCCCCCCAGCGACAGCCCCTCGTTGGCCAGCACCAGCGTGAGCGCCTTGAGGTCGTGCCCGCCCTTCTTCACCGCCGCGTCCGCCAGCACGTCCTTCATCACCGCGGTGAAGGCCGCCACCGGCACCTGGGTGGCGCCCAGCTGCTGGTGCCGCAGCGGCACGTAGCGCGTGGTGCCGTCGGGCAGCGCCGCGCCCAGGCCCACCAGCGGCGCCGCGAAGGGCATGCCCTCGAAGGCAGGCACCAGCGTGAGGGCCCCGGCGGCCTTCGCCGCGTCCGCCAGGGAGCGCAGCTCCTCCTCCGTGGTGATCAGCGTGGTGGTGAGGTTCAGCGGCGCCACCTCCGGCCGCGGGGCCTCCTCCGCCGGCAGGTCGCGCAGGAGCGCGAAGAACTCCAGCTCCGTGAACAGGTCGCGCGCGCGCGTGGCGTCCGGGGCGCGGCGGATGAGGTCCTCCAGCTTCACGCCCAGGGGCAGCGTGGTGTTGAAGGTGACCAGTTGCTTGGCGCGCACCAGGCTGTCGCGGTGGGACTCCAGGGCCGCGCGGATCTTCGGCTTCTTCACTTCCTCCAGCCGCGACAGCAGCGTCTCCACGTCACCGAACTGGTGGAGCAACTCCACCGCCGTCTTGTCGCCCACGCCTGGGACCTTGGCGACGTTGTCCACCGCGTCGCCCACCAGGGCCAGGAAGTCGCGCACCTGCATGGGCAGGATGCCCAGCTTCTCCTGCACGTCCGCGATGGCGATGCGCTTGTTCTTCGCGGGGTCGAAGAGGGTGATGTCCTCGTCGACGATCTGCATGAAGTCCTTGTCGCTGGTGACGACCAGGACCTGGAAGCCCGCCGCCTTGGCCTGGAGCGCCAGCGTGCCGATGACGTCGTCCGCCTCCCAGCCCTCCGCGTCCAGCGAGGGCAGGTTGAGCACGTCCCCCACCTTGCGGATGAGCGGGAACTGGGGCGTCAAATCCTCGGGTGGCGCCTTGCGGTTCGCCTTGTACGTGGGGTCGATCTTCTGACGCTCCACGCGGCCCGACTTGTCGAACGCGAGCGCCACGTGGGTGGGCTTCAGGTCCTGCAGGGCCTTGAGCACCATGCGGGTGAAGCCCAGCACCGCGTTGGTGGGCACCCCCTTGCTCGTCGTGAGCGGGGGGATGGCGTGGTAGGCGCGGAAGATGAAGCCAGAGGCGTCGAAGAGCGCCAGGCGGCGCTCGGAGCGCGGGGGGCTGGTGTCGGCCATCCCCCGTCCCTAGCGCGCCTCCCGGCGCCTGTCCATGAAGCCCGTACCGGCGCTTCAGCTCACCGGCACTTCAGCTCCGCCTTCTTCGTCGCGACCTGCTCCGCGATGCCGTCACCCGGCACGGCGTAGTCCTCCACCGCCGTCAGGTCCGAGCAGCTGCCCACCGCGTTCAGCGCGTTCTGCGCCTGCGTCGAGCAGAAGGCCACCACGCGGTTCAGGTCCGTGTTGCCCTTGTAGAAGTCGAAGCCCAGCTTCCAGATGCGGCAGCCCCGGCGCCGGTCCTCGCGGTCGGCGAAGTGCTTGCCGCGCAGGTACGACGCGGTCGCCATGTCCTGGAAGATGTTCTTCCGGTAGAACGACAGGTGCGTCTCCGCCAGCTCCGCCATCAGGCGCTTGTCCGTCGTCAGCGCTTCCTTGAACGGCGCCACGGCGCGCTCGGGGTCGTTGTTGGTGAGCGCGCTCTCGCCCGTCTTGAAGAGCTGATCCACGTTGGACACGTCCCGGATGAGGTCGTCCACCTGGGCGTGGTACTGCGCCTGGTCCTCCTTGGAGCGCAGCTTCTGGAGCGTCGCCAGCGCCTCGCTGCCGCGGCCGGTCCAGTAGTCCATCATCGCCGCCTGGATCAGCTTCGGGGCGTAGCGCGAGTTCATCATCGCGCGCACCTCGCTGGCCTGGTCCGGCCCCAGCTCGTCCTGCGCCAGGATGTCGGACACCGGGCACGTCCAGGGTATCGCGTTGCGGTCCAGCTTCGTGCGGGCCACCAGGAACTTCACGAACATGGGGTCCTTCGGGCGCCACTCGTTCTTGCGCAGGCCGCCCTCCAGGCGGAGCGTCTGACCGATGGGCGGCTCCAGGTCCTCCTTGCTCTGCTTCTGGCACCACACCTCCATGAAGTCCTGGCAGCGCGGCACCGCGGCGCTCCACTGCGAGTTGGCCAGGTAGCGCTTGCAGTCATCCTTCGCGCGCTCCACGAAGCGCGCCGCCGTCTCGCGCGCCTTCGCGCGGGCGCGGCGGAAGTACTCGCTCTCCTTCGGAATCTTGCGCAGCAGCGTCAGGCTGTCCTTCTCGCGGTTGAGCTCGCTGGCCTTCCTCGCGGCCTCGAAGTTGTCGAAGGCCTCCTTCTCCAGCTTGATGCGCCGGATGAGGTTGTTCGCCTCGACGTTGATGGGATCCTGATCCAGCGCCTTCTCACAGGTGGCCTCGGCCCGCTCCCAGTTGGGCGCTCCCAGTTCGTTGGAGGCATAGGAGCGGCACTCGCTGAGCAACTCCTGCACCTGCTGCGCGGGATCCAACGGCGCGGCCGGCCCGGCCTTCGGGTTCTTGCCCGCGCCCGGCCCCACGGACGCCTTCACCACCGCCGCCACCGCCAGGAGCGCGATCACGCCCCCGGCGACCACCACCAGCTTGCGTCGGCTGTTGGCCGCGGGCTCACCCCGGCCGCCACGCCGCGCCGGGGGCGCCCCGCCCGACCCCGGACGCCGCACGGGCGTGTCGGACGCCTCGTAGGCCATCTCCACCACGCCGAACTGGAGGACATCGCCGGGCTGCAGGTCGACGAACTCCTCGCCCAGCAGCTCGCCGTTGAGCAGGGTGCCGTTGGCACTGCCCAGGTCGCGCGCCCGCACGACGGTGCCCGCGCGCTCCACCTCCGCGTGCTTGCGGCTCACCGAGTCGTCATCCAGGACGACCGCCGCTGGCGGCGCCCGGCCCACCAGCACCGTGCCGTTCAGCGGATACGACTTGCCCGCCCACGGCCCCGTCATGCCCTTGAGCATGGGACCCGCGCCCGCGCCCGCCGCCGCCGCGCCGGCGGGCAGCGACCGCGCCGGCCGCCTCGCCAGGGCCGAACCCTCGGGCTTCGCCGCCCCGTTCTGGGTGGCCTTGGCCCGGATGCTGGGCATGGCGCGGGTGCCCTTCACGGGCGCGTCCGCGAGCGTCGCGGGGTCGCCGGACGCGGGGACCGCCGCGCGACGGCCGCTGCTGCCCCGGGCGCTCGCCTTGAGCTTCAGCTCGTAGTCGCCCAGCAGCACCTGCGAGGCCGGCGTCAGCGCCGTGGGCCCCTCGATGCGCTCGCCGTCCACGAAGGTGCCGTTCTGGCTCCCCCCGTCCTCGACATAGACGGTGTTGCCCTCCACGTAGAGGCGCGCGTGCTGCCGCGACACGCCCCCTTCCGTGAGGACGAGGTCATTGCCCTGCTGGCGGCCGATCTTCAGCTCGCCGGCGATTTCGTGCTCGTGCTCAGTGCCGTCAGGATGACGGACGACCAGGGTTGCCATGGGCGCGTCAGTCCTCGCGGAAGATGCTCATGTTGACCGGAATGCCCTTGCGCTGGAGCTCGTCGTAGAACTTCGGGACGAAGCCCGAAGCCACATAGCGCCCCCGCACCTTGTGGTCCTCCGTGAAGCCGTCCTGCTTGAAATAGAAGATGTCCTGGAGGGTCACGATGTCGACCTCCATGCCGGACACCTCCGTGATGAAGCAGATCTTGCGCGTGCCGTCGGAGAAGCGCGTCTGCTGCACGATGAGGTGCACGGCGCTGGCGATCTGCTCGCGGATGGCCTTCACCGGCAGCTCCATGCCGGACATGAGCACCATCGTCTCCAGCCGCGCGATGGCGTCTCGCGGCGTGTTCGCGTGCAGCGTGGTGAGCGAACCGTCGTGGCCGGTGTTCATCGCCTGGAGCATGTCCAGCGTCTCACCGGAGCGGCACTCCCCCACGACGATGCGGTCGGGCCGCATGCGCAGGCAGTTCTTCACCAGCTCGCGGATGGTGATGGCGCCCTTGCCTTCCAGGTTGGGCGGGCGGCTCTCCAGCTGCACCCAGTGGTCCTGCGGCAGCTGCAGCTCCGCGGCGTCCTCCACCGTGATGATGCGCTCGCCCTCGGGAATGAAGGAGCTGATGATGTTCAGCGTCGTCGTCTTGCCGGAGCCGGTGCCGCCGGAGATGACGATGTTGCGGCGGGCCGTGACACACATCTCCAGGAACTCGGCCATCTGCGCCGTGACCGTCTTGTACTTGATGAGGTCCTGGATCTTCAGCGCGTCCTTCTTGAACTTGCGGATGGTGATGCAGGGGCCCTTGAGCGCCAGCGGCGGGATGATGGCGTTGACGCGGCTGCCGTCCTTGAGGCGCGCGTCCACCAGCGGGCTGGACTCGTCGATGCGCCGACCGATGGGCGCCACGATGCGCTCGATGACGCCGAGCACCGCCTGGTTGGAGGAGAACGTCTTCTCCGACAGGGTCAGCTTGCCCTTGCGCTCGATGTAGATCTGGTTGGCGTGGTTCACCATGATCTCGCTGATCTCTTCCGACGCGAGGAACGCCTCCAGGGGCCCCAGGCCCAGCGCCTCGTTGATGACGTCGGTGAGCAGCTCCTCGCGGTCCACGTCCGTCGGAAGCTCTCCGTCCGCCTCCATCTGGTCGATGATGTCGCGGATGGCCTTCTCGGTGCGGCGCCACAGCTCCTCGTCCCCGAGCCGGTCCATGTCCATCCGGCGCAGGTCCAGGTACTCGATGAGCCGGTCGTGGATCTCCTTCTGGAGCCGCGAGTAGCGCTCCAGCCGGGGGTCCACCTTGCGCTTGTTCTTCGCCATGGCCGCGGCCATGGACGCGGGCATGCGGCTGGGAGCGGCGGCGGCGGGCGGCGGCGCCTCCTCCTCGTAGGGCTCCTCCTCCTCGTAGGGCTCTTCCTCCTCGTAGGCCTCCTCGCCCTGCTCCTCGTCGTAGGCCTCGTCGGCGGGCTCATCCTGGGGCGCGTCGTCCAGCGCCTCCACGTTGAGGATGTAGTCGCCGATGGAGACCTGGTCGGTGGGCTTGAGCACCATGGGCCCGGCGATCTTCTTGCCGTTCACGAAGGTGCCGTTCGTGGACTTCATGTCCACGATGATGAAGCGCCCGTCCTTTTCGACGATGCGGGAGTGGGTCTTGGAGACGTTTCCCTTGGCGAGGACGATGTCGTTGCCAGCGAGCCGGCCGATCGTGATCTCGTTCTTGGGATACTCCCGCTGCTCCGACCCGCCGCCCTTCTCCGTCAGCGTGATGAGAAACATGGGCAGGGATGCTACCAAGCCATCCCACGACCTCAAAGACTCCTGCGACGCTCGCTCGCCTGCCCGCAAACGGAAGGGCCGGCACCCTCCCCCCAGCAGCGGGGAACGGGGCCGGCCCTGACCGGATCCAACAGAGGTGTCGCGCCCGTGGCAGGCGCCTGCCTCAGTCGAAGATGTTGAAGTTCACCTCGGAACGGGCCTGCTTGTAGCGGGTCTTCACGTCCTCGATGATGCTCCGGACCTTGTCCGAGTCCGGGTTCACGATGCGCGGGGTGACGAAGATCACCAGCTCGCGCTTGGTGGAGTCGAACGCGCGGTTCTTGAACAGTTCGCCCACGATGGGGATGTTGCCCAGGCCCGGCAGCTTCGCGACGGCCTTCTGCTCGTCGTGGCTGAACACACCCGACAGCACGATGGTCTCACCGTGGCGCACGGTGACGTTGGTCTTCACCTTGCGGGTGCGGAAGCCGGGGATGGCGGACGAACCACCGAAGGACACCGACACGGAGGTGTCGATTTCAGAGGCCTCCGCCTCCACCTCCGTCTGGATGTTGCCGTTGCGGTCCGCGGTCGGGCGGATCTTCAGGATGACGCCGTAGGGCTTGTACTCCACCGTGAACTGCGTGTTGGTGATGAGCGGGATGGGCACCTCGCCGCCGGCGAGGAACTCCGCCTTCTCACCGCTGGCGCAGACCAGCTTGGGCTGCGCCAGCAGGCGGCCGTAGCCGTCATTGGACTGGAAGCCGATGCTCAGGTCCGAGCCGCCCGTCGCGCCCAGGATGAGGCCGGAGACGGCGTCCGCGGAGGGGATGAGCGACTTGGTCAGGTTGACGGTCGCGGTGAGCGAGCCGGTGATGTCCGTGGGGTACTTGATGCCGTAGCGGTCGCGGCTGTTGCGCCGGATTTCCACGAACTGGACCTCGGAGAGGATCATCCGCTTGATGCCGACGACGAGCAGGTTCTCCACCTTCTCGCCAATGGCCTTGGTGATGAGCTCCGCCTTCTGCAGGTCCTGCTGGCTCTCCACGGAGCCCTCCAGGAAGATGGTCGCGCCCACCACGTTGGCCTGCACGTTCTTCAGGCCCGCCTTCTGGAAGGCCGCGTTCAGGTTCTGGGCGACCAGCTTCTTCGCGTTGGGGGCGATCTTCACGAACGACTTCACGTTCGGGTAGAGGCTCACCACCTGCTCGATGCGGTCCGCGTCCTGCGTGGTGTACGCCTGACCGTCCAGGTAGATGCGGTCACCCACCATGCGCACGGACACACCTTCGATTTCACCCAGGAGGCGCTTGATCTCCGAGATGACCTCGTTGGGGTCCTGCTTGCGGACCGTCACCAGGTAGCTGATGCGCTGCCCGGAGGACTTCCACACCAGCAGCGTCGTCTTGCCTTCCTGGTTACCGGTGACGAGCAGCTGGCCGGTGCCCAGCGTCTTCACCTCGGCGATGGACGGATCGCCCAGCGCGACGCGGCTGAGGCCGGGGATGGTGAGCACCTTCTGGGTACCCACGCCCAGGCTGACGGTGCTGCCCTCCTGGGCAAGGGCGGGGGCAGCGGCCACCAGGGTGACGAGGGCGCTGAGCGCCAGGGCTTGCGTGAAGCGAGTGGACATCGTGTGAATCCCCTTCTTGCGTGCGCGCGCCCGGACGCCGGCGCGCTATCCCAGATGTTGTTGCTGCCACCACATGGCCCAGAAAGTCCCGAGCGCGATGGAGACGCCGTAGGGGATGTGTCGCACGGGAGCGGGCGAGGTTTCCTCGCGCAGCCATTTCATGCGCACCGCCCAGCGGCGAACCACCCCCGCCAGCGTGTCCCAGACGGCCCCCTGCCACAGCAGCGTGACGACCGCCTGCAGCGCTCCCACCAGCGAAATGAAGGCCGCCGCCGCGAGCACCGTGGGGAAGCCCAGCACGCAGCCCACGGCCGCCATCAGCTTGACGTCACCCCACCCCATGCGCCCGCGCAGCGCACCCGGCACCAGCAGCAGCGCGAGCCCCGCGCCCGCCAGCACCCCGCTCACCAACCCCGTCTCCAGCCCACCCACCCCTTCGGACACCCCGCGCACCCCGAGCCCCAGCACGATGAGCGGATAGGTCACGGCGTTCGGGATGAGCCGGCGCAGCACGTCGCTCACCGCCGCAATCACGAGGGCCACTCCCAGAATCGTCCAAAGCGCGAGCTGAACAGGTGTCATTCGGCACCTGCTTCCCTGGGAAGCAGGCGACCCCCATCAAACAATGGAGGCCTGGAGCCCGTCAATTCCTGAACAAGACCCTCGTACCGTGGGGCTCTGCGTCATCAGTGGATGACGAGGCGGATCTTCTCGCTGCAGATGAAGTACTCGTCCCCGTCCTCGACCTTGCGGCGCTTGATGCGCTGCTTGTTGAACCAGGTCCCGTTCGAGGAGCCGAGGTCTTCGATGTAGAAGTCCCCGCCGTCACGGGCGATGACGGCGTGCTCGCGTGACACCTTGCCGGAGTTGATGACGAAGTCGCAGTGCTTGCCGCGGCCGATGACGTAGCGGTCCTTGACGATCTTCTCTTCCTCGCCGGACTCCATGACCAGGTAGAGCGCCGCGCCCTCCTCTTCGGCCTCCTCCGCCTGCTCCTCCTCGGCCTCCTCCGGCGGCTCGTCCTCCATCTCGTCGAGCGGCGGATCCTCCTGCTCCGGCAGGGGCTCCTCCTCGTCCTCGATCATGTCGTCGGCGGAGGGCGGAGGCGGCTCGTTCTTGCCCTTGATGAGCCGCTCCAGCTCGGCGGCCGTCTCCAGGACGCGCTCGGCGACCTCGCGGCGCACCGGATCATTGTCCAGGCCGTTGGAGGACGGGCGCTCGTCCACGTTGCGCGCGGAGGGCCGGGCGGCGGGAGCCTCGGCGCGCGCGGGCGCGAGCACCGGCGGCCCGCTCTTGGCCGCGGCGGCCGGCGGCGGCGCGGAGACGGGGCGCGGAGACGGCGTGGGCGACGGCACGGCCGCCACCGCCGGCTCCGCCTTCGTCCTCACGTCGATGAAGCCGTTGAGGCGCGCGAACATGAACAGCGCCTGATTGATGAGCGCGTCGCGATCCGACCCCATCTGCTGGGCCATCTCTTCGTACGTCTCCCACAGGTGCTCGGCGATGCCGACCTTGCGTGCGGGACGGGAGTTCTGATCGATCATCGTTCTTGGCTCGGGAAATGCTGGACCTGGGGGACGATACCAGAGCCGGCCGGGGCCGCCCAGTTACTGGAAGGCCCGGAGATACTGGAGGTTCAACGCGTTGTCGCTGATCGACTCCAGGGCCACCTGGAGCACGCCGTCCGCCGAGGGATACGCGATGTAGGCGAGGCTCGAGCCGTCCACGTCCGTGGCGACCACGGTCCCAGGCAGGGTGTAGGCCGCCAGGTTGCTCGTCGAGCTGGTGTCCACGCCGAAGACGAACCGGCGGAAGCGCGGCAGCAGCGTCACCACGTAGCGGTCCCCCGGGTTCAGGCGCGTGGCGTCCGCGAACGTCGCCGTCAGCGTGAGCTTGAGCGGCGCGGGCACGTAGGTGGTGGGCGACTTGGGCGGGCTCAGCCCCAGGTCGAAGCCATTCGGGTGGTAGTAGTAATCCAGGAAGCTGGAGACCGTGTAGGGCTCGTTGATGTCCAGCCGCTGCACGAAGGTATCGCTGGTCTCCAGGCCCGAATAGAGCACGTAGGGCTTCACGAGCGGCCCCGCGCGCACGGAGAAGTACGGGTATGTAGCGCAGGCCTCCAGCGCGGCGGCGGTGGTCGCGTCCGTCGTGTCCGCGAAGAGCCGCGTGAAGCCGTTGCCCTGATCCTCCAGGCGGAGGATCCGGACGGGCTGCGCACAGTTGCCGCCGTTGTTCGACAGCACCAAGGAATCGCCGGGAACCACGCCGCGCGAGACGGCCAGCTCCGTTTCAATCAGCAGCGGCGGGTCGGTCACGGTCAGGTCGCGCGTCAGGTTGAGCAGCCCCGGAAGCAGGCCCTGGTAGACGAAGCGGTAGGTCCCGTTGGGGACCGTCCCGTTGCAGAGGAAGGCCGTGGCGTTGGTCGCCTCCACCTGCGGGCAGCCCGGCTCCACCACGGTGATGGCCTGGAACTGGTCCGACCGGGCGACCTCGTTGCCGTCGCGCAGCTCCACGGTCACCGACGAGTCCAAGGAGACGATCTTCTCCACGTTGGTCACGGGATCCGTCGTGACGGTGCGATCCAGGTTGAACGCGCGCAGCTCGTCGGCGCGGAACAGGGTGATCTCCCCGCTGGACGACGGCATGATGCCCAGCAGCGGGATGGCGGTGAGGTACGCGACGCTGTTCGCGAGCAGCTCACGCACCTCCAAACCCGAGCGCAGGGTGAGCCCCGTGGGCAGGCCCGCGGACGGTCGCAGGGTCAGCATGGCCGCGCCGGTGACGTCGCGGGCGAGCACGGGCGCCGCGGACGGCACCAGCGGATCCGGCCCGTTGTCGAGCGCGATGATGCCCTCGCAATCCGACGAGACGCACGTGAGCTCGTCGAGCACCACGTACACGTAGCGACCCGCGGGGACCGGGTTGGCCTCGCTGCCCCCCTCCGGGATGAAGCTGGGGTGCGTGACGACGAGCCGCGCCGGAATGTCCACCAGGTCCGTGTAGTCCGGCACCGCGAAGGGCGCGGGGCGTGGACGCTTGTAGGGGATCTCCACCGACTGCTGGTCCGCGACGACGCGCACGAGCCGGCTGGTGCCGGAGACGTTGCGGATGGCGAGCACCAGGGAGTCCGTGGCATCCGCCCGGGCGGGCAGCGTGATCATGGACAGCACCGTGTCCGCGGCCTTCAGGCAGAAGACGGGCAGCGCGGGAGGCAGCGCGGCGGCGTCGAAGCCCTCCGGACCGGGCAGCTCCTGGCGCATCACGACGCCCCCCCCGAAGGGGCCACAGAGCTGCTCGGCGGCTTCCGGGCGCGTCTGGAGCGCGTAGTACAGGACGCTCGGCGCGCCGTCCGCCACCGGGGCGTGCGCGGCGAAGGCGGTGATGAGCTGGCCGGTCGCCAGGCGCGTCACCTCGTTGAGGCGCGTCCGGTCGGCGGCCACCACGGAGATGCTCCGGCCACCGGAGTTGCGCGCGTAGATGTAGGGGCCGGACACGTCGGCGCCCTTGGCGTCGTAGCCCACGTCCCGGGTGAGCGAGTCGGGCCGCGCGATGACCGGAATGGCGAGCGGCTCCAGCGGATTGGGCGCGGGGATGAACTCACGCGGCGTGCGACTCAAGTCCAGCACGCGCAGCTCGTCCCGGTCCTGCGAGGTGACGAAGACGAGCTGGTTGGAGAGCACCACGTCGTATGTGCCGGACAGACCGGCGGCGCCCGCGGTGGAGGTGGTGTCGGAGCAGGCGAGCGCGAAGCTCGCGCCACTCAGCAACAGGGCAGCAAGGAAGCCGCGCTTCAAGGTCAGTTCTCCTGGCACACGCTGGTGCCCTGGTTCGGATCGCGCTGCTGCTGCGTGCCCAGCTTCGCCACCAGCCTCGCGTCCTGGGGACGCGCGAGGTCGGGGATGTCCACGATGGCCACCTGCCCGTCCCCGAAGTTGGTCACGAACAGCCGCGCCGAGTTCACGCCCACCGGGTTGTCCACCGTCAGGCCGAAGGCCTGCGACGGGTTGCTGCCCTGGTTCTGCGCGTTGACCAGCGGCACCTGCGCGACGACCTGGCCAAGCCCCTCGTCATAGAAGGACACCGCGCTGTCGCCGGTGCTCGTCACCGCGACGATGTGGCTGTCGGGGTCGCTCGGTGACGCCGTCCGGTTGATGATCTGCATGTCGCTCACGCCGTTCGGCATGGGCACCGCGGAGACCACCCGGAAGACGGGCTGGGTGGCGATGGCGCCGGGCGGCGCGTCGTAGTCGAAGTCGAGGGTGAGGAGCGTGTCGGGTCCGCGCGCCAGCAGGTAGAGCCGCTCGCGCACGAGGTTCGGACGCACCGCGAGCTCCGCCGCCGTCACCGGCCGGGGCACCACGCGCGCCGCACGCGCCTCGCGGATGCGGTACACGGACTGCAGGTTGGGCTCCAGGATGCGTCCGGTGTCGAACTTGTCCACCAGCCGCAGCACGAAGTTCGCGCCCACGGTGCCGTTGACGCCGGCCACGAAGTTGCGGCCCGTCACGTAGAGGTAGCCCGCGCCCACCGTCACCGCATCCGAGCCGCCATACAGGAAGCCGGTGGGCGACAGCGGAATGAAGCCCAGCGTGTCGCGGGTGGGGTTGTCCAGCTTCACCGTGGCCAGGTAGCTCTCGAAGTTCTTGCTCGACTTGGCGGGCGAGTCCGCCGCCTCCGAGTGCGTCACGTACAGCGTGCCGCTCGCGTCATCCACCGTCACGCCAATGGGCGACGGCGCGCGAGGCAGGTCCGGCAGCCCCTCCGTGCGCAGCGACGCCGGGATGTCGTTGGTGAGGGACAGGGCGCCCGTGCGGCAGTCCTCGCCGCCCTGCACGCAGTTGAGCACCGGCTTGCCGCCCTCGGCCACGCCCACGTCCACCGCGTAGAGGTTGTTGCCCTCCGCGCGCGAGGGGACGAACAAGCGGGGCAGCCCGTTGAGCGGGTTGATCCACAGGCCCAGCTTCCCCGCGAAGCTGCGGATCTGGACCAGCGACTCGTCGCCCGTCGTCAGGTCCTCGAAGGCGAGCGGGGAGGCGGCGACAGGGGCGCCCAGCCGGGGCACCAGAACCGACTGTCCGTCCACCTGGGCGCTCAGCGAGTCCAGGTTCAGCGCGACCACCGACCCGGAGTCGTAGCAGTTGTCGAAATTGGCGTTCGCGACGAACAGGTATCCGTTGCTGTTCGTGGGCCCCCCAGCCGTGGGAGGGCGCCAGAACGCCACCCCGCTGGGGTACACGAAGCGGGTGGAGGGAGGCGGGTTCGGGTCGGATTCGATCGAACACGCCGCGAAGAACAACAGCGCGGGGGTCAGGAAATGGAGGCGCATCAGAGGGGGGCGGAGTCTAGGAACGCCGCCCTGCCCCGGGCAACTGAATAGGGGGGTATCTATTCCCCGGCCGCCCACCGGACGACATCCGGCCCCCGCACGCGAGCGCGCGCCGCTCCCCTGGCTGGGGAACGGGCGCGCTCCGGCGCTGAAGCGGTCCGCGGGCCTCAGGCGGCCGCGGCCTCGGCCTGGATCTTGGAGAAGTCCGCCACCTGGTTGAACAGGGCGCCAATCTCCGTGAGGAACCGGATGCGGTTTTCCCTGAGGTCCCTGTCCTCGGCCATCACCATGACCTTGTCGAAGAAGGTGTCCACGGCGGGCTTCAGGCCGGTGATCTCCTTGAGGGCCCCGGCGAAGTCATCCGCGCGCACCCGCTCGCCCACCTTGTCCCGCGCGTGGGTGAAGGCGGTGTGGAGGTTCTTCTCCGGCTCGTCGGTGAAGCGCTGCGGGTTGGTCTGCCCGCCGGCCACGTCCTTGCCCTGCTTCTCCACGATGTTGACCACGCGCTTGAACGCCGCCGCCAGCGGCTGGAAGTCGGAGTGGCCCACCAGCACGCTCAGCGCCTCCAGGCGCTTCTTCGCCGCGACGAGGTCATCGAACCCCACGGCCAGCACCGCCTCCACGACGTCCGTGCGGTGCTGCTCGCCCCAGAGCGCCTTGAGGCGTCCGCGGAAGAACTCCAGCACCTGTTCGCGCGGCGCCGCTTCGCCCGGCTTGCGCTTCACGTTGGCCAGCTTCGGGGCCAGCAGGCGCAGCGCCTCATCCACCGCGGCCGACAGGCTGAAGCGATAGCCGCGCCCCAGCACGATGCGGATGATGGACAGGCACGCGCGGCGCAGCGCGAACGGATCCGCCGCGCCCGACGGCGCCTTGCCAATGGCGAAGATGCCGCACAGCGAGTCCAGCCGGTCCGCCAGGCCGATGAGCGCGCCCGCGTCCTGGGTCGGCAGCGCGTCCTCGGCGCCGCGGGGGAGGTAGTGCTCGGCGATGGCCAGCGCGACCGCCTCGGGCTCGCCGCCCGCGCGCGCGTACTCGCGGCCCATCACGCCCTGGAGCTCCGGGAACTCGCCCACCATGCCGGTGACGAGGTCCGCCTTGGACAGCGTGGCGGCGCGCTCCACCGTGGCCACCTCCCCTGCCCTGCCCGTGGCCTGCGCCAGCCAGACGGCCAGCGCGCGGAAGCGCTCGACCTTGTCCAGGTACGTGCCCAGCTGGTTCTGCCACACCACGCGGCCCAGCTTCTCCACGCGGTCGCCCAGGGGCGTCCGGCGGTCCTCGTCGAAGAAGAAGCGTCCGTCCGCGAGCCGGGCGGCCAGCACGCGCTGATAGCCGCGCAGGGAGAGCTGCTCGTCGCGCACCGGCGTGTTGGACACGGCGATGAAGAGCGGCAGCAGCTTCCCCTTCTCGTCCGTCAGCGAGAAGTAGCGCTGGTGGCTCTTCATCTCCTGCACCAGCACCTCGGGCGGCAGGTCCAGGTGACGCGCCTCGAAGCTGCCCACCACGGGGCTCGGCAGCTCCACCAGGTTCGTCACCTGATCCACCAGCCCCTCGTCCTCCAGGAGGCGGGCACCCGCTGCCTTCGCGGCCGCGTTCACCTTCTCCACCAGCGACGCACGGCGCTTGCCGATGTCCGCCAGCACGTGCGCCTTCTCCAGCGTGGCCTCGTAGTCCGCGGGCGACTTCAGCGCGATGGGACCGGGCGCGAGGAAGCGGTGGCCATGGGTGGTCCGTCCGCCCTTCACGTCGCCCAGCACCACGGGCAGCTCCGTGTCGCCCAGGAGCGCCACCAGCCACTGCACCGGACGCGCGAACGCCGTGTCCACGTCACCCCAGCGCATGGACTTCTTGAAGTTGATGCCATGCACCGCGGTGTGCAGCGCGTCCTGGAGGATGGCCTCCGCGGGACGGCCCTTCTCCTCCACGCGCGCGGAGAGGTACTCGCCCTTGGCCGTCGTCGTGCGCCCGAGCGCGTCCACGGACAGCTTGAGGCTCTCGGCGAACTTCTCCGCCGCCTTGGTGGGCTTGCCCTGCGCGTCGAAGGCGGCCTTGGCGCTGGGCCCCAGCACCTCCTTCGTCACGTCCTCGCCCGCGTCCGCCACGCCGCGCACCCACACGGCCAGCCGGCGCGGCGTACCGAACGTGCGCACCTCGCCGTGCTTCAGGCGGGCGTCGGCCATGCGCTCGGAGAGGACGCGCTTCAGGTCCTCCAAGGCCGGGACGATGAACGACGCCGGGATCTCCTCGGCACCGATTTCCAGGAGCAGATCACGCGCCACGGGCCACCTCCCCCTTCTCCTTCTTCTCCACCGGCTTGTTGAGCTGCACCGTCTTCCAGTAGTCGCTGGCGGGCTTGCCCTCCAGCACCGGCGGCTGCTCACCCACGGTCCACGGCGTCTTCGTCAGCGGGAAGCCCAGGCGCTCGCGCATCTGGAGATAGCCTTCCGCGCACAGGCGCGCGTTGTCGCGCACGCGCTTGATGAAGTTGGCGCGCTCGGTGACGGAGATGGCGCCGCGCGCGTCCAGCAGGTTGAACGTGTGCGAGCACTTGAGCGCGAAGTCGTACGCGGGCAGCGGAAGGTGGCGCTCGATGAGGCGCTTGCACTCCTTCTCGTACGCGTCGAACAGCGCGAAGAGCATCTGCGGATCCGACTCGTGGAGGGCGTACTTGCTCATCTCCACTTCGTTCGCGTGGAACACCTCGCCGTACTTCACGCCCTTGACCCACTCGATGTCGAAGACGTTCTCGACGTTCTGCAGGTACATCGTCAGGCGCTCGAGCCCGTACGTCAGCTCCGCGGCGACCGGGCGGCAGTCGAAGCCACCGCACTGCTGGAAGTAGGTGAACTGCGTCACCTCCATCCCATCACACCACACCTCCCAGCCCAGGCCCCACGCGCCCAGGGTCGGCGACTCCCAGTCGTCCTCCACGAAGCGGATGTCGTGCTCCAGCGGATCCATCCCAATCTTCCGCAGCGACTCCAGGTACAGCTCCTGGACGTTCTTGGGCGCGGGCTTGAGGATGACCTGGAACTGGTGGTGCTGGAACAGGCGGTTCGGGTTCTCACCGAAGCGGCCGTCTGCGGGGCGCCGCGAGGGCTGCACGTAGGCGACGTTCCACGGCTCGGGGCCGAGCGCGCGCAGGAACGTGTACGGGGCCATGGTGCCCGCGCCGACTTCCGTGTCGTACGACTGGGTGACGATGCATCCCTGGTCGGCCCAGTGCTTCTGGAGCGTGAGGATGAGGTCCTGGAAATACATGATGGCGAGTCCTTCTCGCAGTGCGTCGAAGGCGGAGGCTGAACGCGGCGGACCCTAGTGAGGGGGTCCAGGAGCGTCAAGGACGGGCATCAGTCCGAATAGGCCGGGAGGTCGGCCAGTCGAATCTGGAGCTTCGTCACCTCCCCTGGACGGATGGGAGCGGACAACAGCTTGCTCGTTCCGCCGGGGTCCTGAGGGTCCACGATGCGCAGGCGGTAGGTGCCGATGGGGAGCGGGAACTTCGTCAGCGGGGACGTGCCCAGCTGCGTCGCGCCGTCGAATACCGCGGCGTTCTTCGGCACCGTGTAGAGCGTCAGCCAGCCCAGGCCCGCCTTCGCCGCGCCCTTCGCGGTGGTCGTGTCGAGCACCTCCGGGGCCTCCGTCTGCGTGACCGTGGTGACAGGCTCCGGCACACGGGGTGGGGCCACGGTGGGCGCGGCCGGCGTGGGCTTCG
The DNA here is from genome assembly GCF_009909145.1 of Corallococcus silvisoli. Taxonomy (NCBI): domain Bacteria; kingdom Pseudomonadati; phylum Myxococcota; class Myxococcia; order Myxococcales; family Myxococcaceae; genus Corallococcus; species Corallococcus silvisoli. The sequence goes on from NZ_JAAAPJ010000005.1 coordinate 598,666, forward strand.
GGTCGACCTTCGCGACCGTCGGCTTGTCGGCGGGGGCCACCCAGTTCGCGGGAGAGCTGCCCGGCTTCGCCTTGCGGGCGCCCTTGCCGGCGGCGCCCTTCTTCGCGTCGGCGGTCGGGGTCTCCGCCTCCGCGACGGGCTCGGACGGGGGGGCCGGAGGAGTCTCCTGCTGCGGCGGCTTCTCGGGCTCGGTCTTCGCGACGAAGCCCGGCGGAGGACCGGACCGCTTGGGGGGCCACTCCGCGGTCGCGCTGGGATCCACGGGCGCTGCCGGATCCAGCTCCGCCTTCACCCACTGCTTCGCGGAGTCGAACGCGGGCATGAACAGGCGGCGCACCGGCTCCAGCGTCGCCAGGTAGCCCACGCCGCCCAGGATGAGGAGCAGCACGAGGCGCATGCCCCAATTGGAGCGCTGCGGTGGAGCCTCCGGTGCCGCGTCCGCGGCCTCCCCGGCCCCACGCGCGGGCCGGGTGCCCCCGCGCGCCGGCCGGGTGCGGAAGCGCTGCGTCTGGAGATCGCTGGGGGGATCCAGCAGCGCGTCGGCCTGGGGTGCGTTCCGGGCCTCGGCGGCCTCCGGGCGCGCCGAGGGACGTGCCCTGGCGGGCCGCGCGCTGTCCGCGGGAGGACGCACCACCCGGGGGATGGGAGCCGCTTCAGCGCCCGCGGGCCGCTGCGCACGCGGCGTCATCGGTGGCGTGTTGACGCGCGACGCCCCGTCGGCGGAAGGACGCGGGGTCGCGCGAGGGGCGGGCGTCGGGGACTCGGCCGCGGTGCGGCGCACGGGCGTGGGACGGAAGGACGCCGCGGCCTCCGAGGGCGGGGCGTCCGCGTGCGGCGACTTCACCTGCGCGGTGGTGGCGGCCGCCGCCTGATCCGTGCCCTCCTCCACCTGAAGCGCACCGGCGGCCTCGCTGACGCGGGCGTCCTCGGCGCGGCTGGCCAGTTCCAGGAGGGTGCGCGTCTTCTGACGCTTCTCCTCGAAGAGCTCGCCCATGACGGCGGTCATCTGATCTTCGTCGAACAGCTCGGCGCCGAGCGTGGCCTCGATGGCGCGCGCCATCTCCCGACAGGTGCCGAAGCGCTGGGCCGCGTCGCGCGAGAGCGCCTTGAGCACCACCGCTTCAATCGCCTCCGGGAGCGTGGCGTTGAGCGAGCGCGGCGCGGGAATCTCCCCGTCCACGATCTGCATCATCACCGCGGCCTCGCCCGGAGCGTTGAACAGCCGCTGACCGGCGACGAGCTCATGGAACATCACGCCCGCGGAGAACTGGTCGCTGCGGCCATCCAGGCCCTGTCCCCGCACCTGCTCCGGGGACATGTACCCGCTGGTTCCCTTCACCGTGCCCACCTGCGTGCGGCCCAGCTTGCCGCGCGCCTTGGCGATGCCGAAGTCGATCACCTTCACGACGCCGTCGTAGGTGATCATCACGTTCTTCGGGGACACGTCGCGGTGCACCACCGCCACGGGCCGCCCAGACGGATCCATGAAGTGGTGCGCGTAGTGCAGCCCCAGGCACGTGTCGCGCATCACGCGGGCGCTGAAGCCCAGCGGCAGCGCGTAGTTGCGCCGGGCCGCCATCTTCACCACCTGCTCCAGGTTCTGACCGGGCAGGAACTCCATGGCGAGGTACAGCTCGCCGTCCTCCTCACCCAGGTCGAACACCTGTCCGATGTTCGCGTGCGAGAAGGCGGCGGTGATGCGCGCCTCGTCGAGGAACATCTTGACGAACTGGTCGTCCTTCTTGATGTCGGGGAGGATCTGCTTCACCGCGACGAACTTGCGGAAGCCGCCGGGACCGGAGGTGAACGCGAGGAACAACTCCGCCATCCCGCCCATCGAGAGTCGGGTGAGGATCTCGTATTTTCCGATGCGCCGCCCCCGGTCGGGATCTTCTCCGGCGCCTCCCTGCGTGCTCATGGCCCGGGGGATGTTACCTGTCACGCCCCCCCAGGTCGATGCTCGTCTTCTCTTGGACGGACAGGCCCTCCCCCCCAAACGGCTCAGGAGCCCGGGGAAAGCCGCTTAGGCGCCGAACCGTTGCCGCCGCACGTCAAGCATCCAGGCCTCGAGCGCCGCCACCGCCGACGCGGGGGGCTCCAGCGGCAGCGTGGAGGACGCGTCCGCCTCGTCGAGCACCGCGAAGGCGCGCGTCACCCCCTGTTGCCACTGCTCGCTGAGCGCGTCGGACAGCTCGATGTGCTCCCCCCGCTGCTTGCGCTCCACCAGCGCGCGGGCTTCGGCGAAGCCATACGGCTCCAGCAGGTGGGTGACGTCCGTCTCCACTTCGCCCGTGCGCAGCAGATGCGTCCCGGTGAGCGTGGTGCGCAGCACGTACAGCAGCTTCTTCGCGGAGCGAAAGCCGCTCTTCTCCCATTCGCGGAGCTGCCCCTGCGCGAAGCCGCGGTAGTGCCGGTGGACACGCCGCGACAGGACGGCCCGGACCCGAGGCCGCAGCGCCTCCAGCTCCGGCAGCGCCCGCACGGTGACGGCGCCGAGCACCCGCTCGATGTAGTTGCCGTTGCCCTGCAGGATGCCGAGCAGCACCGGCTGCAGCTCGTTGGACGAGTAGTCCACCTCCACGCCCTCCCGCACCTCCAGGCGCTCCGCCGGCACGTGCCGGGGCTGGAGGCCCAGGAGCGCGGCGGTGGGTGCGATGTGGATGGACTTGAGGTCCAGATCGCTGTCGTGCGAGGGGAAGCCGTACGCATGCGCGCCAGACAGCGTGATGACCAGGTGCTCGCGCTGGAGGGACTCCTCGTCCAGCACCCTGTCCGCCATGCGTGCCTGATGCTCCGTCACCATGCCCTTCATTCCGCTCCTCCCTCCAGCGCCGGGGCCTCCGGCGCGTCGCGGCCCAAGGGCCCAGGGGTCTTCAACACCCAACGCCGAGCCACCTCGTCCCCCACCTTGCGCAGCAGCCGGTCCGCGCGGGCGTAGTCCGGATGTTCCGGCAGCCGGCTCTCCCGGTGCGCGGCCTCCAGCTCGGGCGCCATCGCCTCCGCGTCGCGCAGCACGTCCTCCAGGGGCACCTGTCCCCCCTTGATGTCGAGCAGCCGCGCCTTCAACGGCCCCGTCGCCTCGAAGGTGGGGACACCGTCCCGCAGCCAACCCGTGGCCAGGGCCACCAGCCGCAGCAGGTTGTAGGCGTTCTTCGGCCGCAGCTCCCGCGCGGAGGGAGGGCGCTGGCCGCCACCTCGCGCGTACACCGTGAGCGCCGCGAAGTCGTTGGCGGCGAGCAGTCCCTGATCCCACAGCGAGCGATAGAGCTGCTTGACGTATGTCTTCGCCGCGAGCACCGCGTCCTCGGGCGAGGGTGCGGCGCGTGGAGACACTGCGGCCAGGCGCCGAGCCACTTCGTCCAGGTCCGGCGTGGGATCTTCGCACAGCCACGCGAGGAGCAGGTCCCGGTGCTCGGCCAGCCGCTGGCTTCGCGTGAGCTTGTCGAGCTGGCTCATGGCATAGCGCCCGAAGCTGCCGAAGATGGCCTTGGAGACGAACGCCTCGCGCGCCTCCAGCACCCATTCGCCCAGGGTGTCCACCGCCGTCGCGCCCGGGACGAAGAGCGTCTCGAGCGTGTTTGGATCCGCGCGCAGGGCCTGCTCCACCGCCTTGCGCACCTCCCAGTACGTGGTGCTGCCGTCCGCGCTCACCAGGTCCCGCGCAGGCTCCCCGAGCCCCAGCGTCCACGACAAGGGCAGCGCGAACACGCCGCGCACATCCACGTCGGAGCGCTCGTCCGCGAGCCCCCAGGCGTGGCTGCCCACCCGCGTCTCCAGCACCACGCACGGCCGCAGCGCGCCCCAGGCCGCCTCTCGCCGCTGGGCGAACTGCACCTGGCCCATGCGCCGGGGAACCAGCTCGTCGCGCGCGAACCACACCTCGCCCACGCCGACGATCTGCACGTCGAACCCACCGTCATGCGCGCGCACCACGCGGCCCACCACGCCCTGCGGAATGCGGCGCCCCGCCGAGGCCACTCGCTCCACACGCGTCGTCACCTCGGTGCCGTGCGGAAGGGGCACGGACAGCCGGTCGATCTGCTCCAGGCCCCGGACCCTCGCGGCGGTGGAGGAAGCGGCATCAGCTCGCGGGTCACTCATCGGTCCCTCCTGCTTGGGTGGGTGGGCCACGGTGGACGCAGTGAACCACGGGAGCCTGACCCGGCACGGCGCTTCCCGTCAGCGCGCGGCGCGTCGCGCGGCGTCGGGCCGGGGCGGTCGCACGGGGAGGAGGCCCTCCACCTCGGACGCCAGGGGCAGTGCCGCCAACGCGCCCAGCTTCGTGACCACCCTCGCCCCCACGCTGGCGGCGAAGGCCATCAGCGCGCTCAGCTCTTCGCGGGTCGCGTCCTCCAGCGAACGCGCATCGCCGTACCAGCGCACCAGTCCGTGAAGCATCGCGGACACGAAGCCGTCACCCGCGCCGGTCGTATCGACCACCGTGACCTGGGGCGCGGGAATGGAGATGACCTCGCCGCGCCAGAGGAACACCGCCCCGCGCTCGCCCAGCGTCACCACCGGAAGCCGCACGCCCTGCCCCGCCAGGACGCGCAGGGCGTCCTCGGGCGTCGTCGCCCCCGTCGCGAAGGACACCTCTTCCTCGGACAGCTTCACCACCGTGCACAACGGGAGCATGCGCCCCAGGAGGACTCGCAGCTCCTCCGGCTGGCTCCACACGTGCAACCGCAGGTTCGGATCACAGCTCACCAGCATCCCGGCGTCGCGCGCCAGGGTGAGCATGCGCACCATGGCCTCACGCGCCTCCGGCAGCAGCAGCGAGTTGGAGCCGCAGTGCACCGCCTTCGCGCACCGCACGAAGTCCCCATCCACGTCCGAGTCATCCAGCAGGAACTCCGCTGAACGCGTCCGGAAGTACGTGAACGTCCGCTCGCCGCGAGCATCCAGGGAAACGAACAGCAGGCCCGTGCGCGCGTGGTCCACCTGCCGCAGGCGGCTCACGTCCACGCCGTCCGCCGCCAGCCGCTCCCTCAGGAAGTGGCCGAACTCGTCCGCGCCCACCACGCCCACCATCGCCGAGCGCAGCCCCAGCCGCGCGAGCCCCACGGAGACATTGGCCGGAGAGCCCCCGGGCGAAGGCCGCCATGCCTCCACGTCCCGCACGCGCGAGGCGCCGCCCGCCACGGGAAGGAAGTCCACCAGCGTCTCGCCGACACACACCACGTCCAGCGATCCGGCCTCGTGCATGACTCTTCCCCTCGGGAGCGCGCGCGCCGTCAGTCCAGGCCCACCTGGGCCATGAAGTCCACGCTCTTGAGCTTGCGGCCCAGGTGGTGCGCGATGAAGACGTTGAGCAGCCCGCGTGCACGGGCCCGGAGGTCCGCGGGCAGCGGCGTGCGCGCGCCTTCCTGGAGCGAGCGCAGGCCGGACAGGAGCGCCACCGGTACCGCCACCGAATCGCGCGCGCGTCCGCCGCAGGGCTCGCACACGGCACCGCCGTGGCCCTGGTCGAACCGCGGACGCTCACCGGGCTGTCCACCACACAGCGAGCAGGAGTCGAAGCGAGGCATCAGCCCTGCCTGCGCCAGCGCCGCCAATTCGAACGCGAGCAGCGACGTGGGGCCGGCCTCCTTCGCGTCCAGGCGGTGCAGATAGCCCTCCACCAGTTGGAACAGCTCCGGATGCGGCTCATGGTCGCGCGTGAGCTCGCGGCACAGCTCCACCGCGTACAGCGCCCGGGCGATGAGGGACAGGTCCTCGCGCGCCGCGTAGAAGCCCGCGACGATGTCCGCCGAGTCCAACCGCACCGTGCTGCCGCGCGTCTCCACCAGTTGCACGCGCAGACGCATGAACGGCTCCAGGGCGCCCGCGAACCGCCGCTTGCTCTTGCGTGCCCCCGCCGCGAACGCGGTCAGCTTGCCGTGCTCGCGCGTCAGCAGCGTCACCAGCCGGTCGGACTCACCGTAGTCGACCGTGGACAGCACGAACGCATCGTCGGCGTACCGCTCCATGATCCCCCTTCAACGCGCCACGGGAGACGGAAGCTTCCCGGACACCATCAGGAACAGGACCGCGCCCAGGAGCAGCACCGCCAGCAGCACCGCCAGGACGACGTACGCCCGCTTGCGCCGCTCCTTCTCCAGCTGCACGGGCGACGGCGCGGGCACCGCCCGGTCCACCTCCTCGTAGCGCAGCGCCGCTTCCTCGGGCGACAGGCCGATGACCTGCGCGTACGCGCGGATGTAGTTCAGCACGAACACGCGCTCGGGCAGCCGCTCCACCTGTCCCGCCTCCAGCGCGGCGACGAGGCTGGGGGGAATCTTCGTCTCCCGGGAGACGTCCTCGCGAGACATGCCGCGCAGCTCGCGCTGCTGGCTGAGGTATTTGCCAAAGTCGACGTGATCCACGGTCTCTCAGCGCCCCCTGGCTTAGAGGTGTTCCAGCAGTGAGCGGCAATCGTCCTTCAGCACCTGCTCGGAGGGCTGGGCCTTCGCCTCGCAGCCCGCGAACGCCTTCTTCGCCGACTCCACCTGCCCGAGCTTCGCCTGGCACACACCCTCGCGGTGGTAGGCCTCCGCGACGTCCGGGCACTTCTCACGGAAGTTCCCGAACTGCCGGCAGGACTCCTCCGTCTTGCCCGTCTCGTCGTAGATGATGCCCAGGTTCCGGTAGCCCATGCAGAAGTCCGGATTGGTGGTGATGGCCGCCTTGATGTTCTGCAGGGCGTTCGACGTATCGCCCTTCTTGTACAGCGCCCAGCCCAGGTTGCCCTGCGCGGAGAAGCCGAAGCGGTACTGCATGTCGTTGAGCGCCTCCTCGTACAGCTTGATGGCGTCGTCGTAGCGGCCCTGATCCAGGCGCAGGTTGCCCAGGTTGTTGCGCGCGTCGGAGAAGGTCGGCCGCAGCTTCAGGGCCTGCTCGTAGTGGGAGGACGCCTCATCGAGCCGCCGGAAGGACAGGTGCAGGAGGATGCCCACCGCGTTGTGGGCCTCTGGGTTGTCCGGGTTCTGCGCCAGCGCCTTCTGGTACTCCGCGAGCGCGTCCTGCACGTGGCCCTGCTGCTGCGCCTGCACGCCCAGGTCGTAATAGATCTCCGAACTCCGGCGCTCTTTCTCCGTGGGGACGTGCGCGCAGCCCGCGGAAGCGAGCACGAGCGCGAGGAAGCTGGAGGAAGCGATGCGGAACATGGGTGCCAATCCGGGATGGAGGTTCAGAACGCGGCCAGGAAGCGGCCCAGGGTGGTGGCGACGTTGCGCTTCTCTTCGGCGCGGGCCTTCACGGCGGGCACGAGCGTGGGCTCCCGGAAGAACACGGGCAGCGTCTTGAGCCACTCGTCCTGCTGCGCGGGGGCCGCGGCGCGCCAGTTCGCGTTGTCCATCATGAAGCCCAGCGACTCCACGAACGCGAGCGCGTCGTCCTCGTCCTCGCGCAGCTCATCCGCGGACTGGATGCGCCGGCCGGACACGTACACCGCGCAGTCGCCCGCCTCCACGAGGTACAGGTACACGAAGACGCCCGCGCCCTGCCCGCCCCGAAGCCCCACCACGAAGGCCTGCGCGGGCCCCGCCTGCTTGCCGGGGATGGCCACGTGCGGAGTGTTGAGGGCCAGGTGCAGCGCGAGCACCTGGTCGCGGCTCGCGGGAAGGCCCCGGTAGCGCTCGTCGATGGTGAACACCGTCGTCTCCCTTCCTGAGCGCCCGCCCCACCTTCAGCGGGTGGTGAGGGTGAACTCCTCGGTCGCGTCCTGCGCGTCCGCAGCCGTCTTCTGGAAGCGGATGAGGGGCGTGTCAATCATCACGTTGCCGCCACCCTCGTTGCCCTCGCCGATGATCACCTTGAAGACGTTCCCGGGAGAGCTGCTGCGGCGGCTCCCCGCGACGACCTTGCGGGCCATCAGCGTCACCGCGTTCGGACCGGGACGCAACTGACTGGTGATGTCCATCACCACCTGGTCCTCGTTATTGCGCAAACGGCGCAGCCAGCGCGAGTTCACATACACGTCGATGTCGAAGTCCGTCATCCCCGGCGTCGTCTGCTCCGTCACCAGCCAGTAGCGCTGCGAGATTCGGCCCGGCACGGAAGCCGGAGGAGTGGGCGCCGCGGCCGGCGCGGGGGCCTGGGCAACGCCCGCGTCCGGAGGCGTGGCGGCCGGCGGCGGAGGCGTGGCGGGAGGCGTCGAGGGCGTGGGGGTCACGGTCGTCACGCGAGCGGCGTATCCCGGCGCGTCGATGTGGACATTGCCCTCCGCGTCGATGCGGACGGTGGCCTTCTCGAAGCGCTGGTTCTTCACGCCGTCGATGTTCACACCGTTCAAGAACACCGAGCCAGCCAGGGCCAGCACGGGAACGAGGGAAGCCACGAGGGTGAGCGCGATGCGGTCGGACGAGCGGGGCATGGGGGCATTCCTCCAGGGAATCCTCAACAGTCCCGGGGGCTTGCAACGACTTAGCGCACCCGGGGGAGCGGGACAAGGCGGGTGTGGCCCACCATGGAGCGCACCGCCGCCCCGAACATTCACCCCGGGGCCCGTGTTCCTCACCCCCGTCCAGCGGACTCGGACGAGGGCTCAGGGCGCCGCGGTCGGAGACGCGCCAGACGCTTCGGGAGGCAGCTCCCGCTGCGCGAGCGCCCAGTCCCCGCCCAGGCCGTGGCCCTCGCGGAAGCGGCGAAAGTCGCGCCGCACGGCACGCGGGTAGCGGCGGAACTTCTCCAGCTCCCCGGCCCGCATGGCGTCCCGGATGCGCGTGGGGCCGGCGTTGTACGCCATCAGCGCCAGGTCCAGGTCTCCGCCGAAACGCCCCTGGAGCGAGCGCAGGTAGCGGATGCCCAGGCGCACGCAGACGGCCGGGTCGGACACCACTTCCTCGCGCGACAGCCTCAGCCCTTCCTTCTCCGCCAGGAAGTGCAACGTGCTGGGCTTGATCTGCATCAGGCCCCGGGCCCCCTTCTCGGAGATGGATTCCTCCTCGAAGTCGGACTCCACGTCGATGAGCGCCAGCACCAACAGCGGGTCATACCCCGTGCGGCGGGACTCCTCGTCGATGGCCTGCCCCAACCGCCGGCGCAACGTGAGGCCCAGATCCGGGGCCCGCTTGGCCAGCACCGCGTCGATGAGGACCGCCTCCTCGGAGGCGGACTCCATCCCCACCACCTCGGGGACCACGGGCTGGGGGGTGGGCTCCTCCAGGAGAGGCACCACCCGCGCGGACACCACGAGCGCCACACCCGCGAGCAAGGGGAGCCGGGAGCACCCACTGCTCAGGGCATGCAGCCCCGCGAAGAACCGCGTCCCCAGCGACCTGCCGCCCGAGGCGGCGGGTCCACTCACTTGCGGTGCTCCAGGGCCTGGATGCGTTCGGACAGACGCTCCAGGCGGGCGCCGAACGCCTGCAACTCCTCGCGGCGCGGCAGCTTCAGGAGGGTCAGGGCCGTACGGACCCGCTCCTCCACGTTGTGCTCCAGGTCCTTGCGGTGCCCCGCCAGGCGGTCGGAGAACTCACGGGCCTGGCGCTTCACCTCGTCCTGGCTCCAACCCGCCACGGAGGCCACGCGCTGCACCGCGCGGGAAGCCTCCTCTTCCGCCGTGTTCACCGCGAGGAGCGCCTGGCTCCAGATCCGCTCGAATGCCTCCGCCACGGAGGTCTTCTCTCGGGGGGCCTCGGTGTTGTTGTCCATGAAGTCGCTCCGGGAGTACCCCAGGCCCTCTTGGAGGGAACCCGGGGCATTCAAAGGGGGTCTGCGACCTAAGCACACCCCATGGGTGAAGAAAACGCTGCTCAGGCCCGCGGAGAAGACGCCGCGCCGCCCGAATTCTTGGCCGCCGGGTGGGGACGCCGGGTGGGCTTGAGGAGCACATCCAGCTTCTTCGACAGGCGACCCAGCTCGTGGGTGATCTGCTCCACCTGGGACTGGCTGGCAACTCCCACCGCCTCCACGACCTTCGCCTGAAGCCCGTCCAGCCGCTTGCGCAGCTCCGCGCCCGCCGCGTCCACCTTCTTGCTCAGCTCCACGACCCGCGGATCCACGCGCAGCTCACCGGCCTGCACCTTCGTCCACAGGGCCTGGACCTCCTTCGCCGCCACCTGGCCCCGCGTCTCCAGCGCCCGGAAGGCCCTGTTCGCCTCCCCTTCCAGGCCCTCGAAGCGCTTCTGCGCCTGCGTGAACCGCCCCTTCAGGTAGGCCTCCACGTTCTGCGTGACGCCCGTCTTCTCCGCTGCCTTCGCACTCGTCGTCGCCATGTCGTGCTCCCCCCCGGCTGTTCCGGGTCTCATAACGTGATGCGTCAACATAACGCACCGCGACATGGTGTCAAGGCGACAGAATGTGAAGTGTGCAAAACGAGAAAGCCGCCGTCCCGGCATGACACCAGGACGGCGGCTGGCTCAGGAAGCGTCAGGGACGCTCCGAGCAGGCACTAGGCGACGTCAGTGGACCGGGTGTCCGGCCGCGACGGCGGAGGGGTCAGCGGGGCGTCTCCGTGGGTGGCGGCCAGGGCGGCCTCCATCTCGTTGACCTCGTCAGTGGGGCTCTCCACCTCGATGTCGAGGTGCTTGTAGTTCGGCAGGCCCGTGCCGGCGGGGATGAGCCGGCCCATGATGACGTTCTCCTTGAGGCCGCGCAGGTAGTCCACCTTGCCGTTGATGGCGGCCTCGGTGAGCACCTTGGTGGTCTCCTGGAACGACGCCGAGGAGATGAACGACTCGGTGGAGAGCGACGCCTTCGTGATGCCGAGCAGCAGGGGCTCGCCCACGGCCGGGCGCTTCCCTTCGGACATGACCTTCTCGTTCTCCTCCTCGAACACCCACTTCTCGACCTGCTCGTCGACCAGGAAGTTGGTGTCGCCCACGTCGGTGACGCGCACCCGGCGCAGCATCTGCCGGACGATCGTCTCGATGTGCTTGTCGTTGATCTTCACGCCCTGCAGTCGGTAGACCTCCTGCACTTCGTCCACCAGGTAGCGCGCGAGTTCCTTCTCGCCCAGCACCTTGAGGATGTCGTGCGGGTTGGCCGCGCCGTCCATCATCGCCTCGCCGGCCTTCACGCGATCGCCGGAGTGGACGTTGATGCTCTTGCCCTTGGAGATCAGGTACTCCTTGGCCAGGTCCGCGCGCTGCTCGCCGCTCACCTCGGGGGTGATGATGAGCTTGCGCTTGCCCTTGGTGTCCTTGCCGAAGGACACCACGCCGTCGATCTCCGCGATCGCCGCCGCGTCCTTGGGCTTGCGCGCCTCGAAGAGCTCGGCCACGCGGGGCAGACCGCCCGTGATGTCCTTGGTCTTCGTCGTCTCGCGCGGCACCTTGGCGATGACCTCGCCCGCGGAGATCTCATCCGTGTCGTTCACGGTGATGATCGCGCCCTGGGGCAGGAAGTAGCTCGCCTGGTTCCTGGAGGACGGCAGATCCTTCACGTTGCCGGACGCGTCGCGGATGGTGACGCGCGGGCGCGCCTCCGGGTCCTTGGACTCGATGACCGTCTTGCGCGACAGGCCCGTCACCTCGTCGAGCGTCTCGGACATCGTCACGCCTTCGATGATGTCCTCGTAGCGCACGACACCGCCCACTTCCGTGAGCAGCGGGATGGCGAACGGATCCCACTCGGCCAGGAGCACGCCCGGCTCCAGCTTCTGGTGTTCCTTCACCAGGATGCGGGCGCCGTAGATGATCTGGTAGCGCTCGCGCTCGCGGCCCGACTCGTCGACGATGACGATCTCGCCGTTGCGGTTCATGGCCACCAGCGTGCCGTCCGCCTTCTGCACCGTGTTCAGGCCCGCGAACTTCACGGAACCCGCGTAGCGGTTCTCCAGGCTGGACTGCTCCGCGCGACGGGTCGCCGCGCCACCGATGTGGAAGGTGCGCATCGTGAGCTGCGTACCCGGCTCACCGATGGACTGCGCCGCGATGACGCCCACGGCCTCGCCCACGGACACCTTGCGGCCACGCGCCAGGTCACGGCCGTAGCACTCCACGCAGATGCCGCGCTTGGCCTGGCACGTCAGCACCGAGCGGATCTTCACCTTGTCCAGGCCGCTGTTCTCGATGCGGCGGACGCGGTCCTCGTCGATCTCCTCGTTGGCGCGCACCAGCACCTCGCCCGTCACCGGGTCGAGGATGTCGTCCAGGGCCACGCGGCCCAGGATGCGCTCACCCAGCGGCTCGATGATCTCGCCGCCCTCGACCAGCGCGCCAATGAACAGACCGTCCATGGTGCCGCAGTCGTACTCGTTGATGATGGCGTCCTGCGCCACGTCCACGAGACGGCGGGTGAGGTAACCGGAGTTGGCCGTCTTGAGCGCCGTGTCCGCCAGACCCTTGCGGGCGCCGTGCGTGGAGATGAAGTACTGGAGCACGGAGAGGCCTTCACGGAAGTTGGCCGTGATGGGCGTCTCGATGATTTCGCCGGAGGGCTTGGCCATCAGGCCGCGCATACCCGCCAGCTGGCGGATCTGCTGGGCGCTGCCGCGGGCGCCGGAGTCGGCCATGATGTAGATGGGGTTGAACGAGGGCTGCTTGCGCGTCACGCGCTTGCCGTCCACGTCCCCGGAGGCCTCGTCCTGGGAGATCTGCTGCATCATCTCCTGGGCGACCTTCTCGGTGATCTCCGCCCAGATATCGATGACCTTGTTGTAGCGCTCACCGTCGGTGATGAGGCCTTCCAGGTACTGGTTCTCGATCTCCGACACTTCCTTGCGCGCGTAGTCCAGGAACTCCTGCTTCTTCGCAGGGATGATCATGTCCTTGAGCGCGATGGAGATACCGGCGCGGGTCGCGTGGAAGTAGCCCGCGCTGCGGACGCGGTCCGCCAGCAGCACCGTCTCCTTCTCGCCCGTGAGGCGGTAGCAGAGGTCGATGAGGTTACCGAGCGACTTCTTGTCGAGCACCTTGTTGATGGCGTCGAAGCCCACGCGGCGCGGCACGACCTCCCACAGCAGCACGCGGCCGACCGTGGTCTCCTTGCGCTTGCCGTCGATGCGGCACACCACCTTGGCCTGCAGGTGGACCTCACCGTGGTCGTATGCGGCGCGCACCTCGTCCGGCGACGCGAACACGCGGCCTTCGCCGTTGGCGAACTCGCGGGCGCGCGTCATGTAGTAGATGCCGAGCACCATGTCCTGCGTCGGGACGATGATCGGCTTGCCGTTCGCGGGGCTGAGGATGTTGTTCGTCGACATCATCAGGACGCGCGCTTCCATCTGAGCCTCGATGGACAGCGGCACGTGCACGGCCATCTGGTCGCCGTCGAAGTCCGCGTTGAACGCGGCGCACACCAGCGGGTGCAGCTGGATGGCCTTGCCTTCAATCAGGACGGGCTCGAAGGCCTGCATGCCCAGGCGGTGCAGCGTGGGGGCGCGGTTGAGGAGCACCGGGTGCTCGCGGATCACATCCTCGAGGATGTCCCAGACCTCCGGACGCTCCTTCTCCACCATCTTCTTCGCCGACTTGATGGTGGTGACGTAGCCCTTCTCTTCGAGCTTGTTGTAGATGAACGGCTTGAAGAGCTCGAGCGCCATGATCTTCGGCAGGCCGCACTGGTGCAGGCGCAGCTCGGGACCCACGACGATGACGGAGCGGCCCGAGTAGTCCACGCGCTTGCCGAGCAGGTTCTGACGGAACCGGCCCTGCTTGCCCTTGAGCATGTCGGACAGCGACTTCAGCGGCCGCTTGTTCGGGCCGGTGATGGTCTTGCCGCGGCGGCCGTTGTCGAACAGCGCGTCCACGGCCTCCTGGAGCATCCGCTTCTCGTTGCGGATGATGATGTCCGGCGCGTTCAGCTCCTGGAGCCGCTTGAGGCGGTTGTTCCGGTTGATGACGCGGCGGTACAGGTCGTTGAGGTCGGAGGTCGCGAAGCGGCCGCCGTCCAGGGGGACCAGGGGGCGCAGGTCGGGCGGGATGACGGGGATGACATCCAGCATCATCCACTCCGGCTTGTTGCCGGAGACGCGGAACGCCTCGGCCACCTTCAGGCGCTTGGCGTACTTCTTCCGCTTCGCCTCGCTGGTGGTCTCGCGCATGTCCTTGCGCAGTTCCTCGGACAGCTTCTCCACGTCCAGGGACTTGAGCATCTCGCGGACGGCCTCGCCGCCCATGCCCGCGGTGAACGAGTCCTCGCCGTGCTCCTGGAAGAGCCGGTGCATCTTCTCCTCGGAGACGAGCTCGCCACGCTGCAGCGGCGTCGCCTTCGGGTCGATGACCATGTAGCTCTCGCAGTACAGCACCTTCTCCATCTCCTTGAGGGTGATGTCGAGCAGGTTGCCGATGCGGCTGGGCAGCGACTTGAGGAACCAGATGTGGGCCACGGGCGTGGCCAGCGTGATGTGTCCCAGGCGCTCACGGCGCACCTTGGACTGGATGACCTCCACGCCGCACTTCTCGCACACGACGCCACGGTGCTTCATGCGCTTGTACTTGCCGCAGTTGCACTCGTAGTCCTTCACCGGCCCGAAGATGCGGGCGCAGAAGAGCCCGTCCCGCTCCGGCTTGAAGGTGCGGTAGTTGATCGTCTCCGGCTTCTTCACCTCGCCGTGCGACCACTGGCGGATCTTGTCGGGCGACGCCAGCGCGATGCGGATGGCGTTGAACGACAGCGGGTCCTTCGGCTTCTCGAAGAAGTTGAAAATGTCCTTCACGTTGCCTCCGAAAACTTATGAGCGCCCGAGGCGCCAAACGTTTCGGGCCCCCGCCCTGCACCCGGCCAGCCGCTCCCCCTACGAGGAAGCAGCCAGCCGGTCAGGCGGGCGCACCGGCTTCTTTGAAAAGGCCTAGGCTTCGGTCCCGGACTTGCGGTCCTCGCCGTCGCCACCACCCAGGAAGTCGCCGCCGAAGCTGCGCTGCCGTTCGGGGGGCGCGCTCTCGAGCAGCTCCACGTCCAGGGCCAGCGACTGGAGCTCCTTGAGGAGCACGTTGAACGACTCGGGCAGGCCGCTCTCCAGGACGTTGTCGCCCTTGACGATCGCCTCGTACATGCGCGTGCGGCCCACCACGTCGTCCGACTTGACCGTGAGGAACTCCTGCAGCGTGTACGCCGCGCCGTAGGCCTCCATCGCCCACACTTCCATCTCGCCCAGACGCTGGCCGCCGAACTGGGCCTTACCGCCCAGGGGCTGCTGCGTGACGAGCGAGTAGGGCCCGATGGAACGGGCGTGGATCTTCTCGTCCACCAGGTGGTGCAGCTTGAGCATGTACATCACGCCCACGGTGACGTTCTGGTCGAACGGCTCACCCGTGCGGCCGTCGAAGAGCACCATCTGGCCCGAGCGCGGCAGCCGGCCTTCGTCGAACAGGCCGTGGATCTCCGTCTCGCGGGCGCCGTCGAACACCGGCGTCGCGACGTGGATGCCCTTCTTCAGGCGGCGGCAGAGGTCCTGCACCTCGGGGTCGGACAGGCCGTCCACGAAGTCGCCGAACGCCTTGTCGTCGTAGATGGTCTTCAGCTGCTTCTTGAGCTGCTCGCCGCTGAAGTTCTCATCCAGGTAGCGCTGGATCTGCTCGCCCACGCCCTTGGCGGCCCAGCCCAGGTGGACCTCCAGGATCTGCCCGATGTTCATGCGGCTGGGAACGCCGAGCGGGTTGAGGACGATGTCCACCGGACGGCCATCCTCCAGGTACGGCATGTCCTCCTCGGGGAGGACGCGGGACACGACGCCCTTGTTGCCGTGGCGGCCGGCCATCTTGTCGCCCACCGCCAGCTTGCGCTTGATGGCGACGTACACCTTCACCATCTTGATGACGCCCGGGGGGAGCTCGTCGCCCTTCTTGATGCGGGCGATCTTCTCGCCGAAGGCCAGCTTCACGGCCTCCTTCGTCTCCTCCAGGTTGCGCAGGATGTCGCGCAGGCGCGCGTCCAGCGGATCACCGACGGAGATCTCGCCCCAGTACTTGTACGGCACCGTGGCCAGCAGTTCGTCGTTGAGGATGTCCCCCTTCTTCAGGAGGATCTTCCCCTTGTCGTCCACGAGCTTGCCCTGGACCTCCTTGCCGCGGACCAGGCCGCGCAGGCGGCTGTAGGCGGAGTCCTGGAGGACCTTGATCTCGTCGTTCTGGTCCTTGAGGAGCTTCGCCTCCTCCATGGACTCGATCTGCTTGGCGCGCTCGTCCTTCTCCACGCCCTTGCGGCTGAACACCTTGGCGTTGATGACGGTGCCCACCACGCCCGGGGGGACGCGCAGGGAGCTGTCGCGCACGTCGCCGGCCTTCTCACCGAAGATGGCGCGCAGCAGCTTCTCTTCCGGAGACAGCTGGGTCTCGCCCTTCGGGGTGATCTTGCCCACCAGCACGTCGCCGGGCTTCACCTCGGCGCCGATGCGGATGATGCCGCTCTCGTCCAGGTCCTTGAGGGCTTCCTCACCCACGTTCGGGATGTCGCGGGTGATCTCCTCCTTGCCCAGCTTGGTGTCGCGCGCGATGCACTCGAACTCCTCGATGTGGATGGACGTGAAGACGTCCTCCTTGAGGATGCGCTCGCTGAGCAGGATGGAGTCTTCGAAGTTGTAGCCCTGCCACGGCATGAACGCGACGACGATGTTCTGCCCCAGCGCCAGCTCACCGGTCTCGGTGGCCGGACCGTCCGCGATCACGTCGCCCTTCTTCACCCGGTCACCCTTGCGGATGATGGGCTTCTGGTTGAGGCACGTGTTCTGGTTGGAGCGCTGGTACTTGAGCAGGTTGTAGATGTCCACCTCGCTGGACACGTCGCTCAGGGCCGCGTTGGAGTCCGCCTTCACCACGATGCGGCTGGCGTCCACCGACTCCACGATGCCGTCGCGGCGGGCCACGCACGTCACGCCCGAGTCGCGCGCGACGATGGCCTCGATACCAGTGCCCACGAGCGGCGCGGACGTGCGCAGCAGCGGCACGGCCTGGCGCTGCATGTTGGAGCCCATCAGCGCGCGGTTCGCGTCGTCGTTCTCCAGGAACGGGATGAGGGAGGCGGCCACCGACACCAGCTGGTTCGGGGACACGTCCATCAGGTCCACGTCCTCGGCCTTGACCTGGACGAACTCGCCGCTGCGGCGGCTCTGCACCAGCGCGTTGAGGAACTTGCCCTTCTTGTCCGTCTCCGCGTTGGCCTGGGCGATGGTGTGCTTCTCCTCCTCCAGCGCCGAGTAGAACGCCACGTCCGCCGTCACGCTGCCCGCGTCCACCTTGCGGTACGGCGTCTCCACGAAGCCGAACTCGTTGACGCGCGCGTAGGTCGACAGCGACGCGATGAGGCCGATGTTCGGGCCTTCCGGCGTCTCGATGGGGCAGATGCGGCCGTAGTGCGTCGGGTGCACGTCGCGGACTTCGAAGCCCGCGCGCTCACGCGTGAGGCCGCCAGGCCCGAGCGCGGACAGACGGCGCTTGTGCGTGACTTCCGAGAGCGGGTTCGTCTGGTCCATGAACTGCGACAGCTGGCTGGACCCGAAGAACTCCTTGATGACCGCCGTCACGGGCTTGGCGTTGATGAGATCGTGCGGCATGAGCGTCTCGATCTCCTGGAGGCTCATGCGCTCCTTGATCGCCCGCTCCATGCGAACCAGACCGATGCGGTACTGGTTCTCCAGCAGCTCACCCACCGCGCGCACACGCCGGTTGCCCAGGTGGTCGATGTCGTCGATCGTCCCCTTGCCGTTCTTCAGGTCGATCAGGTAGCGGATGACCTCCAGGATGTCGCGCTTGGTGAGGATCTGACCATCCAAGGGCTCCTCGAGGCTGAACTTGAAGTTCAGCTTGAGGCGGCCGACCTTGGACAGGTCGTAGCGCTCCGGGTTGAAGAACAGGTTGCTGAACAGGTTCGTCGCCGTCTCCGGCGTCGGGGGATCACCCGGGCGCAGGCGCCGGTAGATCTCCATGATGGCCTGCTCGGGCGACTCGATCTTGTCCAGCATCAACGTCTCACGCAGGTACGGACCCACGTTGAGGTTGTCGATGAAGAGGACCTTGAACTCCTTGATCTCCCGCTTGAGGAGCTCGTCCACCTTCTCCTGGGAGACCTCCTCGTTGCACTCGAGGATGACCTCACCGGTGTTCTCGTCCACCACGTCGTAGGCGGACACCTTGGTGAAGAGCTCGTCCGCGTCGATGGGCAGCTTGGTCATCTTCGCCGCTTCGAGCTTCTTGATGGCGGCGCGCGTGAACTTGCGGTTCTTCTTGACGATCAGCTCACCGGACTTGGTCTTGATGTCGCGCGTGGCGCGCTGACCCGGCAGGAGCTCCAGCTCGACCGACTTCTCGAAGTCGGCGGCGCTCTGCAGGTAGATGGTCTCGGTGGCGTAGTAGTAGTTGAGGATCTCCTCGGTGGAGCCCTTGAAGTCGAGCGGGTTCTTCTTCGCCGTGTCACCGACGGCGCCCAGGGCGCGGATGAGCACGGTGGCCGGCAGCTTGCGGCGCCGGTCGATGCGCACGTACAGCAGGTCCTTGTGGTCGAACTCGAAGTCGATCCACGAGCCGCGGTACGGGATGATGCGGGCGTTGTAGAGCAGCTTGCCAGACGAGTGGCTCTTGCCCTTGTCGTGGTCGAAGAACGCACCCGGGCTGCGGTGCAGCTGGCTCACCACGACGCGCTCGGTGCCGTTGATGATGAACGTACCGTTCTGGGTCATCAGCGGGATTTCGCCGAAGTAGACCTCCTGCTCCTTCACGTCGCGGATGGACTGGGCGCCGGTCTCCTCGTCCTTGTCCCAGACGACCAAGCGCACGACGACCTTGATAGGCGCCGAGTAGGTCATTCCACGCTGGTGGCACTCATCAACGTCGTACTTCGGCTTCTCCAGGTGGTAGCTCACAAACTCCAACGAAGAGGTCTCGTTGAAGTCCCGGATCGGGAAGACGGACTTGAAGACACCCTGAAGGCCAAGATCCTCACGCTTCTCCGGGGCGATGTCGGCCTGGAGGAACTTCTCGTAGGATTGCTTCTGGATGTTGATGAGATTGGGAATGTCGATGATCTTCGCGATTTTCGCGAAGGTCTTCCGCACGCGGAAATTGTTCTGGATCTGCGTCGGCATTCGGTCTCCGGGGACGGCTGCTCGGGCGGGGCAAACTTCAGTAACGCGCGGCGGCGCCGGGAAATTTGGCAAATGTCAAATGGGCAAAGCCGGCGTCCCAGCAATGGGGACGCCGGCCTGCTCATCCGGTCAGGAGGCTGCCCGGGATTTCCCGGAAGAACAGGACAGCCCCTGTAAGAACTACTTGATCTCGACGGTGGCGCCAGCCGCGACGAGCTGGTCCTTGATCTTCTTGGCGTCGTCCTTGTTGACGCCTTCCTTGACCGTCTTGGGCGCGCCCTCGACCAGGTCCTTGGCCTCCTTCAGGCCCAGGCCGGTGATGGCGCGGATTTCCTTGATGACGTTGATCTTGTTGGCGCCGGCGTTCGCCAGCACCACGTTGAACTCCGTCTTCTCCTCAACAGGGGCGGCGGCGGCGGCAGCCGGGCCCGCGGCAACGGCCACGGCGGCGGCGGAAACGCCCCACTTGGTCTCCAGCGACTTCACGAGCTCGGCGGCCTCGAGAATGGTCAACTGGGAGAGCTGCTCAACAATCGCGTTCAAATCGGCCATGGAACATGTCCTTCTGTTTGACTAACGGCCGGCGACCCAGCTGGGTGGCTCGACCGAAGAGGTTGCGGTAGAAAAACTTCTCGGAACGATTACTGCCCCTGCGCCTTGTCCGCGTTGGCCTGGATGACCCGCGCGAGCTGCGACCCGGGGGCCGCGATGGTCCGAACCAGCTTGCCAGCAGGCTGGTTGAGCATGCCGAGCAACTGCCCGCGCAGCTCATTGAGGCCCGGCAACTTCGCCAGCGCCTTCACGCCGTTGGCGTCGACCTTGTTACCGGCGACGACGGCGCTACGGACCTTGATGGTCTCCATGTCCTTGATGAAATCCATCAGGATCTTCGCAGGAGCCACCTCGTCGTCGTAGCTGATGCAGAGGGCCACGGGACCGGTGAAGTCATCGGAAATCACGGAGACGGACGTACCCTGAGCGGCACGGCGCGCCAGCGTGTTCTTGATGACCTTGTACTCGACCTTGCCCTCGCGGAACTTGCGACGCAGCTTGGTGACGGTCTCCACGTCCACCTTGGAGAATTCGGCGACAACCGCCGTCTTCGTCCGGGCGAACTTCTCGTGGAGCTCCTTGATCATTTCTTCCTTCTCGCTCTTCAGCACCTTGACTCACCTCCTTCATGGCCCGACCGGACGGTCGGGCGTGATGCCTGGGCCAAAGTGGCAGAGCGAGAGGGGGGCCTCCGAGAGGCACCACACCGCACCTCCAGTCTCGGCAGGGCTGACCTTGCGGCCGTTTGAACCAGGAGTGGATGGACGGCCCGACCGGTTGCCCGGTTCCCAACGGACGCGTCTTCTCCCTTCCAGGTCCCTGCTGTCATGAACCAGGTCGGAACGCCGCGTCTCTCGACATGGCGCTCCAATTGCAAAAGCCGGGGGCCTATACCCCCGGCTTTCGCAAAGATCCAGCACTTTCTATCGAACGGACGTTCAGCGGATGACGGGAGGGACGCTCCCCGTTGAGGAGCGCACCCTTCCCTACCCACCCGGGCACCCTGGGACTAGCGGTGACGCGCCAGGATTTCCGTGGTGTCGAGCTTGATGCCCGGCCCCATGGTCGTCGAGATGGCGATGCCCTTCAGGTACACGCCCTTGGCGGTGGCCGGCTTGAGCTTCATCACCAGGTCCACCAGCGCGTTGAAGTTCGCCTCGAGCTTGTCCGCGGCGAAGGAGGCCTTGCCCATCTTCGCGTGGACGATGCCCGCCTTCTCCGCGCGGAAGTCCACCTTACCGCCCTTGGAGTCGCGGATGGCCTTGGCGACATCCATGGTCACCGTGCCCACCTTCGGGTTCGGCATGAGGCCGCGGGGACCGAGCACCTTACCGAGGCGGCCGACGACGCCCATCATGTCCGGCGTCGCGATGACGGTGTCGAAGTCGAGGAAGCCCTCCTCGATGCGCTTCTGGAGGTCCTCCGCGCCCACGATGTCCGCGCCGGCGTTGGTGGCCTCGGTGGCGCGCTCGCCCTTGGCGAACACGGCGACGCGCACGGTGGCGCCGGTGCCGTGCGGGAGCACCACGGCGCCACGGACCATCTGGTCCGCGTGCTTCGGGTCCACGCCCAGGTTGATGGCGACATCCACCGTCTGGTCGTACTTCGTCGCGCGCGAGTCCACCGTCTTCTTCAGCAGCGCGAAGCCCTCGGCGACTGCGTAGCGCTTGTTGCGGTCCACCAGCTCGGAGGACGCGCGGAACTTCTTTCCATTGGTAGCCATGGCAGGAATCCTTGAGAGATGGGGCGGGCTAGCCGACGACGTCGATGCCCATGGAGCGCGCGGTGCCAGCAATGGTGTTCATGCAGGCTTCGATGGACGCGGCGGTGGTGTCCTGGATCTTCTTGTTGGCGATCTCCTCGAGCTGCTTGCGGGTGATCTGCCCCACCTTCTCCTTGCCCGGCTTCTTCGCGCCCGAACCCTTCTTCTTCTCCGTGTGGAGACCCGCGGCCTTCTTGATGAGGATGGCGGCGGGGGGCGTCTTCAGGATGAAGGTGAAGGAGCGGTCCTGATACACGGTGATGATCACCGGGATGATCAGACCCTCCTTGGCCTCCGCCTGCGTCTTGGCGTTGAACTGCTTGCAGAACTCCATGATGTTCACACCCTGCTGACCGAGGGCGGGACCGATCGGCGGGGCGGGGTTCGCCTTGCCGGCGGGGATCTGCAACTTGACCTGACCTGTGACCTTCTTCATCGGCGGACTGCTGCCTTTCGAGAGGGTGGTTCCAACGGGTCGCCAGACGGGACGACCCTCCCACCCGTTGATCCACGCCCTTCACTCGGGCGCGGAAGACTGGGAACTGCTAGCCGGTGGTCTTCTCCACCTGCATGAAGTCGAGCTCCACGGGGGTCGCACGACCGAAGATGCTGACGAGCACGCGGACGCGGCCCTTCTCCGGGTTGACCTCTTCCACGGTGCCGTTGAAGTTGGCGAACGGGCCGTCGATGACGCGCACCGTGTCGCTCGTCTCGAACTGGACCTTGGGCTTGGGCTTGTGCGCGCCCTCGGTGACCTGCGCCGTGAGACGCGCGACCTCCGCGTCCGACATGGGCCGAGGCTGCTCGTTCTGCCCGACGCCCGGGAACCCGGTCACCTTGGAGGTGTTCTTCACCAGGTGCAGGGTGGTGTCGCTAAGCTCCATCTGGACGAAGATGTAGCCGGGGAAGAGCTTGCGGCGGGTGGTCTTCTTCTCGCCGTTCACCATCTCCACGACCTGCTCCATGGGGATGAGGATCTCACCGATCAAGTCCTGGTCCTGCAGGCCCTTGAGGCGCACCTGCTCTTCCAGGTTCTTCTTCGCCTGGTTCTCGTAGTTCGAGTAGGTCTGGACCGTGAACCATTTCTTCGCCATTACAGCTTCCCCCACAGGGCAGGCAGCCACTCCACCATCAAGTTGTAGGCGACGGTGTCGATGCAGAAGAGCAGAACGGCCGCCACGAGCGAGGCGACGACCACGGCCATGGTCGACGCGCGGGTCTCCGACCAGGAGGGCCAGGTGACCTTCATCAGCTCGGACGCCACGTCGATGGACAAGGCGTGCGTACGGGGGTGGAAGTAGGACGCCAGCACGAGCCCCAGGGCCGTCACGTAGCCCACCAGGGTCGACACGCGCCAGCCGAGGCCCTCGAACAGTTCGACGTCACTCCAGCCGAACCGGCTCCAGAGCAACCCGAAGACGTGCTCCAGGAAGAGGGCCAGGACGATGCCGGCGACGAGATAGAAGATGACCACGAGCCGCTTGGGGTCGATACCCGAGCGGTTAGCCTGCTGGCTGGCCTCAGATGCCGTCGCCATGGTGCCTCACGAGGGACTGTGGAAGCTGGACTGCGAAAAGGCAGGGACCCCCGGCACCGCTCGGTACCGGGGGTCCCTGTACTGAAGCTGGCAGGCCAGGAGGGATTCGAACCCCCAACACGCGGATTTGGAGACCGCTGCTCTACCGTTGGAGCTACTGGCCTAAACCTTCATGGAACAGACGACCTAGACCTTGCCTTCCTTGTGGTCCGTATGCTTGCGGCAGCGAGGGCAGAACTTGCTCAGCTCAAGCTTGTCCTGGCTCTTCCGCTTGTTCTTCGTGGTCGTGTAGTTCCGCTCTTTGCACGTCGTGCACTCGAGCGAGATGATGGAACGGTTACCCTTCGGCATGGCTCATTTCACCAGATGCGAGAAGGGAAGGCTACAAAAGCAGCCCTCCCCTCCGCAACTCAGTGCCCGTGAAAGCTGGTCGGCGGGAAGCCGATCAGGCGATGATCTCCGCAACGACGCCCGCGCCCACCGTACGACCGCCCTCGCGGACGGCGAACCGGAGCTCCTTCTCCATCGCGACCGGGGTGATCAGCTCCACCTCGATGGCGATGTTGTCGCCCGGCATGAC